>CAZNSG010000234.1:0-8598 GCA_964575715.1 uncultured Hyphomicrobiales bacterium | reverse complement strand
TCCGCCGCGATCGCGGGCAGGGCGTCTTCAATCAGAGCTTCCTGCAGTTCTCCGACCGCATGACGGCGCAGTACCGCTACCAGAACGGATTGAAGCAGCTCAAGAACCACGCCGCGTTGCTCTCCCGCATCGAGCAGAAATTCGGCGTGCCCGCGCAGGTCGTCGTCGGGCTCTGGGGACTCGAGAGCGATTACGGCGCCTACAAAGGCGGCACGTTCCACATCATTCGTGCGGTCGCGACGCTGGCCTACGATTGCCGCCGCTCCGCCTTCTTCCGCGAACAGCTCATGAATGCGGTACGCCTGGTCGCGCGCGGCGATCTGCGTGCGGACGAAATGATCGGCAATTGGGCCGGCGAACTCGGGCCCACGCAATTCACGCCCTCCGACTATTTCAACCATGGCGTCGACTTCGACGGCGACGGCCGCGTCGACATGATCCGCAGCGTGCCCGATGCGCTCGCCTCCGCCGCCAATCTGATGCTGAGCTTCGGCTGGCAGCGCGGCCAGCCTTGGCTGCAGGAGGTGCGCGTGCCCGCGCAAATGTCGTGGGAACAGGCCGACGTCTCCATTCAGCACCCGCGCTCGCAATGGGTGCAATGGGGCGTCACATCCGCGCACGGTGCAGCGCTGCCGTCCGACGACATGCCGGCGTCGCTGATCCTGCCGATGGGGCGGAATGGTCCGGCGTTTCTCGCCTATCCGAATTTCCAGGCTTACATCAAATGGAACAGTGCACTCGTCTACACGACTACCGCGGCCTATTTCGCCAACCGGCTTGCCGGCGCACCCCCGGTCGGGCGCGGCAATGGCACCGTCGAGGCGCCAACCCAGGCGCAGGTAAAGGAATTGCAGCAACTGATGATCAGGCAGCGGCTGCTCACCGGCGAAGCGGATGGCAAGCTCGGCTCGGCAACCCGCGCCGCCGTCCGGCAGGCCCAGCTCAAGGTGCGCTTGCCGGCGGATGCCTATCCGACCCAGGAGCTGATCGAGCGGCTGCGCGGGCAAAATTAACAATTCCGCATGCGATTGGATCGCAATTAATGGCGGCGCCGTCATTCTCCTGCCGCAAAATGCCGCGCATTCTTGCTGGCAGCTCGCGTTAACATCCGGTAAATTATTTCTGTCTCAATAGTACCGCATGGCGCTGGGATTAGCGTAACCTTGGCGCGCCGGGGAGATGGGACAAACCATATGAGCACAGCCCATATGAGCACAGCGTTTCGGGCACTCCGAGCTGTTATCGCAGTTGCCGCTGCGGCCGGCCTGTATGCCACCGCCGCCGCGCAGCAGACCGGCGCGATCGCCCCGGCTCAAACCTTGCCGGCTATGCCGCTGTGGAGCGGCCTCTCCGGATCGTCCGGCCATCCGCTGATGACCGCCGAGGCGATTCGCGCAGCCGTGGCGGATTTTCCCAACTGCCTCGAACGGCTATGGCCGGAAGCGGCCCGCCGCGGCGTGTCGCGGACGACATTTGTGAACCATGTTGCATGGCTCACCCCTGATCTGCGGATCATGGATCTGCTCGACGCCCAGCCGGAATTCACCAAGTCGATCTGGGACTATCTCGACGTCCTGGTCGGCGAAGAGCGCATCCGGATGGGCAAGGAGATCATCGCGCGCCATCAAGCGATTTTCGAGCAGGTGGAGAAAACTTACGGCGTGGATCGCCATGTCATCGCGGCGATCTGGGGCGTGGAATCGCGCTACGGCTCCATGGTCGGCGATCGTCCGGTGCTGCGCTCGACCGCGACGCTGGCTTGCGTCGGCCGCCGGCAGAATTATTTCCGCGACGAATTTCTCGCTACCCTTGAAATTCTCCATCGTGGCGATGTGCGCCCGGAGCAGCTCAAGGGTTCCTGGGCCGGCGCCTTCGGCCACACCCAGTTCATGCCGACATCGTTCAAGCGCTACGCCGTCGATTTCGACGGCGACGGCCGCCGCGACGTCGTCGACTCGATCCCCGACGTGATCGCCTCGACCGCCAACAATCTGAAAAAGGACGGCTGGGTTCCCGACCAGCCCTGGGGCTATGAGGTCGCGCTGCCGAGCGGCTTTGACTACCTGCTGGTCGACCGCGAGCGCCAGTTCACCGTCGGCGAATGGGAGAGCTTCGGCCTCCGCCGGCCTGAGGGCCGCCCGTTCCCCGACCGCGATAACCGCGCGTTCTTATTGCTTCCGGCCGGCGTCCAGGGACCGGCATTCCTCCTGACATCGAACTTCGACGTGCTGATGAAATACAACCCGGCCGAGGCCTATGTGCTCGCCGTCGGGCATCTCGCCGATCGGCTGCGCAGCGAGGGCCCGATCGTGCAACCCTGGCCGCGCCATGAGCCGGTGCTCACGCGCGAGCAGCGCCGCGAGCTGCAGGAACTTCTGCTCAGCCGCGGTTTCGATTTGGGCGAAGCGGACGGCCGGATCGGCGTGCGCTCGCGCGCCGCGATCCGCAACTATCAGACCTCGATCGGCGTGATTCCGGATGGTTTTGCCTCGGCCGACATATTGACCCGCCTGCGCACGCGCTGATTTGGCCCCTCCGGTAACCATTTCAGCGGCCTTCAAGTTGCCAGGTTCAGAGTGCTATGAATAACGAACGCTCGACCCATGGCAATGTCAGTGGCAATGGCGATGGCCGCAGCAACAAAAGGTATGCCCAGACGTCTCTCCGCCCGCACCCTGATTGGCTTGCTGGCGGCAAGCTCCGCTTTGCTGTGCGCCTTGACGCCTCCTGCCGCCGCGCAATCTTCCGATGGCCGCATGCAAGTCGCGCAAGGGTTCCTAGAGCGCCTGTTCCGGCCGTTTCCCGGCGCCGGAACGTTTCCCGGCACCGAGCCGGCGAAGCCGCCGGACGCATCCCGCGCACCGGCCGCAGCCCAGCGTAAAGCCGACGCGCCGCAGACCGCCACCATATTGATCATGGGCGATTCCATGGCCGACTGGCTTGCCTCTGGCCTGGAGGACGCACTGGTCGATACGCCGGAAATCGGCATCATCCGCAAACATCGCCACGGCGCCGGTCTCATCCGCTATGACCTGCGCAACGAAGCGCTCGATTGGGCGCAAGGCGCGCGCGATATCTTGGCCAGTGAGAAGCCGAATTTCATCGTCATGATGGTGGGACTCAACGACCGCCAGTCGATCCGTGTCCGCCAGCCGCCCGCGCGCGGGACGACGCCACCGGCTGATAAGCCGCAGATCTCCGATCAGGAGCAGGAGAATCCCGACCAGCAGGAGCCGGCGCAGCGCTCCCGCGTGCCCGGCATCTACGAGATGCACTCCGAGCAATGGGAAGAGCTTTATAAAAAGCGCATCGACGATACCATCGCGGTGCTCAAGAGCCGCGGCGTGCCGGTTTTCTGGGTCGGCCTGCCTGCATTGCGCGGACCCAAGGCGACGGGCGAGGCAAGCTATCTCAATGAACTGTACCGCAGCCGCGCCGATAAAGCCGGCATCGTCTATGTCGACGTATGGGACGGCTTTGTCGACGACCAAGGCCGCTTCGCCCAGCAGGGGCCGGATTACGAAGGCCAGAACCGGCGGCTGCGCGCCAACGACGGCCTGCATTTCACCAAGGCCGGCGCGCGCAAGCTTGCCCACTATCTCGAACGCGAGATCAATCGCGTATCGCCATTGCAGCCAACGCCGGTGGCATTGCCCGAGCCGCAGCAGCAGGCTCCGAGCGTTCGTCCCGGCGGCCCGACCGCGCGCCCGCTGTTGGGCCCTGCCGTGCCGCTTGCCGTCAACGCGCGCGCCGGAGAAGAATTAACCGGCGGCGCTTCCATCCGCAGTGACGAGAACAGTCAAATCGCAACCCACGTGCTGGTAAAGGGCGAGGCGATCGCCGCACCGGCGGGCCGTGCCGACGATTTCTCCTGGCCGCGGCGCGCAATCGCCGCCTTCGGTTCGGATCCGGTGGTGACGACGACCACCATGCCGGTTCCGCTCGCCCAATTGCCGCCGCCGCCGCCCGGCACCGCGCCCGCCGCCAAGACCGCATCGCGACAGGCCGCGCCGGTCCTCGCTCAGCCGCGCCCGCCGCCGCGGCAGCCAACCTTCAATCCGTTCTCGTTCTTTCCGTTTTTTCGCTAACACGCGGTCGGCGCGATCGTCATTCTGTTGATTTTACCAAAAGATCGAGCGGCACATCGAGCTCGGTCGCTATGGCATGCAATGTCGACAGCGTTCCGGTACGGCGGCCGCATTCGATATCGGAAATATGGCCCTGACTAATGTTTGTCTTGAAGGACAAGTGCACCTGCGTAATGTCACGCCATTCACGTAGGACGCGGACTGGGTTCTCTTTATTGGCCAAGCGATCCACGAACTCCTTCGGCAGCAACGGCGCGCCGGCGGCAATCTGCTTGCGCGCGTGGGCGACAAGCCGCGCAGTGCCGTAATCCTCGTCGGCCTCGGCCGCCCTGGCGACGAGCGCCTCATAATCTTTGCGTGGCAGGATCGCCACCTCACCCTTGGGCGTCTTTTGGAATCGAACATTCATGGGGTTCTCCTAGTCATAAACCTCGCGGCGATGGCCCACGGCAACAACAATAATGCTGTCGCGCGTTTCGTCGAAGATCACGCGCCAATCGCCGACCCGCAACCTTGACCCGGCGCGGCCTTTGAGCCGCCGCACGTCGCCTTTGCCGCTCATTGCGAACTCCGTCAGTCGGGCATCAAGCCGGAGGCGGATGTCGCCGGACAGCTTGGCCCACTGACGGGCGGCGGCGGGCGTGAAAGCGATCGGCTTCATTGCTCTAATATCGCATAACGCGATAACGTGTCAAGAAAGATATCGCAAACTGCGATAATGACAACTTGGCAGAGAGGCAGAAACCGCATTAAACTGCGGCCAACGAAATGTGGCATCGCGCTACATTTTCTTCAACGCGGGCGAGAGTTAAAGCGAAGTCACCGCGGCAGCATGGTCGTTCCCATCAGGAACTTGTCGATCGCGTGGGCGCATTGCCGCCCTTCGCGGATCGCCCAAACCACCAGCGATTGCCCGCGCCGCATGTCGCCGGCGGAAAACACCTTCGCCAACGAGGTTCGGTAGGCGCTGGTGTCCGCCTTCACATTGCCGCGCTGATCGAGATCGAGTTGCAAGGACTTGATCATGCCCTCGTGCACCGGATGCACGAAGCCCATGGCGAGCAGCACCAGATCGGCCTTGATCTCGAACTCGGTGCCCGGTATCGGCTTGAAATTCGCGTCCGCGCGCGCGCAATGCAGCGTCGTGACGCGGCCATCGGTGCCGGAAAATTTCTGCGTGAGCACTGCGAAATCGCGCGCGGCGCCTTCCTCGTGGCTTGACGACGTGCGCAGTTTGAGCGGCCAGTCCGGCCAGGTGAGCGGCTTATTCTCGTGCTCCGGCGGCTGCGGCATGATCTCGAAGTTGGTCACCGCGAGCGCGCCCTGGCGAAACGATGTGCCGATGCAGTCGGAACCGGTATCGCCGCCGCCGATGACCACGACGTGCTTGCCCTTGGCCAGGATCGGCTTGACGTCTCCGAGCGGCTCGCCGCTTACGCGCCGGTTCTGCTGCGAGAGGAAATCCATGGCGAAATGAACGCCGTCGAGTTCGCGGCTGGGAATCGGCAGATCGCGCGGTGCTTCCGCGCCGCCGGTCAGCGCCACTGCGTCGTAGTCCGCGATTAGCTTTTCCGCCGGCAGGTTCACGCCGACATGAGCGCCGTAGTGGAAGCTCACGCCCTCGGCTTGCATCTGCACGACGCGGCGGTCGACGATGTGCTTCTCCATCTTGAAATCGGGAATGCCGTAGCGCAGCAAGCCGCCGGCCTTGGCGAATCGCTCGAACACATGCACGTCGTGCCCCGCCCGCGCGAGCTGTTGCGCGCATGCCATGCCGGCAGGCCCCGAGCCCACGATCGCGACCTTCTTTCCGGTCTTGTGCGCCGGCGGTTCGGGCTTGATCCAGTTGTTCTCGATCGCGCGATCGGCGATGGCACATTCGATGGTCTTTATCGTAACCGGATTGTCGTCGATGTTGAGCGTACAGGACGCCTCGCACGGCGCCGGACAAATGCGCCCCGTGACTTCCGGAAAATTGTTGGTGGAATGCAGGTTGCGCGCCGCCTCTTCCCAATTGCCGGCATAGACGAGGTCGTTCCAATCCGGGATCTGGTTGTTCACCGGGCAGCCGATGTGGCAGTAGGGCACGCCGCAGCTCATGCAGCGCGCGGCCTGCTCGCGCGTGTCCTTCTCGGGCAGCGGAATGACGAACTCGCGCCAGTTTTTGACGCGGTCCTCGACCGGCAAATAGTCGCGCTCGTTGCGCTCGTACTCAAGAAAGCCGGTGATCTTACCCATATTTATTCCGCGGCCTGCAGTAACGCCTTCGCCATTTCGGCGAGTGCCCGGCGGTACTCGACCGGCATCACCTTGCGGAACTTGGGTAAGTACTCGGACCAGTTGTCGAGAATGTCGCGCGCGCGGCGCGAACCGGTGAGCTCTGCTTGGCAGTAGACCAAACTGCGCAATCGCTCCGCGTCAAACCGCGTCATATCGGGGGAGATATCGACACGGCCATGCGATTCCAGATTGTGGGCGTGGCCGTATATTTGCTGCGAGACGTCCGCTTCCTCCGGAATCGGCTCAAGCTCGACCATGGCAAGGTTGCAGCGCGAGGCAAACGAACCATCCTCGTCGAGCACATAGGCAATTCCGCCTGACATGCCGGCGGCGAAATTGCGTCCGGTGCGGCCGAGCACCACGACCACGCCACCGGTCATGTATTCGCAGCAATGATCGCCGGCGCCCTCGATTACCGCGATGGCGCCGGAGTTGCGCACGGCAAAGCGCTCGCCGGCGATCCCGCGGAAGAAGCATTCGCCAGCGATGGCACCGTAGAGCACCGTATTGCCCACGATGATCGATTCTTCCGGCACAATGCCGCTGTCCGCCGGCGGCTTGATGATGATGCGCCCGCCCGAAAGCCCCTTGCCGACGTAATCGTTGGCGTCGCCTTCCAGCTCGAAAGTCACCCCCCGCGCCAGCCAGGCGCCAAAACTCTGTCCGGCGGTGCCTTTGAGTTTGACGTGGATGGTATCGTCCGGCAGACCGGCATGGCCGTAGCGCTTGGCGATCTGGCCCGAGAGCATGGCGCCGGCGGCGCGGTCGATATTGCGGATCGGCACGGAGAGCTTGACCCGCGCGCCGCGGTCGAGCGCGGGCCGCGCCTGCGCAATCAGCTTGCGGTCGAGAATGTCATAGATTTTATGGTCTTGCAGTTCACACTTGTAGATCGCCACATCGTCCGGTGCGATCGGCTTGGTGAACAGCCGCGAGAAATCCAGCCCCTTCGCCTTCCAGTGCTCGATCACCTGGCGCTGATCGAGCATCTGCATCTGCCCGATCATTTCGTTGAAGCTGCGATAGCCCAATGCCGCCATCAATTCGCGCACTTCCTCGGCGACGAAAAAGAAGTAGTTGATGACATGCTCTGGCAAACCCTTGAAACGCTTGCGCAGCACCGGATCTTGCGTCGCGACGCCCACCGGACAGGTGTTGAGATGGCACTTGCGCATCATGATGCAGCCGGCCGCAATTAAAGGAGCGGTGGAGAAACCGAATTCATCGGCGCCGAGCATCGCACCGATCACCACATCGCGCCCGGTGCGGATACCGCCGTCGACCTGCACCGCGATGCGTCCGCGCAGCCGATTGGCGACCAGCGTCTGGTGCGTTTCGGCGAGGCCAATTTCCCATGGGCTACCCGCGTGCTTGATCGAGGTCAGCGGCGAAGCGCCGGTGCCGCCTTCGAAGCCAGCGATCGTCACATGATCGGAGCGCGCTTTAGCGACGCCCGCCGCCACCGTGCCGACGCCGACTTCCGAGACCAGCTTCACCGATACATCGCCTTCGGGATTGACGTTCTTGAGATCGAAGATCAGCTGGGCGAGGTCCTCGATCGAATAGATGTCGTGGTGCGGCGGCGGCGAGATCAGTCCCACGCCCGGTGTCGAGTGGCGCACCTTGGCGATGGTCTTGTCGACCTTGTGCCCCGGCAGCTGGCCGCCTTCGCCCGGCTTGGCGCCCTGCGCCATCTTGATCTGCATCATCGAGGAGTTGATCAGGTATTCGGTGGTCACGCCGAACCGGCCCGACGCCACCTGCTTGATGGCCGAGCGCATGGAATCGCCGTTGGGCATCCTCGCGAAGCGGTCCGCCTCCTCGCCGCCCTCGCCCGTGTTCGACTTGCCGCCGATACGGTTCATGGCGATGGCGAGCGTGGTGTGGGCCTCGCGCGAGATCGAGCCGAAGCTCATGGCGCCGGTCGAGAAGCGCTTGACGATGCCGGCCGCCGGTTCCACCTCCTCGAGCGGCACCGGCTTGCGGCGCATCTCCTCGGCGCTCTTCAGCCGGAACAGGCCGCGCAAGGTCATCAGCTGCTCGGACTGGTCGTTGATCTGCTGCGCGAACGAGCGGTACTTGTCGGGCAGATTGCCGCGCACGGCGTGCTGCAGGTCGGCCACCACGGTCGGGCGCCACATGTGCGCCTCGCCGCGGATGCGGTAGGCGTATTCGCCGCCGACATCGAGCGCATGCTCCAGCACCGGCACGTTGCCGAAGGCCTGCCGGT
>CAZNSG010000233.1:0-28086 GCA_964575715.1 uncultured Hyphomicrobiales bacterium | reverse complement strand
ATCACGACCGCGCCGATGATGTAGGTCGCGGTCGGCGGCAGGCCCGCGCCGGCGAGCCAACCGAAGACCCAGGCCATGCCGATCATGGCGATAATGTTCCACGATCCGAGATCGATCAGCATCGCGCCCATCCGGATGATGAATCCGGTGACGGTGAACAGGCCGATCATGATGCCGAGCGTTGCCAGCAGCAGCGACAGATAGGACGTCATCTCGGCGTGGGTCTCGACCGACAATCGGATGTTGCCGAACAACGTCTCGTTCGCGAGCGCGGGATCCTTCACCACGTATTTGAAATAGAGAAAGACCGCGACCAGCAGCACGAACATGAACGTCGCGGTGTAGAGCGCGGCGAGCAATTCACCCTTGCCGACGACGCCCATCAGATAGATCAGATAGAGCACGGAGGAGAAAAAGATGCAGGTCTTGATCTTGTCGTAGAGCGGCACCTGCGGCTTTTCGATGGCATCGCGCGGCAACAAGCGCACGCACAGAAGATAGACCGCGACGCCGATCGAGGCATAATAGACGAAGGCGAGCGCAAATCCGCGCACCACGACATCCCAATAGGGCACGCCGAGGAACTCCGACATCAGGAAGGCGCCGACCCCCATCATCGGCGGCATGAGCAGGCCGCCCATCGAGGCCGCGGTCTCGACCGCGGCGGCAAAGGTGGCCGGAACGCCATAGCGGATCATCAGCGGAATGGTGATGGTGCCGACCACCGCGGCATTGGCGGAACCGCTGCCACTGATCATTCCGATCGCGCTCGATCCGATCACCGCCGTCTGCGGGATCAGCTGCCGCGACCGGCCGGCGATCAGCCGCACGACGTTGATCATCGCGCGCTGCGCATCAAAGCCGTTCGCAACGCCCGCCAGCAACAGGAATGCGGCGATCAGCGTAAGCGCGAGCTGGCCGTAGAGGCCATAGATGCCGGTCGAGAACTCAACCGTGCTCGAGGTGACGACGCGATAAAAGCTCGTGCCGGGATGCCAGAAGAAGTCGATTGGGCTGAGAAATCCCCAGAGCGTGTAAGCAACGAGAATGACATTGGTCCAGAACAGCACGGCATGGGCAAGCCGGGACAGCTCCATCACGAGGAGGAAAATCAACAGCCCGACAATGAAATCCTGCCGTGTATAGGTGCCTTGTGCATAGATCGCGATTCGTTCGAATTCGTAATGGAAATAAATGAAGGAATAAATGCAGATGCCGACATAGCAGGCAACGATAATGTGGTTGACGACCGGCGGCAGCCATTTATAGAAATAGCGCTCCTGGTACATGAACAGGATTTGCAGGATCAGTGCGATCGCCAACACGCGCGACACCAGTTCCTGCGAGCCGCCGAAGCCGGTATAAAAAAACCAAATCAGCCAGACGGTCTGGATGAGCGCGAAGACAAATGTCAGATTCTTGAGTGTGGCGTAATTCTTCAACGCTTCGCGCGTCATGTTTCCCCCTTGGCGGAGAACGCCGTCCTCCGAGATTAACGCGCTCCGCGCAACGCCGGCTGCGGCCAGATCGCCTGACGGTCGAACCCGCCGCTATCCGTTATCGCAGAGCCGCCGGCCGCCCCCGACGGCGTATTCGGCCCAAACATTCAGATTAAACTAAAACGTCGGGGCGGGCACCCGCGCGGTCGCAGCACGGCATCCCCGCCCCGATATTAAGTCAATCGTACAATCAGCTTGAACCAGGTGAGACCTTCCACTTGTCGTTCCAGGCCTTGTGTTCTTTGAGGAACTTGGCCAGGCCCGGATGCACCGGGATGTGCGGATTGGCATTGATGCCCTGCACCTGCAGACCGACGAAGTCCTTCGCCATGATCTCAAAGCCCGGATCGACCTTCACGAGTTCGTCCTTCTTGTCGTAGAACGCCTTGACCATCTTGTAGATGACATCTTCCGGCATATCGATCCGCGCGTTGTAGCCGAACAGGATCGGCACGCCCTTGACGGTTGAATGGCCGACGTCCTTGGTGAACGCGTTCTTCGCTTCGACGTCAACGACCGCAAGTCCCGCGGCCTTGAGTTTCGTGATCTCCTCCGGGCACGGATTGATAACCTTGATGTCCATGCGGATCTCGGTCTCCTTCCAATAGGGAGGCAACGAGCGGCCGGCAGTGGTATAGGTCGCGGAGCCGAGAATAGAGCCCGCCTCCAGTGCATCGGCATTCGCCTTGGCATCGATCTGAACGTGCTTGAAGTCGTAGCCGAGCGTCTTATAGATGCGCTGCCAGTTGAGCCAATTCATAAATCCGGCCTGGGTGAAGTACACCGGCTTGCCGCTGAAATCGCCCCAGCACTTGAACTTTCCGGCCTCTTTGGCCGAGGTGGCCATCATCGATTCCATCGGGTAGGCGTACCAGGTATGAACGAGTTCCGGCTTGGCAGGCTTGTAGTCCTTGAAGCCGCCGACGCGCTCGCTGAACTGGGTCATGCCGATGTCGGCTGTGTAGGCGATTTCGCCATCGCCATCCATCACCGCCTTCATGGCGACGGTCGGAGACGTATACGGCTGCACGGTGACGGTATATTCGCCGCCGAGCGCAGTTTCGAGAACCTTCGCCATCGAGGCGGCAATCGTGTAGCCATACGAACCCACCTGTGACGTGGTCCACCGGATCGATTTGCGCTGCTGCGCATCGGCCGGCTGCACCGCCGAGATGGCGAGCACGGAGGCAACGGCAATTGCGCATGCCCCAGCGCCGTAACTTAGTCTTGTCTTCAACATTGATCTCCTCCCATCGATTGTTCAGTTAAGCCCTACGCCTGCGACACAGGACTGGAATAGCACACCCGCTAAGTACCGATCACCGCCAACGTTGCTTCCATAGCGCCTAGTTCAAAGAGGTGCTCGTGCATTGATATAACGCAAGAGACGGACTTCTGCTATCAACACTGCAAGTATTCAAAAAATTCCCCCAACTATTTGCGATTCATCAGGTTTTTCACCATACGGCGGATCGCCACCCCTGGATAAGGATTAAGGATATGGACGAAACTCCAGTCTTGGTCGAGCGGCGCTCTGGCTATCGCGTGCTTACGCTCAATCGGCCGCAGCGGCTGAATGCCTTCAATGAGCCGATGCATCGCATGCTTGCCGCGGCGATCGCCGAGGCCGAGCAGGACGCAACTTGCCGGGCGCTGCTGTTGACCGGCGCCGGCCGCGCCTTTTGCACGGGCCAGGATCTCAACGACCGTCTTGCAAAACCGGGCGAGCAGATCGTGCTCGGCGGCACGCTTGAGCAGCACTATAACCCGCTTATCCGCAAGCTGCGCGCGCTGCCCTTTCCCATCGTCGCCGCCGTCAACGGCGTTGCAGCGGGTGCCGGCTGCAATGTCGCGCTTGCCTGCGACATGGTGCTGGCCGCCCGCTCGGCGAATTTCGTGCAATCCTTCGCGCGCATCGGACTCGTTCCCGATTCGGGCGGCACTTGGATTTTGCCGCGCCTCGTCGGCCAAGCGCGGGCGCGCGGTCTTGCGCTCTTGGCCGAGCCGCTGTCCGCGGAAATGGCCGAAGCCTGGGGCCTGATCTGGCGCGCCGTGGACGATAATGAACTGATGACGGAAGCGGAAAAACTCTGCGTGCATTTCGCATCCACTCCGACCGTCGGCCTTGGCCTGATCAAGCGCGCGCTTGACGCCGCCGAGGACAATGATCTTTCCACGCAACTCGACCTCGAGCGCGACCTCCAGCGCGAGGCGAGTTTGTCTCCGGATTATGCCGAAGGCGTGCGCGCCTTCATGGCGAAGCGCAAGCCGATGTTCACCGGCCGCCGCTAGCGCCTATCCCGCGCGCGTTGAATCTGCTCAACGATCCGCTCGTCCCCGCGATAGCGGGGACCCAGAGCTGAGATTCCGAGCATTCAATATCTGGATTCCCGCTTCCGCGGGAATGAGCGGGATTAGGATATCGCTCAACACCAACAAGATACGTTTTAGGTTATGATCCCCTGAGCAAGAACCAATGGATGCAGACCATGACCCGCCGCAACACGCCCCATCTGTGCTTCTTCGGCTTCGGCGAAGCCGGCCAGGCCATGGCCGCCGGCTTGCGTGAAGAAGGCATCGAGCAGATCGCAGCCTGGGATATTCTGTTTCCGGTCAAGGAAGGCGAGCGGCTGCGGCGGGCAGGCGAACAGATCGGCGTGCGCGTTGCATCCTCGGCCGCCGATGCCGTGCGCGGCACCGATGTAATCATTTCTGCGGTTACGGCGGCTTCGAGCCTGCAAGTCGCGCAAGCGGTCGCCCCGCATCTCGCCGGCAATCCATTCTATCTTGACGTCAATTCGGTCTCCCCCGGCCGCAAGCAGGCGACCGCAAGGCTGCTGGACGAGCGCACCCGCTATGTGGATGTCGCGATTCTCTCGCCGATCTACCCTGCCCGCCACCGCTCGCCCATGCTGCTCTCCGGGCCGCATGTGGAGGCCGCCGGACCGATCCTGGCCGCGCTTGCCATGAAAACCGCAGTTGCCGGCCCCGAAATCGGCGCCGCCGCCGCCATCAAGATGGTGCGCAGCGTCATGATCAAGGGCATCGAGGCGCTCACTTTGGAATGTTTCGTCGCCGCCGCGCGCGCCGGCGTGGTCGAACAGGTGGCGGATTCGCTGCGCCACAATTATCCCACGCTCGATTGGAACAAGCTCATCGCCTACAACCTCGAACGCATGGCAAGCCACGGCGAGCGGCGCGCCGCCGAGATGGAGGAAGTAGCCGAAACGCTGCGCGAGCTTGGCGTCGATCCGCAGATGGTCACCGCCACCGTCAAGCGCCAGCGCGAGATGGGTGCGATCGGCAAGTCGCCCGCCGTGCGCGGCACGCTCAAAGGCAGCCACGCGGAAATGCTCGACGCCATCAGCGCGGCGGTCAAAAATAAGTCTTGAAGATCCAAACACCCGCCGTCACGCGCGGCGCCACGTGTGCCGTTTCGCGCCGCCGGTGATTTACACCAACGGCACTAAGCAATGACCGTCATTCTGTGTTGCTCGCCACCGATCTCGGGTTTACCCGTGATCGGCATTTAATTGCGCAAGTCGGCTATAGCCGACTTGCGTGGCGAGCCTCGAAGAATGAGGGCGGATCAGGCGGTGTTACCTTCCGCAACCCGCAGTCCGATGAAGCGATCGAGCGTGGCCGCGTCCGCCAGCAGATCGCGCGCCAGCGCGCAGTGGACGATCGTGCCGCGCTCGAACACGCCCGCATGCTCGGTGAGCGAGAGCGCGATTTTGGCATGCTGCTCGACCAGGATGAGTGCCGTTCCCTGCTCCTTCATCATGCACGCCTTGCTCGCGCACGTGCGGTGGCGATTTACACGTCCTTGCCCACGTTGCTAAACACCCATGGGCGCTTATCGTCACACCGGACCGTAACCGCACTACCTATGGAGGATGCCTGATGGCCGATACCGAGCGATTCAGGCTGCGCCGTTTTATGGAACGGCTTGTGCAGATGGGAGAGTGTGAGGTTCGCGACCAGCCGACCGACCTCGTGGACGTGGCAGCGGTGCTCGACGGCAATGCGCGCGCCACGCTTTTCCGGGCGGCGGGTCCCGAACGGGCGGAGCTTGTCGGCAATGTGATGGGCTCGCGGCGGCGGCTGGCGATCGCGCTCGATACCGACGAGACCGGACTTCTGCCGGCCCTGTCGCAGCGCCTGGCACGTCCGCATGAGCCGGTGAAGGTGACCGCAAAGGATGCTCCGGTGCAGGACGTCGTGCTGACCGGCAAGGACGCCGATCTTTGCGCCCTGCCGGTGCATTTGCAGCACGGCGAGGATGGCGCGCCCTATATCTCGGCCAGCCTCGACTTCTCGCTATTTCCCGCGACCGGCTACACCAACGTCGGCTGCCGCCGGATCATGCTGCGCGGTCCGCGCCATGCCGGCATCGATCTGATCGCGCCCAGCGATCTGCGCGCCAACTATCTCGATGCGGTGGCGCGCGGGGAGACGCTGCCGATCGCTTTTGCGGTAGGTTCGCATCCGGCCGATTTCATGGCGGCGGTGAGCGCCACGCCGCCGATGGATGAGCTTGAAGTGATCGGTGCGGTGCGCGGCGCGCCGGTGCCGATCGTCAAATGCGTGAGCAACGATGTGTACGTCCCGGCAGACGCCGAATATGTGATCGAAGGTTTTCTCGATGCCAACGGTCACACCGAGCCGGAAGGGCCGTTCGGCGAGTACGTCGGCTATTACGGCGTGGTGAAGAAGAACCCGGTCTTTCATGTGACGGCGATCACGCGCCGCAAGGATGCGTTGTTTCAGACCGTGACCATCGGCGGCCGATACCTCGCGCGCACCGATACCGCGCAGGTTACGACGGTGAAAACCGAATCGGCCGCATGGGCCGGGCTCGTAACCGCCGTGCGCGAGCCGGTTGCGGTGTTCGCAACGCCTTCGAGCGGCGGCATGTACAATGTGCGCGTATCGCTGCGTCAGCGCGTGCCGGGGGAGGCGCGCAATGCCATCGCCGCGGTGTTCGGCTCCATGGCCGAGGCCAAGCATGTGTTCGTGTTCGACGACGACATCGATGTGTTCTCCGACGAGCAGGTCGATTGGGCGCTGGCGTCGCGCTTTCAGGGCGACCGCGACTTGATCGTGGCGAGCGGCTTCCGGGTGGTTCCGCTTGATCCTTCATTGGGTGGGGCGCGCACCGGCGCCAAGGTCGGATTCGATTGCACCATTCCCTTCGGGCGGCGGGCGGCATTGGAGTGGGGCATCCCGGCGCCGCCGGTACTGCCGCAGCGCACACGAGCCAAGTCGGTCGCCGATGCGCTTGGCGCGGAGCCTGCGAACTTTCTTGAGCTGATGGCGGCCGCGGGGAGCCGGGACGGCCGTGACATCGTGCGCGAGCTCGACGCGCTCTATGCGGCCAAGCGGCTCGGGCGGAACGAAAGCGGCCGCTATAAGCTCAAGGATGGCGACACATGAAACGCGCCGTCCCTGGTGCTGTTATTCCGAATGGCTAGTTCATGAATAATTTGAGCGCGGAGTTACCCTCAAGCCGGCGCGGCTCCATGAGCGAGCGCATGGCGATGTACAATTCCAATGTGCTCAAGATCGGACTGTTCGGGACGAACTGTTCTTCCGGTCGTGCGGTCACCAAGGTTCCGGAGCGCTGGACCGGCAATTGGGAGGACAACCTGAAGCTCGCCCGCATGGCGGACGAGGCGGGCATCGACTTCATACTGCCGGTTGGGCGCTGGAAGGGCTATGGCGGCGACACCGACTACATGGGCACGACGCTTGAGACCATCACCTGGGCGACTGGCCTGCTGGCCTCGACCAAGCGGCTGATTGTGTTCGGCACCGTGCATGCGCCGCTGTTTCATCCCATTATCGCGGCCAAGCAGTTCGTCACCGCCGACCATGTCGGGGAGGGGCGCTTTGGGCTTAACATCGTCGTCGGCTGGAATGAGGACGAATTCCAGATGTTTGGCGTCACCCAGCGCGCACACGAGGCGCGCTACGACTATGCGCAGGACTGGATCAATGCGGTCAAGATGGCGTGGGGACCGCAGGACGATTTCGACTTTGACGGCAAGTACATCAAGCTCAAAAAAGTACGCGCCAAGCCTAAGCCCTTCGGCGGCACGCGCCCGCTGATCATGAACGCCGGCGCCTCGCCCACCGGCCGCGCTTTCGCCATTCGCAATTGCGACGCCTTTTTCACCCAGGCATCGCGCACCTCGATGACGGAGACCGCGGAGCGCGTGAAGGCGGCGAAGGACGACGCCAAATCGCAGGGCCGCGAGCTCGACGTCTATGCGGTCGGCGTCGTCACCTGCAGGCCGACGCAGAAGCAGGCCGAGGAATACTACCACCATTGCACGATCGAGAATGCGGACTGGTCGGCGGTCGATGGCATCCTCGGCAAGAAGAACATTTCGCCAGCGACCGTGGGCGAGGATGAGTTCCAGCGCCAGCGGCACCATTACGCGCACGGCCTCGGCGGCCTCTTGATGGTCGGCGATCCTGACCAGATCGCGCAGCAGCTCGCCGATCTGAGCCAGGCCGGCCTGCGCGGCATCGGCTTCTCGTTCGTAAACTACCTTAACGAGTTGCCGTATTTCTGCGACGAGGTGCTGCCGCGGCTTGAACGCCTGGGCGTGCGGCAGAAGCGGCATTCGTAGGTAAGGACGTCCTCTCCGCTGTCATTCCGAGATCGGCGGCCCCGGAATTATGAACTGTGGGGACTTCGTACTCTCAGTCCAGTTTCATTCCGACGGCCGCGATCACCTTGCTGCGAACGGCGGCCTGCGTGCGGATGAAGGCGGCGAATTCCTCCGGGCTCTTGCTGATGGCTGGTTCGATGCCGGCCGCGAAGAGCTTTTCGCGCAGATCCGGCGCCGCCATCACCTTGGTCAAAGAGGCATGCAGGCGATCGACGATCGGACGCGGGGTTCCGGCCGGCACGACGACGCTCTGCCAAATCCCCAGGTCGAAGCCGGGGAAGGTTTCCGCAATGATCGGAATCTCCGGCGCAAGCGCGAGGCGCTTTTGGCCGGTGAGGGCGATGATCTTGATTTTCTTATCGCGATAGAGCGGCAGCGCGACGTTGACGCTTTCATGGCCGAGCGGAATATCGCCGGCAGCATGCTGGTAATCTGTGTCGTTCCGCCGCGATAGGGGACTGTGATCATGTTGGTGCCAGCCAGCATGTTCAAGAGTCCAATGGCGACCTGAGAGGTGGGTGTGCTCACGCCGATCTGGAACGTTCCAGGCTTGGCCTTCTCGATCTCGATCACTTCTTTCAAGGTGTTGGCGGGGTTGTTGATGTTGGCGGTCAGCGCCGAAGGCACCAGCGCGATCAGCGACACCGGTTCGAAATCCTTGAAGGGGTCGTAGGACAGCTTGCTGTAGAGGAACGGGTTCATCACCAGCGTTCCGTCGATCGCCAACAAAATGGTGTAGCCGTCGGGCCGAGCCTTCGCCACGGTCTGGGCACCGATGATCGTGTTGGCGCCCGGCCGGTTGTCGACCACGATCTGCTGGCCGAGGTCTTCGCTCATCTTCTGTCCCACCAGCCGGGCAAGGACGTCGGCAGGCCCGCCGGGCGCAAACGGCACGATCAGTGTGATCGAGCGCGAGGGATAGGTTTGAGCGAAAATATTGGGCGCAAAGGCCAGCAGCAGCGCCGCTGCGGCCACAATTCGCAGGATTTGTTGTATCAAGACCATTCTCCCTCGCTGAGAGCGACCTCTTGGTCGTTCTGTCAATTCAAACTCTGCATCAGCCGCCCAAGCTGCGGCATCGGCTTTAGCGGCGCGAGCGCCGCTTGCAGCCGCTTGATGCAGCCCCAGAGCACGGCCTGATTGCTGTTGACTACCGGTTTGCCGAGCGTGCGCTCGATGTCCGCGATGGCTTCGATTTGGGTGGTGTTGGTGCAGCTTAGGAAGATGCCGTCGGCCTCCGGCCGGTCATTATCCTTGGAAAGTTTCGCCCATTGCTGCGGCGTAACGCTGCCGAACTCCTTGGCTTGCAGGCCGAGCGCTACGTTCTCAACTACAGCAATGCCGGCCGCCGTCAGGTAGTCGATCACGGGTTTGTTGCTCTTGTAGGGCGTGAGCAGTACGACTTTTTTCATCCCGAGCTTTTGCAGCGCTTCGAGCACCAGCCTGCTGGTCGCTATCGCATCGACCCCGGTGGCGTCGCGCACAATGTCGAGGATACGACCTTCGCCCTGCGGCCCCTGGGTCATGGAAGTATCGGTGCAATGAAACACGATGACATCGGGCGCGCAGTCCGACAGCAGTTTGGCCGCCGTCGCGATCTCGTCCTTCATCTCCGCCAGCGGCCGCTTCCATTCGCCGGCGACGCGGGCCCGCGCCACATGGATGCCAAGCCCCTCTGGCGCGAAATGATTGAACTGCGGCTCGCTGTAGGTGTTGACCGAGGGAATGATCAGGCCAATGCGCGCGCGCGGCTGCATTAACGGCGCGGTATTTTTGTGCACGGAGGGCATGACATTCATGGTGTTTCCTCCATCGTTTCCTCGTCGTTCAATCGAGCTTGATCCCGCTGTCGCGATAAATCTTGGACCAGCGGTCCATCTCCTTGCGTACGAACGCTTCGAATTCCGCCGGTGTGCTGCTCACCGGGTATATCCCCGATTTATCGAGCCGATCGACCAAAGCCGGATCGCCGTAAAGACTCGCGATCTTGCGCTGGATTTTTTCCACCACCGGGCGCGGCATGCCGGCGGGTCCGACCAGTCCGATCCAGGTCGAAATATCCTCAAGTTGCGGCAGCCGTGCGGCGATTGAGAGCGGCTTGACATCCGGCAGCGCCGCCAACGGACGGCTGTTGAGTTTCGCCAGCGGCCGGAACTGACCGCCGCGGATCAACGGCAGGCTTGCGGCCGTTCCGTCCACGATGAAATCCACGCTGCCGGTCAGCAACCCCTGTACCACCTCGGAGCTGCCCTTATAGGGGACGAGCACCACGTCGATGCCGGCCATTTTGCTGAACAGAAAGCCGGCAAGCCGCGTGGTGAGAATGCCCGCGCCAAAGTTCAATTTGCCGGGACTGGCCTTCGCCTTGGCGATGAGTTCGTCGATGGTTTTCGGACCGTCGGCTGCCCGCACCGTCAGAAGCGAGGTGTTGCTCGATGTCAGGGTGATGTAAGTAAAATCCTTCAACGCATCGTAGGGCAGGTTGCTGGCAGTGATGGGATTGAGCACCAGCGTCGTGTCCATCGCTGCGAGCAGCGTATAGCCGTCGGGATCGGCTTTCGCCACCGCCTGCGCGCCGATCGCGGTATTGCCGCCGGGGCGATTTTCGATCACCACCGCTTGGCCCCAGTCATCGCTCAGCCGCTGTGCCAGCACGCGCGATAGGATATCGGTAGGTCCGCCGGCCGGGAACGGAACGATGATGCGGATCGGCCGATTGGGATAATTCGCGGCGTCCGCGGCGCTTTGCGCGCCTGCCGGCATCGCATTTATCAGAAGTGCGAATCCGAATAATATCGAATGAAGCATCCCACGCATGATTTTTCTCCTGTCGATGTCTCAAGTCCCGAGCGCGCGCGTCAGATCGTCGAACAATTCGTCCACGCTGAACTTGCGCGGGATCATCTGCTGGCGGAATGAATAGTCGACGATCAGTTCAAGCGAACGGCGGTTGGCTTCCACGCCGAAGCGGTAGGGATCGAGCGGGCCCTTGGACGAGGCGTCCGTCTGGCGCGCGTCGTGGAATAGGCGGAACACTTCCTTGATGACGTCGGGGCGCGATTTTGCGATTGAGGCACGCGCGACCAGCATGTGATTGATCGGGATGCCGCCGCGGACTTCCGCCCATTTCCTGTTGGCGGCTTCGGCGTCCGGGATCAGTGTCATAAAGCGCGGGTCGGGAAATTTTTCGCCGATGAGGGCGGCATCGACCTCGCCGTCGATCAGCATCTGCGGAAGTTGTTTGGTTTCGGGTGCGCGTTGCACGAATGGCGGGTCCTTGTATTGGGCAACATGCGGGTCCTCCATGGTGATGATCTGAACCTTCGACCAATCGACGCCGTAATCCTCGGCCAGAATGCCGCGCACCCAGATGCCGGTGGTTTGGGTGTAGGAGCGCACGCCGAAGCGCTTGCCATTGAGATCGGAGGGTTTCATCGTACCGCGCTCGGAATTATAGGCGACGGTATGGAGCTGGCCGCGGCCGATCACGGTCGCTGGGATCAGCACATAGGGCAGCCCAAAGCTCTTGGCTTGCAGGAAGGTGACGATGGCAAGCTCGCCTAGGTCGAACCTGTGCTCGCGTACCAGCGGCTTAAAACCCTTGTTCGGGACGGGGAAGTCGGGGAAGTCGAATTCGACCAGTTCGGATTTGATCCGGCCATCCTTGAGCGCGATCACGTTCGGATAATTGCCGAGCAGCGTATGCAGCTTCACCTTCTCGGGTCTGGTAAGCACGGCGTTTCTCCCATTGACGTTGTCATTCCGGGGCGCACCCATAAGCGCGTTTACGCGCGTCTTCGACGCGCTATAGGCGCGAACCCGGAATCCAGATACAAATTCGGCCTCTCCCTCTGGATTCCGGGTTCCCTCGCGGAGCTTGTCATCGGGCCGGCCAAAGGCCGGACCCGTTGGCTCGGGCCCCGGAATGACGGAGGCGGTGGTTCGTTCGCGTCACCTGCTCGCCAGCGCCGGATAGAGCGTCTGGGCGGTCTTGCAGAATATCCAATCTTGATCCTGCTGCGGCAGGAAAGCCAGCGTTTTGCGCGCAAGCGCAACGAGCTCGGCAAGCGGCGGCTTGGCGGCCGGAAAGTTGGAGCCCCACATGATGCGGTTGGCGCCGAATTCCTTCACCGCACGGCCAAGGAAGGTTTCGGGGCTAGCACGGCCTTGCATCGAGGCTTCGATCGGCCGGTGGGTGAGCTTGAGATAGACGTTTGGAAAGCGCGCGAGCGCGAACAGCGGCGCCGCGCTGGCAAAAGGCGGGCCGTCGGCGGCTTCGGCACGGGCGAAATGATCGAGAATGACGCGCACCTTGGGAAACCGTTTGAGCACCGTTTCCAGGAGCGGCAGGCCCTTAACCTGCATTTGCATGCAGACCGATAATCCGGTGTCGCTGGCGCATTGCCAGGCTGGAAATGCGTCTTCCGCGGCGAAAAAGGTCTGCTGCTCAGGCTGAGTTGACCCTGCGGTGAAAATCCGCAGGCCGGTCAGACCTTTGCCCATCCAATGCTTCATCTTCTCTACCGCATCGGGGGCCACCACGTCGATGGCGAACACCCCGGTGAAACGTTCCGGATGGGCGGCGATCGCATCAGAGACATAGGAGTTGTCGAACGCATAGGCCGAGGAAGCCTGCACCAGCACGGACTTGTCGACGCCGGCCGCAATGTCGGCTTTCACCAAATCCGGATAGTCGAGCGGGTGCTCGGCCGACCAGTCGGATTGTTTTCCGAACAGTGGCTTGAGCGGATAGCGCTGGGTGTCGGTGGCGATGACGTGGGTGTGGGAGTCGATCAGCATTGTGGATCGTATGTTGTCATCAGATCGCGTAGCAAGTTCGAGACCCTCTCCCCTTGTGGGAGAGGGTGGCGAGCGCGGAGCGATAGCGAGCCGGGTGAGGGGTGACAATCGATCGATAGAGTGCAACCCCTCACCCGCCCTCGCTCGGCTTCGCCTCCGCTCGGGCACCCTCTCCCGCAAGGGGAGAGGGGAAACGAGTTTGCCGCGCCGCTTTGCCAATCACTTCTTCACCGGCAACACGGCGGCGAATTTCGAGCCGCGCACGCACATGCGGCCGCGCGCGTCCTGCCACAGCTTCTCGGCGGCATGTAGCTGGCCGAGCGCGCGCGCAACGGTGCGGAAATCATGCGATGAGAACCGCTCGGCGATATCGGTATAGTAGAGTGGCTCGCTATCGATGGCTTTGAGGATTTTCTCAGCCAGCGCCTTGACCGCGGCCTCATCGCCGGCTTCGCCTGCCTTGTCCTTCTTGCCTTGGACATAGTCGTCGAGCTTGGCGGTATCGGCATAGGCGTAGGTGATGCGCTCGTAGTGCTCGCGCGGGATGCCTTCGGGGATGGTGGCGTCGATGCCGACCTTGGCGCCGGTCGGCACAATGCCGGCGCCCTGCGGCAGGCTCGGATCGAGCGGCTTCGCGCGCGCATTGGGCACGATCATGATATCGCGGTCGCCCTGCACGCGGGTGGCGATCGCCCATTCCACCTCGGTCGGGTCGTTGACGTCAATGTCGTCGTCGACCACGACGACATGCTTGAGGTCCATCACCGAGAGCGCCGCGAGCAGCGCGTTCTTGGCCTCGCCCGGCTGTTTCTTGATCGAGATCACCGCGTGCCAGAAGGCGCAGCCGCCGAGCGTGACATTGATGTCTTTCACCGTGACGCCCGCGGTCTTGAGCGCCTGGCGGATTGCCGTGTAGCGCGTGGGCGCCGCGAGCCAGGTGTTCTCCCACGGCATGTGCAGGCTGTAATAGATCGCGTCCTTGCGCATCGAAATCGCCTTGATGCGCACGAGCGGATTCCAATGCAGTCCGCCCATCAGCCGGGTGAACTCGCCGAAGCGCCCTTCCGGCCAGGTCCAACCGGTGGGGAGGATTTCCGCCTCCAGCACGATCTCGGCGTCTGCGATGTAGGGCATGTCGATGGTCTGGCAGGGCGCCAGTTCGACCGGCTCGCCGCGAATCCCGCCGGCAATCGCCATCTCGTCGACGCCAAGCGGCGCGCGATAGCCCGAGCCGGTAATCTCGATTGGATGTGTGCCGATACTGATGGAAATCGGGCAGGGGCGGCCTGCCTCATAGGCGCGCTGCGCGAACAGCCGCATGTTGTTGGGCGTGACAATGTCGATGCCGGTCAGACTCTTTTCCTTGACGATGAAACGGTAGATACCGCTGTTGAAGCCAAGCTCGGGATCGCGCGCGATCACCACGCCCGCCGTGATCATCGGACCGCCATCGTAGATCGACGACATCGGGATCGGAAATTTATACAGATCGACATCGTCGCCCAGCATGACGACCTCGCGCGCGGGCGAGGTCTTTACATGCTTGGGTGGGATCGGGCGGTCGATGGCAGCTTTGAGCTTGACCTCGATCTCGCCGAAATTCTCGCAGCCGAGCGCCATGGCGGCGCGCTCTTTGGTGCGGATGATGCCGGAGACGACCGGCATGGCGTAGCCGATCACGTTGTGGAAATAGAGCGCGGTCTTGGCCTGGTCGACCAGCGTGGCGATGTGACGGATGTCGACCGCCTGGTGCAGGTCCACGAGTTCGCCCGCTTGGCGGAGCCGGTCGAGAAATTGACGGAAATTTTCCTGCATCAGGGGTCCAATTTTTGTTCCTTGCCGCCCGGTTGTGGGCGGGCCTGCCTTAAGCTACTTAGACCGGAAGCGCACAGCAATCCAGGCGGCAAGCATAAGGAGCAGCGGCGCGAGCGCGACCATGAAGGCGCTGGTTCTCAAGCAGCACGGCGGGCTCGGCGATCTGGCGTTTGGGTATGATCTTGAAGCCGATTGCGGTGTCGGCGGCGATGTCCTGGCCGTCGGCAAGGCCGAGGCCGCGTTCGCCGCCTTGACGAAGGTACGGCAATGCCGTACATAATGATGTGCATGCGGTCATCGAGACACCACGTTTTCTCGCCTCAGCCAGCCGGGAAGGCCTTAATGACGAAGCGCGTGAAACAATCGTGACGTTGATTGCCGCGAACCCCACCGTTGGTGACCTCATTCCCGGTACGGGTGGCGCGCGCAAGTTCCGTTTCGCCGGACGCGGCAAAGGAAAAAGCGGCGGCTACCGCGTCATCACCTATTTCGCCGGAGAGGAGACGCCGGTTTTCCTGCCCGACATCTATGGCAAGGGCCGCCGGGCCGATATTTCGATGGCGGAGAAACATGCGATCAGACGATGGGCCGTCACTTTGGACATGTGGAGAAACCGATGAAAAAGAAAGTCGCCGAGAAAAGTCTGGGCGCGCGCATGATCGCGGGAATGGAAGAAGCCGCCGCCTTCATGCGCGGCGAAGTCGACGTGTCCAAATATCGCATGCACATCCCGGCTGCGATCGACACCCGCGCGATCCGCAAGAAACTCAATCTGACGCAGCAGCATTTTGCTGCGCGCTACCATATCCCGGTGGCGACTCTGCGCGATTGGGAGCAAGGCCGCCGCGTACCCGACGCGCCGGCGCGCGCGCTGATCGCGGCGATCCGCGAAGAGCCCGATGTCGTGCGGCGCGCGCTCAAACGCGCTGCGGCGTGACAGCGAGGCGTCCACTCGGTGGTGCAAGTATCCGGGCGGCGAAGTGTTAGCTATTGCGGGTTCGCTCGTTGCGCTTCTCAATGACAACAGGGCACGCTCCGGGTTAAGCATAGGGCCGAGAAACCCGGAGGAATGATCGTGGCTGGGAAGACGATGAAAGCGCTGGTGCTAAGCAAGCACGGCGGGCTCGACGATTTGGCCGTGGTTACCGACTATCCCGCTCCGCGTGCCGCTGAGGGCCATGTGGTGATCCGCGTGCGCGCCTCCTCGTTCAACTACCACGACGTGTTCACCGTCAAGGGTATGCCCGGGATCAAGGTGCCGCTGCCGGTGGTCATTGGGCTCGACATGGCGGGAGAGATTTCCGAGATCGGGGCCGGCGTTGCGCGCTGGAAGGTGGGCGACCGTGTGCTGGTCAATCCGGTCAACAAGAAAAAGGGTCTGCTGGGCGAGATGCTCGACGGCGGCATGGCGGAATATTGCCTGGTCGCGGTCGATCAGCTGGTCGCCATGCCCGCGGGCGTGACGTTCGAACAGGCGGCGTCGCTGCCGGTGGCCTACGGCACCGCGCATCGCATGCTGATCACCCATGACACCGTGAAGAAGGGCGAGCGCGTGCTGGTGCTCGGCGCCAGCGGCGGCGTCGGCACGGCCTGCGTGATCCTGGCGAAACTGCTCGGCGCGGAAGTGATCGCCTGCGCATCGAGCGCGGAGAAGATGCAGCGATTGAAAGAGCTCGGCGCCGATGAGGTGATCGACTACAGCAAGGTCGAGTGGTCGAAATGGGCGGTGGAGAAATACGGCAAGCCGCAGCGGCGTTCCTACGAGGGCGGCGTGGATGTGGTGGTGAATTTCACCGGCGGCGACACCTGGGTGCCGTCGCTGCGCTGCCTCAAGCGCGGCGGCAGGCTCTTGGTCTGCGGCGCGACCGCCGGTCACGATCCCAAGGAAGACCTGCGCTACGTGTGGAGTTTTGAGCTGAAGATTATCGGCTCGAACAGTTTCTATGACGACAATTTATCCGCGCTGATGAAATTGATCCAGGAGGGCAAGATCAAGCCGGTGATCGACAAGGTGCTCCCCCTGGAACAGGCGCGCGAGGGTTTGCGGCTCATCCAGGATCGGGAAATTTTCGGCAAGGTGGTGGTGACGCCGTGAGTTCGCCTCACCCTGAGGAGCCCGCCGTAGCCCGAAGGGCGAAGGCGTGGCGTCTCGAAGGGTGAGGCGATGTCGTGTGTTGTCCTCATCCTTCGAGACGACCGCAACGCAAGTCGGCTATAGCCGACTTGCGCATTTAAATGCCGATCTCGGGTAAACCCGAGATCGGTGGCGGTCTCCTCAGGATGAGGACTAGAAGGGTGAGTGGTGCATTCAATGAGCGACCAACTGACTCTCGAACAGGTACAGGAAATCGTCACCCGCGCGCCGTATCACAAATGGCTCGGGCTGGAGGTCGTTGCGGTGCATGACGACGGCATCGAGCTCAAAGCCAAATGGCGCGAGGAATGGGTGGTCAATGTGGAGCGGCGATTCACCCATGGCGGTATCCTCGCCACGCTGATCGATCTCGGCGCCGACTGGGCGATGATCCGCAAGACCGGCCGCGGCGTGCCGACCATCGACATGCGGGTCGATTATCACAGCGTCGCGCTTCCCGGCGATCTGACGATCAAGGGCAAGATCGTGCGCATGGGCAGTCAATTTTCGACCGCCGAGGCGCAAGTTTTCGACGCCCAGGGCAAACTGCTGGCAAGCGGGCGCGGCACCTATTTCACCGCGCCGCCCCCGCCGCCGAAGAGCTGAGTTCCTCCGTGAGCCGTCACCCTGAGGTGCGAGCGAAGCGAGCCTCGAAGGGTGACGGGGATGGCCTGGGCCGTTCATCCTTCGAGGGCCATGCTTCGCATGGCCACCTCAGGATGACGGATTGAGGCAGGCGCCCTAATGTCTACTTTCACAAACCTCGGCGATCTGATCCGGCGCGATTGCGATCTGGACAAAGTTGCGATTGTCGATCTGGGCGGCGAGCAAGTTCCGCGCGAGTTCACCTACGCGCAACTCGATGCCATGACGAAGGGCGTTGCACGCGCGCTGGCGGCGCGCGGGCTCAAGCGCGGCGAGCGCGTCGCCATTCTCTCGGCCAACCGCGCCGAATATCTTGCGGCCTATTACGGCATCATGCGCGCGGGCTTGGTCGCGGTGCCGGTGAATTTTCGTTTCCCGCGCCCGACCATTCATTTCATCATCGCGGATTGCGGCGCGAAACTCGTATTTTGCGATACCAAGCGGCGCGCGGACTGCCCGGACTTGCCGGCGGTGGTATTCGGCGGTGAGGGGCCTGAGAGCTTCGAGCGCTTCATCAAGCGGGGCGAATTCGAAACCGTGGTGCCCGCGGCAAACGAGCCGGCGATGTTCCTCTACACGTCGGGCTCGACCGGCACGCCCAAAGGCGTGGTGCTCTCGCACCAGGGGCACATTTGGGTGGTGGAAACCAGGCTCGCGGGACAAGACCTCTCGCGCCAGCGTTATCTCGTCGCTGCGCCGCTCTACCATATGAACGCGCTTGCGCTTGCCAAGCTTGCCTGTGCTGCGCATGCGACCATCGTGCTGCTGCCGCAGTTTTCCGCGCGCGGCTATATCGAAGCCATCGGCCGCTACCAGGCAACCTGGCTCACCGCCGTGCCGCCGATGATCGCCATGATGCTGCGCGAGACCGATCTGCTCGCGCGCACAGATATATCGAGCATTACATCCGTGCGCATGGGCTCGGCGCCGGTGAGCGCGAGCCTGATGCAGTCATTGCGGCGTGCATTGCCGCTGGCGGCGGTCACCAACGCCTATGGCACGACCGAGGCCGGGCCGGTGGTGTTCGGCCCGCATCCGAAGGGGCTGCCGCAACCGGAACTCTCGGTGGGCTATCCGCATCCCAAGGTGCAGCTCCGGCTGGTGGAGGGAGAAGATCGCAACGCCGCGCAGGGTGTGCTGGAAATGAAATGCCCGGCCGTGATGCTCGGCTATCATAACCGCGCGGATGTGCCGGCGCCGATCACCGCCGATGGCTTCTACATTACCGGCGACGTTTTCCGGCGCGACGAGAGCGGCTTTCATTATTTTGTCGGCCGCACCGACGACATGTTCGTCTCGGGCGGCGAGAATATCTATCCGGCCGATGTGGAGCGCATGCTGGAGCGCCATCCCGACGTGGCGCAGGCCGCCGTCGTGCCGATCGACGACGAGATCAAGGGGCAAAAGCCGGTTGCGTTCGTGATCCGCAAGGCAGGCCGGGCGACGAGAGAGGACGAAATCAAGCAATTCGCGCTCGCCAACGCGCCCGCTTACCAGCACCCGCGCTATGTGTGGTTTGTCGATGAATTGCCGCTGGCGTCCACCAATAAGGTGGACCGCGCGGCGCTGCGGAAGATGGCGGAGGAACGGGTGGCAGAGCGAGGCGGCAGCAAGCCGTGAATCTTATACAAACCCGTATAATTATTGATTCGTCATTCCGGGGCGCGGGCGAAGCCCGTGAGCCCGGAATCCATAATCACGGCCGGTGGTTATGGATTCCAGCTCTCGCCGCTAAAGCGGCTCGGCCGGAATGACAAGTTGAGTGATCTACTCCACCTTAAACCCGGTCGCTTTCATGATCGGCACCCAGCGATTGAGCTCATCGGCCACCATGCGCCGCGCGGCGTCCGGCCCCGAGTCGAGAATCGGCTCGAAGCCGGAGTTAATCATCGGCTTCTGGAAGTTCTCGTCCTGCATGGCGGCGGCGGTGGCCTGGGCGATCCGATCCACAATCGGCTTTGGAACTCCGGCCGGGCCGAACAGGCCGTTGAAATTGGCGGCCAGCATGCCCGGCAATCCGGCCTCGATGGCGGTCGGAATGTCGGGCGCGATTTTCAGCCGCTTCTCGGAGGTGACCGCGAGGATGCGGATGCGGCCGGTGCGATGGAATTCGAGCAGCGTTCCGCCCACGTTGGGAGTCATCATGGGAATATGTCCGCTGGCGAGATCGGCGACGCCGGGCGCGGCGCCCTTGTAAGGGACATGCACGATGTCGGGGGCGCCGATGAGCTGCTTGAACAGTTCGCCGGCGAGATTGGTCATGGTGCCGGTGCCGGCGGAGCCGTAGGAGAGCTTTCCCGGATTGGCTTTGGCGTAGGCGATGAGTTCGCGCAAGGTGCGGGCGGGAACCGACTCGTGCACCACAATGGAGTTGGGCGAGACGCAGAGAATATAGATGGCGACAAAATCCTTGAGCGGGTCGTAAGCCGGCTGTTTCGCGATGGCGGGGATGAGCACTTGCGTGCTGGTGTTGCCAAACAAAAAAGTGTGGCCGTCGGGCTGGCTGCGCGCCACATCGGTCGCGCCGATCACGCCGCCGCCGCCGCCCTTGTTTTCCACCACGACGGTGCCGAGCAACGGCTTCATCCGTTCCGCCCACAGCCGGCCGACCACGTCGGTGGCCCCGCCGGGAGAGAACGGAACGATCAGCCGGACCGTGCGATCGGGATAGGCTTGGGCGGCCAGCGGCCAGGCGGCGGCTGATAGCGAAGCCAGCACGGATTTGAGCAGGTTTCGGCGGTTCATGTTTGCTTCCTTTGAGGGCGCGACCGATACTTTCTACGAAATACTACCAAATCGGCTGAGTCTACGGAATCACCTTCTATGCATCCCCCTGTCACCAATTTCGCGGCCGAGCGCCAGCTTCCACGGGGCGAAGAGATTTTTCTCGACCATATCGGGCATTTTGTGCGCGAGCCGCGGGCGGCAAGCCGGGCGCTTGTGCGCGCGGGATTCGCGCCGACGCCGGTCTCCGTGCAGGCCGATGCCGCCGGTCAGCCAACCGGCACCGGCAACGTCACCGCCATGTTTTTGCGCGGCTATATCGAGGTGCTGTTCAAGACCGCGGATACCGCGCTCGGGCGCGAGTTCGATGCCGCGCTCGGGGGCCATGCCGGGGTGCATCTTGTCGCCTTCTCCGTGGTCGATGCGGAGCGTGCGCATCGGCGGCTTGCCGGCGCCGGTTTTCGCATGCGGCCGCTGGTGGAATTTTCGCGGCCGGTCGAGACCGAGTCCGGCACCGGGATCGCGGCCTTCACGGTGGCGCGCGTCGAGCGCGGGGAGATGGCGGAAGGCCGCATTCAGATTCTCACGCATCGCACCGAGGACAATGTGTGGCAAAAGCGCTGGCTTTCGCATCCCAATGGTGCGGTCAGTCTCCTCGCTGTGGTGATCGCTGTCGCCGATGGGGCGGAGGCGGCGGAGCGCTTTGCGCGCTTCACCGATCGCAAGATCGCGTCGACGAAATATGGCAAGGCGGTCATGCTCGATCGCGGCGAGGTGCAGCTCGTGACCGCGCAGGCATTTACGGAACTGTTGCCCGAGGTGAAAATCCCGAGTCTGCCGTTCATGGGAAGCTATGGTCTCGCGGTGCAGTCGCTGGATGTGGCTGAGCGGGTGTTGCGCCAAGGCGGAATTTCTGTGCGCCGAATCGGGCGGGCGCTGGCGGCGAAGTTCCCGGAAGAACTTGGGGCGGGCGCCTGGCTGTTCGTCGAACGGGCGGCCGACTTGCCCTGGCGCGTTTGAACTGGCGTGTCGGGATTGATCCCGCTATGGATCGGGCAGGAGAGCTTTCTTGACCGCGCCATCGCAATCGCAAATCGAGCTTGAGGTTTCTTGGCCGGATCGTCTGTTCGAGGTGCTCAAGGCCTCCGACATCCGGCAGGTCGGCTACGTGCCCGACGCCGGTCACGCGCGCCTGATCGAGCGCTGCAAGACCGATCCCGCCATCCGCGACGTAGTGCTGACCACGGAAGAAGAAGGCGTGGCGCTCGCCGCCGGCGCCTGGCTCGGCGGGCAGCGCGCGGCGCTCTTGATGCAATCGAGCGGCGTGGGCAATTGCATCAATATGCTCTCGCTCATCCGCACCTGCCGTTTTCCGCTGCTCATGCTGGTGACCATGCGCGGGGAGTGGGAGGAGTTCAATCCGTGGCAGGTGCCCATGGGTTCGATCGTCGAGCCGGTGCTGAAACTTTGCGACACGCAGGTGGCGCGCGTCGAAGCACCCGATAAGGTGACTGAGACGGTGCAGGCTGCGGTTCAACTTGCCTTCGGCGACGACCGCGCGGTGGCCGTGCTGCTGTCGCAAAAGCTGATCGGCAGCAAGGTCTGGGTGAAATGATGCTGGAGCGCCGCGCCGCCATGGCCACGCTGCTTGCCAACCGGCGGGACGATCTGTTTCTGGTCCCGGGCTTAGGCTCGACCACCTGGGATGCGGCGGCGGCCGGCGACGACGACCGCAATTTCTATCTGTGGGGCGCCATGGGCGGCGCGGTGATGATCGGGCTGGGCTTGGCGCTCGCGCGGCCGCGCTTGCGCGTGGCGGTGATCACCGGCGACGGCGAGCTGCTGATGGGGCTGGGGAGCCTCGCGACCGTCGGCGTGCAGCGGCCGGACAATCTTGCCATCGTCGTGTTCGACAATCGCATGTACGGCGAGACCGGAATGCAGGCGAGCCACACCGCAAACGGCGTCGATCTGCTGGCGGTGGCGCGTGGCTGCGGCATCGCAAGCGTGCTCGACGTGCAGGATGAGGCTGAATTGCGCGAGCTTGCCGGGCTGATCGGCACCTCCGGCCGCACGCTGTTCGCGCGCGTTGCGATCACGCCGGACGAGCCGCCGCGCGTGCTGCCGGTGCGCGACGGAGTCGAGATCAAGCAGCGCGTGCGGCGCGCGGTGGAAGCAGCGGGCGGGCGTTGAGGATCTGCGATCCCCTCTCCCCGCTTGCGGGGAGAGGGTGGCGAAGTCGAGCGAAAGCGAGACGAGCCGGGTGAGGGGGCGCTTCCAAACGCTCAGACTCGCGGTGACACCCCCTCACCCGACTTCCTCGCTCTGCTCGGAAGTCGACCTCTCCCCGCAAGCGGGGAGAGGTGAAGAAAGTCCCTGCACGCGTGGAGAGGGAAACGCGCTCGCGCGACCGAGCCAATCATTCGGATTTCATTTTAGTCCTTATTGCGATCGCCGTGGTGGTGATGACGGTCGTCATGCCCATGATCGTGACGACGACCGAGATGCGCCTCGCCGCGCGGCAGCCGCGGGTCCTCGCTGAACACCAGCGATTTGATGGTCACCGGGACGGTGTTGGACGGCAGGCGGATGCGGCCGAGATCGATATAGTCGAAATCCCACAAGGTAATGCCGTCGATGGCGAGGATCTCGCTCTCGACGTGCAGCTCCTCGCGCAGAATAGCCCCGAGCGTGTGCGCCACGTCGCCATCGAGCATGATGTAGAGCGGCAAGCGGTAGGCAAGCGTATTGGGTATGCCGCGCACGATGCCTTGGGCGAAAGCAAAAATTCGCTCGTGCGAGGGTGCGCCCTGCCAGCGAAACGCCAGCGCCACTTCGCCCGCACCGTCCGCGATATCGAAGGCGGTGAAATGGGCGCGAATGGCGGCGGCGAGCTTGTCCGGATCGATCTGCTCTTCACACACGAAATTCGGCTGCAAGACCTGGAGATTGCGGCGCGGCAGCAGCTTGCCGGGGTTTGAAATGTAGCTGGTGTTGCCGGAGAGCTGCACGCTGTATTCCGACGCGCCGAGCGCGGTGGCGCGGATGCATTCGCCGGCCGGCAGCAGCGGCCAGGGCAATGCGCCTTGATCGATCCGGCGCCGCAGCGCGCGGCCGAGCCGCGGTCCCAAATCGCCAAAGTCGCGCTCCTCGCGCTGGTAGACGTATTCGGCCACGCCGCCCGAGAACATAACGCCGTCGATCCGGCCGAGCTCGGCGATCGGTTCGGTCAGGTAGAGTTGCGCGATCGCAGACGGCAGCGGACGCGCGGCGATCGCGCTGACGAGCGCATCGGCCATGCCTTCGGCGACCTTGTCCAGTTCATCGGGGCGAACGGTGTCGCCCTTGTTCCAAGAATATCCGGCTTGCGCCGCGTGGTGCCTGCCGGCCGGGTCAAGGCGATCGATCTGACCGCGCGCGTCGACCACCTGCAGGCGGCCGCCGATATGCACCGCCGCGGTCGCGAGCACGCGGCCGTTTTCGAGCAATGCGAGTTTGGTGGTGCCGCCGCCGGTGTCGATATTGAGGATGCGCTTGCGCTGGTCGCTCGATACGCGCGCGGCGCCCGAGCCATAGGCTGCGAGCATCGCCTCCATGTGATGACCGGCAGTGGCGCACACCAGATCGCCGCCTTGTTCCGCCAACAGCTTGGCAATGGCCTGCGCATTCTCGCGGCGGAGCGCTTCGCCGGTGAGGATGACCACGCCGGTGTCGATGTCGTCCGGGTGCAGCCCGGCTGCGGCATAGGCCTCGCCGACAATCGCACCAAGGCGGGCATCGTCGATGCGTTCCTCGCTTACATAGGGCGTGAGCGCCACCGGCGAGCGGAACAGCGTTTCGCGCGCCGTGACGTAGTAGCGGCTGGTGAGCTCCTCGCCCAGCCGCCGCAGATGGACCTTGGAAAATATCACCTGCGTGCCGGCCGATCCGATATCGATGCCGACGCTGACCAGCGTGACGTGATCGGCCAGCCAGAGCGGATTTTGCTCCGGCGGCAGGTCGGATTCGTAGTTGTCGTGATCGTGGTCGGCGTCGCCGTCGTGGCTGTGGGCGTAGTCCGTGCCGTAATGGTGGTCCGCCAGCGTGTGGCCGCACGCGGGCCTGCCGTCCTTGGCCTTGGGATCGTTATCGGCCATCAGGACAACTCCGCGCGGCAGATCAAGATTCTAGCGCGTACCTTGATAGAACAGTTTCGCGTCCGCGGTAAACGCGCGGCGCTGCTCGTCGTTGAAATAAAACATGTGCCCGCCCCGGTAATTAATGAGTTGCACGCGCTCCGGCGCCGCGGCCGGCCGTAGCTGATCGAGCAGATAGCGGCTGACGCCATAAGGTGTCACGAGGTCGCTGCGGCCGTGCGATACCAGGAGCCGGAACGACGGATCGAGCGTGAGCAGCGCGCTCAGATCGTTGCTCACGCCGGGCCGCTCGCGGCCGCCGCCCCAGTCCCAGGAATCCCGGTTGAGCAAGGTGTAGGTGATGTCGGTCTTGAAGCCGAGTTCGTCGCGCGCATAGCCGACAAAGACACCGGACAGCGCGCGCACGAAACCATTGAGCATCGGGTCGCCGCCGCGGTTCAATTCGCTGCCGGGAAGCGGATCGGGAATGGTGAAGCTCGCGTCGTAACTGCTGACCTGGACGCCCTGCGCCTCCAGCTGCTTCACATAGGCTTCGCGAATATAGCCGCCGGACTTGGCAACGGTGTCGGCAGGAAGGCCCGTCATCCGCGCAACCTGGCCGTAAAACGCTTGCGCCTTCTCACCGGCCGGCTTCGGGCCGGCAAGCGTGCTCAGATATTCGGTCAATGCAAAACGCTCGGCATCCGCCATGGCTTGCGGCGTGAATTGCTTGGTGCGTTCGAGCTCGGTCGCGACCAGCGAAGGAAAATGCAGTGCAGCCTTGAAGGGATCGCGGTCGCTACTCCATTGCAACGACGTTTCGATCATCGGCGAAACCATGACGATGCCCGAGACGATGATGCCTTGATCGCTTTGCAGCGCACGCGCCACCTTGGCCGCGCGGAAACCGCCGTAGCTTTCGCCCAGCAGGTATTTGGGCGAGGCAGTTCGGCTGTTGTGGGCGACATAGAGCGCAATCGCCTTGGCGATGCTTGTGGCATCGCCGCTCACGCTGCGGAATGTGCTGCTTGCGTCGGGCTTGGACGTGCGGCTCCAGCCAGTGCCGATCGGATCGATCATCACCAGATCGGTGAAGGCGAGCCAAGTCTCGGGATTGTCGCGCAGCTTGGCGGCGGCGCCGTCGCGGCCGTCCGGTCCAAATTCAATAATGCGCGGGCCGGCAAGACCGAGATGCAAAAAGGTCGAGGCCGCTCCCGGTCCGCCATTGAAGGCAAAGGTGATCGGCCGGCGCGCGGCGCTGGCGCCTTTGGCAACATAGGCGGTATAGAACACCGCCGCCGTGCGATCGCCGTTCTGATCGTAGAGCGTAAGCGTTCCGGCGGTCGCGGTATAGGCGAAGGGGCGGCCGGCGATGGCGATCTGTTTTTCGCTTACCGCGTTGGCGGGCAGAAGCCGCAGCACGCCTTGCGGATCGACATCGGTGGCGGAGGGCGCAGGGCGTTCGGAGCGCTCCGTGCGATCCCGACGCTCCGGCCGCTGCGGCCGCTCCTGCACCAAAGCCGGTGCGATCCCGATCAGCAGCGCGAGCGCGACCAGACAGCCGAGGCGGAAGCGCATGAATTTCTCCAATGGATAGTTACTCAAGTTCGATAGAGCCATCGATCACCAGCGACAGCTCAATCCGGCCGACGGAAAGTGTCATTTTTGCGGGCAGTTTCTCATTGCCCTTGAGCCGGCCGGCGGCTACGGCGGCGCGCACGGCTTTTTCAATCTCGCGCTGCGATGTGATGCCCACTTTCTTGAGGAATTTCCGGATGCTGGTGTTGAGCATGTCTTCGTTCATGGTGGCATTCCTTGCGTAAACCGGCATCGTTCGATGCTGCTGCAATCATATAGGTGCGATAGGGCCGCGCCGCTGGGCTAAATGCTCACAGGCCCGTGAGCCTGCTGTCGCCCATATTCAAATACTCGTATAATGGCGCTCGAAATGGCAACCAAAGGCCATGCTTTAGGAGAGGGAGGGGTGGCATGCCCAAATACAGCGTCCGGGTTAACGGAACGACCCGCACAGTCGATTCTTCGGATCCCGCTCAGCCGCTGCTTTATGTGCTGCGCGGCCTCGGCCTCACGGCGACCAAATATGGCTGCGGACTGGGCCAATGCGGCGCCTGCACCGTATTGATCGATCGCAAGTCAACGCAATCCTGCCAGACGCCGATCGCCAGCGTACAGGGCAAGTCGGTGACCACGCTCGAAGGACTCGGGACGGCGGCGAAACCGCACCCGCTGCAGGCCGCCTTCATCAAGGCGCAAGTGCCGCAATGCGGCTACTGCACCAGCGGCATGATCATGAGTGCGGCGGCGCTGTTGGCGGAAAAACGAAAACCGACCGAAGCGGAAATTCGCACGGCGCTGGACGGCAATCTCTGCCGCTGCGGTACCCATGTGCGGGTGCTTCGCGCGGTGATGGCGGCATCAGGACAGGGAGCGTGACATGAACGCACCATTCAAGGCAGCTCGTTTCTCGCGCCGTACCCTGCTCAAAGGGGGCGCTCTCACCGTGGGCTTTGCGCTCACCGGCTTGCGGACCAAAGCTTCCGCGCAGGGTATGCCGGGCTTGCCGCGTGTGCTCGACCCCAAGGAGGTCGACGCCTTTCTCGCCATCAACGCCAACGGCACGGTGACCGTATTTTCCGGCAAGGTCGATCTCGGCCAGGGCTTGCGCATCGCTCTGCGGCAAATTGTGGCCGAGGAACTCGATATCGGCGTCGACAAGATCAACCTTATCGAGGGCGATACCGCGCTCACGCCCAACCAGGGACGAACCTCGGGCTCGAACGGCATTCAACGCGGCGGCATGCAGCTGCGGCAGGCGGCCGCGACCGCGCGCAAGGCGCTGGTGGAACTTGCGGCGCAAAAGCTCAATGTCAAGCCCGATGATCTCATGGTGGCCAATGGGCTCGTTTCGCCGCGCGCCGGCGGCGACGGCGTGAGCTACGCCAGTCTGGTCAGCGGCCGGCAGTTCGATCTCAAGCTCGATCCCAAGGCGCCGCGCAAGGATCCGTCGAGCTACACCATCGTCGGCAAGCCGCTGCCGCGTCCCGACGTGCCGGCGAAATGCACAGGCCAGCACATCTATATGCATGATTTCTCCGTGCCGAACATGCTGCACGCGCGCGTGATCCGGCCGCCGGCGATCGGCGCCAAGCTCGAATCGGTCGATGAGTCGTCGATCAAGCATCTGGCCGGCGCGAAGGTGGTGCGGATCAAGGATTTTCTCGCGGTCGTTGCCGAGGAGGAGTGGACTGCGGTGCGAGCCGCGCGCGCACTCAAAGCGCAATGGAGCGCGTGGTCAGGCCTGCCGGCGCAGGACAAGCTGATCGAGAGCCTGCGGACCGATCCGAGCATTACGGATCAGGCGCTGGTCAACAAGGGTGCGGCGGTCGAGCCGCGCCCGCAGGACGCAAAGTCGCTCTCTGCTAGCTATTTCTGGCCGATGCAGAGTCATGCCTCGCTGGGGCCGTCCTGCGCGGTGGCCGACGTGCGTGGCGAGGCGGCCACGATCTGGACCGCCTCGCAAGGCACCCATGGCAATCATACCAGCTACTCGCGTTTCCTCGGCATTCCGAAGGAGCGATTGCGGCTGATCTATCTCGAAGGCTCCGGTTGCTACGGCATGAACGGCCACGAGGACGCCGCGGCCGATGCGGCGA
>CAZNSG010000232.1:0-9213 GCA_964575715.1 uncultured Hyphomicrobiales bacterium | reverse complement strand
TTGACTCTGGATCAAGGACTTAGCTTACCCTCGATGTGGAAGCAGCCAAGGTTCGGGGTTGGATGCAGACGCTGAAAAGACTCACCTTTTTGCGTTCCTCCGCTGTGGTCGCACGAGATGTGTGAATATGACAGCCGCAAGGCGGGGAGAGGTGAAGACAGGTACTCGCCTTAAGCGCGCACTTCCTGGCGCTGGAAGATGACGTAGCCGATCACATAGAGCACGATCGTGCTGGCGATCAGCCCCACCGTTTGCGGCCAGGCGTTCAACAGGCTCTGGCCGAGCGGCAGCGGCGCACCCATCAGACGGCCTTGGAACTGCGCCAGCAGATTGGTCAGCGACCGTTCGTCGGGGCTGAGCATCGCCACCACCGCCTCGCCATAGAGCGTGCTCGGCGAAGCGCGCGCCAGCACTGTCTTCCACCACTCCGTGTCGGGCGTCGGCAAGCCGAGCATGGTAAAGCGGATGTCGGACGGCGATATCACTTCACCGATCAATTGCGCGAGCGCAGGCCAGAGCAGCGCCAGAAACAGCCAGAGTCCGAGCGCCACCAACGCGGCGGTCGCGGTCGAACGGAACAAGACCGAAAACAGCATGGCAAGCGCAAGCCAGACGCCCGCATAGCAGACCGTGAGCAGCAGGAATACCACCGAGCGCGCGAGCTCTTCGCCGTTCGGCGGAATTCCGAGCCGGATCAGGCCGAAGCCGATCAACATGAGCCACAGTATGATGAGGCAGATCGACATGGTCGCCAGCGCCGCCAGGAATTTTCCCAGCAGCAGCGCATCGCGATAGATCGGCTGCGCCAGAATTCGCGACAACGTGCGCCGATTGTGCTCGCCGTTGATGGCATCGAACCCAAGCCCAATCGCCATCAGCGGCACGAGAATGCTCAGCACAGCCACAAACGAGAGCAGCGACTGGCCGGGCGGGGCAAAAAGGCGCAGGAACAGAAACTGATCCTCGGCCGTGGTCTGTCGAATCTGCTCGGCGGCGAAATAGACCACCACCGCGCCGAACAGCACCATCAGGAGTTCCAGTACCAGCATGCGAACACTGGTCAGGTTGTCGGTCAGTTCCTTGAGAAAAACCGTACTGAGTCCGTGCCAGGGCGATCCTTCGCGCCGCACGCCGGAATACCCCGACGCCTGATCGGGCGCGCGATCGCCGCCATCATTCATCGCGGGGGAAGACTTGTCGGGGGAAGACTTGGCCCACCACTGGCTCGCGCCCATGGTGATCGCGCGCCAGGAAAATCCTTCAGGCGGCATGTTGCTCCCCATGGCTTTGGAAATAGCGCGCATAGATCGCTTCAAGACTCGGCGCATCGACCGAGAGCCGCCTTAACGCCCCGCCCGCGTTTACCACCGCTGCCGCCGCCTGCGGGCGCACATCGCCCTCCGACAAGAGCCGCCAACGGCCAGGGCCCAACTGTTCGACCGAACGCACGCCCGGCACGGCGGCAAGCCGCTCCCCAAGGCCCGCCCCGTCCGCCTCGACCTCCACATGATAGCCGCCGCCGAGCACTTGGCGCGCCAGTTCCGGCACGCTGCCCAAGAGCACGATGCGGCCCGATTGGAACAGTGCCACCCGGTCGCACACGCTTTGCACGCGATCGAGCAGATGCGAGGAGATTATGACTGCAATGCCGTCGCGCTTGAGGCCGCGGATCATCTCGAGCAATTCGCCCGTTGCCTGCGGATCGAGGCCGGAGGTGGGCTCGTCCAGAATGGCGATCGAGGCATTCTTCATCACGATTTCGGCAAGTCCCAGCCGCTGGCGCATGCCGCGCGAGTAGGTTCCGACCCGATTGTTCGCGACATCGGCGAGCCCAACGCGCGCAAGCGCAGCCATGATGCGGTCATCGCGCTCGCTGGATGCAATGCCGATCAGGCGGGCGGTATAGACCAGGTTCTCAATCGCCGTGAGATTGTCGTAGAAGCCGACCGTGTCGGGCAGATAGCCAACACATCGCTTGACCTGCAGCGGCTCGCGCACCGGATCGTGATCGAGCACGCGAATGGTGCCCGCTGTCACCTCGCTCAACCCCAACAGCATCAGGATGGTCGTGGTCTTGCCAGCCCCGTTCGGGCCGAGAAGGCCGAAAATCTCTCCGCGCGCCACATTAAATGAAATGCGGTCTACGGCCGTCGCCTTGCCATAGCGCTTGGTCAGCTCTCGCACCGCAATGACGGTCTCGCTCATCGCCGGCCGAACCTTAGCACCGCTCCGAGCATGATCAGCGCTGCTATCGCGATGACCCCGACCCCAACGATGCCCCAGAGCGTCGACGTCGTCACCGCCATGCGGAAATCCGACGATGCCGTTTCCCCGCGCGCGGAAGCCCGCAGGCTCGTCACATAATCGCCGGCAACCGCCTTGGCGGGCGGCGTGATCTGCGCCTGCACCTCTTTGTTTTGCCCCGGCGCGATGCGATCGATGGTCTTGGGCTCAAAGTTGATCTTCCAGCCGCTTGGCCCGCTGCCCGCGAGCTCGATCTCCTCCGCCGGCGCCGTACCGGTGTTGGTGACAACGATCGACAGCGTTGTTTCAGTACCGGCTTCGGCGCGGGCGCTGAGCAGGCCATCGCGGCCCGACAGAGTGAGCCGCGGCTGTCCGACGATCTCGAGCGTGACGGAGGTTTCCGCTGACGCATCCTCCGCCGAAACCTTCACCGTAACCGGATAGCGGCCGGCGCCGATCGTGCTCGGCGGCCGCACCCTGAGCTTGATCCCCTTGGACTGGCCGGCTTCCACTGGAATCGAGCTGATCTCCTGGCTGCCGTATTGCTCGGTGAAGGTGGTTTCGTAGTTTGCCTGCGCCTGCGCCGCGAAGCTGACCACCAGATTGCGCCCGCTGTCGTTCTTGATATTGAGCTGATATTCGAAGCTCGACTTTGAGGTGCCGCGCAACGAAGGCAGTTGCGGCTCCACCGTCAGCTTGGCCGGCAGGTCCTTGGCGAGCGTGATCGCAATCGGCAGACTCACCTGCGCGGAAGTTCCGCTCGCGGCGACGGTAATGGTCTGCGTGCCCAATTCCGCGTTGGCAGGGACATCGAGCCGAAGCTGCAACGACACACTTTGGTTGGTCAGCGGCATCGCGGCTGCGACCGGCTGACCGCCACCGAGCAGCGTCGCCGTCCAACCCGACGGCACCCCCGAAACCGCGAGTTTCAAGTTTTCCGGCGGCAGCGCGTAATTTTGCAGCCGCATACTGACGGTCGAGGCGGCGCCAGGGCGCACGGTAACCGCAGGATAATCAGCAAGCAGAAAGAACCCCTTGATCCCGGGCGGCACCTCCTGCGCCAAAGGGGCGCGCAAACCCATCACGAGGGCGAGCGCAATGACACCAAACAAAGCAAGCACACAACGTCGCATGGCGATTTCTCCCGGCCGCAAAGCGAATTTTGATCGCAGGTATCTTGCCCATCCGCGAGCCGCGCGAAAGGCCGTCGGCTCGGACAGAGGCAGTGTTCCCGTATTTGCGATCAAATCCGCGCTCAAGGAATAGGAGATTGCCCGGTATTTGCAACCCCCTCCAAACCCCCAAGTCAGCGCCATGACGTAGCAGAATGGGACAGCGGGTTCTTTCGAGCTATACCCGCAGTACATTCGGCCAGTCGGGCTCGTCCTCGGGCAGCACCCAGGGCTCCTTGCGAGCGGCCGATTGCCATTCCGCCCACGCCGGCAGCGCCATGACCGCCGCCATATAGGCCCGCGATTGCGCGCCGGCGTCGACCGCGTAGGTGTGGAAGCGCGACACCACCGGCGCGTACATGGCGTCCGCCGCTCCAAACGCACCGAACAGAAACGGTCCATTGCGGCCGAAGCGCGCGCGGCAATCGGCCCACATGGCGTCGATGCGCGCCACATTGACCGCCACCTCGGCGGTCAATGCGAGCTTCTTCACCGGCCGCCACATGTTCATCGGGCACAGCTTGCGCAGCGGCACGAAGCCCGCGTGCATTTCCGCCGCGATGGTGCGCGCGTGCGCGCGCGCATGCGAGTCTGCCGGCCAAAGAGCAGCGGAGGGAAATTTCTCCGCGACATATTCCAGGATCGCAAGCGACTCCCAGATCCGCACATCGCCGTCGAGCAGCACCGGCACCTTGCCGGTGCCCGACAGCTTGGCGAGGCGCGGCTTGAACTCCGGCGCATCGAGCGAAATGACTTCCTCATCGAATGCAATGCCGGCGACCTTCATGGCGATCCAGGGACGCAACGACCACGACGAGTAGTTCTTGTTTCCGATCACAAGCGTAAACGCCAAGTTCTCACCTATTGTGTTTGATTGTATTTACCCCTGGCGTGAGAGTGGCAGAGCCGATGGCGCGGTCAAGGGTCACACATTGCCTCCCGCACCGTAACAATGGCAGCATGCCGGCAAATACGGAATCACCCGATGCTGTTGTTTTCGACCCTCGACCTAGTGGCGCTCGCCTGCTTCACCGGCGCCTGGATCGTCTATGCGGTCGCGCTCGAAGGCAGCGCTTACGGCAAACGCGCTCTCAATGCCCAGATGAATCGCTATCGCTACCTCTGGATGGAGCAGATGCTCGCGCGCGAAATGCGCATGGTCGACACGCAGATCGTCGCCGCTTTGCAGAATGGCAACGCTTTTTTCGCTTCAACGTCGCTGATCGCCGTCGGCGGCTCGTTGACGCTGCTGCATTCAACCGACCAGGTGCTCGAAGTCATCGGCGCGCTGCCGTTCGGCGTGCGCACCACCGCGATGCAATGGCAGGCCAAGACCATGGGGCTTGCCATCATCTTCGTCTACGCATTTTTCAAGTTTGCCTGGTCGTACCGGCTGTTCAACTATGTGGCGATCATGATCGGCGCGACGGCGCCGCTCGATCAAAAGGACAGCGCCGATGCAAAAGCCCACATTGCCCGCGTGGCGCGCCTGAGCGAGATCGCAGGCACCCACTTCAACCGCGGTCAGCGCGCGTTTTTCTTCGCGCTTGGTTACCTCGGCTGGTTCATCAATCCGTGGCTGCTGATTGCGGCAACCGCGGCGGTAGTGGTGGTGATGTGGCGCCGCCAGTTTGCCTCGGATTCCCGCCGCGCGGTGGTCGGGGAATAATTCCGCGACCGATTATTCACGCGGGCCGGGGAACAAGGCCGAGCTGCGTCCGGTGACCCAATAGGCCAAGAGCCCAACCCATTCGCGCATTGCCGTGTCGGTGCGCCGAAGACCGTCACCGCTCGATTCGAAGGGGATTGGGACGATCGCATCGATCCATCCGCGGGTGCGGTAATCGACCGGATAGGCTTCGACATCAAACCCAACTTGCCGGAACACCGCAATCGAACGCGGCATATGATAAGCGGACGTGACAAGCAGCCAACGCTCGCCGGGCTTGGGGGCGACGAGCTGTTTGGAATACATCGCATTCTCGGCCGTATTGCGCGAGCGATCCTCGACCGTGACGCGTGCAGGATCGATGCCGAATGTCCGAAACAGTTTGAGCGCGAATTCCGCTTCGTTTCCGTCGTGGATGATCACTCCGCTGTTGCCTCCCGAAAAGACGATGCGCGACTGCGGATAGCGCCGCGCCAGCTCTGCCACCACGGTCACGCGCTCGGCCGATTCGTTGAGCGCAACCTCGCCGCGCGCGAGCGACAGTTCCGGATTGATCGAGCCTCCCAGCACCACGATGCCGTCGGGCGGCCCGCGCACCGCGTCCCAGGGCGGAAAGCGCTGCTCAAGCGGCAGAATTAAGAGGTTTCCGAGCGGAGACAGACCGGCCACGGCAATCGACAGCACGCTCGCGACAAGCAGCCGCCGTCCCAGACGCGCAAAGCGCGTCATGAGCATCACGGCGCCCAAAAGCGCAAGCGTGATGAGCAAATTCGACGGCAGCGCGAAGAAGCCGAGAATTTTTGTGAGCGGGAAGAACATGCGCTAGAGCATGATCCCGAAAAGTGGGAACCGGTTTTCGGAAAAGATCATGCTCAAACAATATGCTAAAGCCTGTCGCTGATTCAACCAAAACTCATAAGACTCTAACGCTGATCAGCCGCGCCGGTCCTTCCACGCCGCATAGCGCGCCTTGGCTTCTTCATTTGGCGGATAGAGCCCGGGCAGCTTCACGCCTTTTTCCACTTCGCTCACCACCCAGGTCTCGTAGCGCTCGTGCTCCTCGCCTTCGCTGGCGACGAAGTCGAGCAGATCCTTCGGAATCAGCACCGCACCGTCGTCGTCGGCCACCACGATATCGCCCGGGAACACGGCGACTCCGCCGCAGCCGATCGGCTCCTGCCAGCCGACAAAGGTAAGTCCGTTCACCGAGGCTGGCGCCGCAACGCCCGCGCACCATGTCGGCAATTCGGTCTTGAGCACGCCGGCCTTGTCGCGCACGGCGCCGTCGGTAATCAGCGCCGTCACCCCGCGCCTGACCATGCGCATGGTGAGAATGTCGCCGAAAATTCCGGCGCTGGTCACGCCCATGGCATCGGCCACCGCGACGCAGCCTTCCGGCATGTCTTCGATGGCGGCACGGGTGGAGATCGGCTTGCTCCAGCTCTCGGGCGTGGCGAGATCCTCGCGCGCCGGCACAAAGCGCAGCGTGAACGCCGGTCCGACCAAACGCGCGCCGCCCGGCACCAGCGGCTTGGGCCCGTTCATCCAGCAGCGCCGGATGCCCTTCTTGAGCAAAACGGTTGTGATGGTGGCGGTGGTGACGTGACGCAATACATCGAAAGCAGCGCTCATTTGAACTCCCCGTGCATAGGCACGATAAAAAAATCAGACCGGTAACAGCCCAAGCCGCTCGTCGCGCCGGCGCAAGTAGAGTACAAACGGAATGGAGAGCAGCACCATCCAGGCTTTGCCGATGACCTGGCCCGGCAGGAAGGCAAACGAACCGAACGCCAGCCACAGGAACACGATTGAATCGACCACCAGCCCCACCAGGCTCGACGCCACAACGGCGGAAACCAGCCGCCGTCGCGCCAGCGGCGTATACACCGCAAGATCGGCAAATTCAGAAAGTAGGAACGCAACCCCCGAGGCAAACACGAGCGCGGGCGGCGCCAGCAACGTTGAAATCAGCGCGCCGGCCAGAACGGCGCCAGCCGAATATCCAACGCCCAGCCGGCGTTGCACCAGATCGCGCAGCACCAGGGCAACGCCGATCATCAACACACCCGACGGCGCCATTATGCCGGGCGCGACCGGAATGAGGCACGGCCCGTTCGGCACGCAATAGATGCCCGCATTGCCGATCAGCCAATTGGCGGCCGGAATAGTCAGCCCAAAGGCCACTAGAAAAACCGCCCCTTCGATCAGCCGGCGTCGGTCGCCGCTCATTTCTTCCCGTCCATGAACTTTGCATACCCCTCGGCGCGCAACCGGCAGGCCGGACATTGGCCGCAGCCGTAGCCACTGGCGTGCCGGTGCGAGCGCTCGCCGCGATAACAGCTATGGGTCTCCTCGATCACCAAATCAAGCAGCGGCTGCCCGCCGATTTCCTTGGCCAAGGCAAAGGTGGCGGCCTTGTCGATCCACATCAGCGGCGTGTGCACGACAAAGCGGCGGTCCATGCCGAGCGTGAGCGCGAGCTGCATGGCCTTCATCGTGTCGTCGCGGCAGTCGGGATAGCCGGAATAGTCGGTCTCGCACATGCCCGCCACCAGGTGCCTGGCGCCGCGCCGGTAGGCCAAAGCGCCCGCGAAAGTCAGAAATACGAGATTGCGGCCGGGCACGAAGGTCGTGGGCAGGCCGCTATCTGCGATCTCGATCTTGATGTCGCGGGTGAGCGCAGTCTCCGAGATGGCGGCAAGCGCGTCGAGCGCGATCACGTGATCCTCGCCGAGCCGGCCGGCCCATTCGCCGCGCAAGGCCGCCAGGCGCTCGCGCAGCCGCGGCCGCAAGGCGAGTTCCACCGCATGCCGCTGGCCGTAATCAAAACCAATGGTTTCCACTTTGGCGAAACGCTCCAGGGCCCACGCCAGACAGGTGGTGGAATCCTGGCCGCCGGAGAACAGCACCAGCGCCGTCTCCAGACTCAGTCCCATCGAGGCGACCCCGACCAATCGACCTGCCGGCCGCGCGGATTTGCCAGCGCCGCGATCTGCTTCATTTCCGCCGTCGACAATGCAAAATCGAAAATGGAGAAATTCTCCACCAAATGTACCGGCTTGCTGGTACGCGGGATCACGACGATATCCTGCGCTATGAGCCAGCGCAGGCACACCTGTGCCGCGCTCTTACCGTGCGCTTTGCCGATGCGCGCAAGCACCGCATCGTCCATGGCCGAGCCGCGCACGATCGGGCTATAGGCAACCACCGCCATGCCGTGTTTGCGGCTCTCCGCGATCACCTTCGTCTGGTCGAGAAACGGATGGCATTCGATCTGGTTGCAGACCAGCGGCTCAGACGAAAGTTTTTTCGCCTGCATGATCAGATCGACCGTGAAATTCGACACGCCGATATGGCGCGCGAGCCCCTCGCGCTTCATCATGCACAGCGCACCGATCGTTTCGGCGAGCGGAATTTTCGGATTTGGCCAATGGATCAGCAGCAGATCCACGGCGGCAAGCCGCAGGTTGGCGAGGCTCGTCTTGGCCGAGCGCTCGAAATCGCGCGCGGCGAGATCGCTCTGCCAGACTTTGGTGGTGATGAACACCTCGTCGCGCGGCACACCCGAAGCGCGCAAGCCCTCCCCCACCGCGCGTTCGTTTTCGTACATCGCGGCCGTATCGATGTGGCGATAGCCCAGCCGCAGCGCCTCCTCCACCATGCGCGCGCAGACGCGTCCGCGCAGATCCCACGTACCGAGCCCAATCAGCGGAATACGCGCGCCGCTGGCCGCGACGAATAGCATGCGTTCAGGCATCCCACTTGGGCGCGTGCGGCGGATTGACCACGCGCCCGTCCGCCCGCGCGAGTTTGCCGATCTCGACCATCTCGCTGCCCGTTAACGACCAGTCGAACACGTCGAGGTTGGCCTTGAGATGCTCGGGGTTGGATGAGCGCGGAATTGGAATAATCCCCTGCTGCACCAGATAGCGCAGCGAAATCTGCGCCGGACTCTTGCCATGTGCCTTGCCGATGCGCTCGAGTACTTCGCTGCCCGGCACCTTGCCGCGCGAGATCGGACAATAGGCTGTCACTGAAATTCCAAGCGCGCGGCATTTGGCCAGCACCTTGTTCTGGTCGAGGAACGGATGCACCTCGATCTGATTGGTCACCAGCGGTTCGCTTGCA
>CAZNSG010000231.1:0-2743 GCA_964575715.1 uncultured Hyphomicrobiales bacterium | reverse complement strand
CGACCGCCTGACAAATTCCTCGTTAGTAAGATTTGTAGAACCGCTCAAACAAATAAAACACGAAGGGAGGACTAAAATGACTACCATCACACGTCGTAAAGTATTGACTGGTACATTGACCGCGGGCCTTGGAGCCGCGTTGTTACCTAGCGTCAGGGCCGCCGATAACGATCCGCTAGTTATTTCGGCTCCGGGTGTATTTCTGCCGGCCGATCTTCAGAAAGCCTATACAAAAGCCAGCGGCAGGGAGCTGAAGGTCGTTGCCTGGACAACCGCGCCCGAAATGGTCACCAAGACGTTGGCCGGCGATCAGCCATTTGATTTGCTTTCTCTTACTGAAGATTGGACGCGCCCATTGCTACCGACCGGTAAGATCATCCCCATAGATTTTAGCCGCATTCCAAACTACGCGTCTGTCCTCGATTTTTTCAAGAAGCAGACGCTTTCTGTTTACGAAGGCAAACGCTACGGTCTACCTCATTTTTGGGGATTCGACTCGATCGTGTACAATACGGACAAGATTAAGAATATCGAATCTTGGTCGGAGCTTTATGGCAGCACATATGCCGGGCGCACCGTTATTCGAGATGACGCTGGGCAAGGGATCCTTATTGGCGCGCTTGCGATGGGTGGGTTTCCAGATCCCAATCGGCTGAGCAAGGCCGATGTCGCCAAAATCACCAGCTGGCTCATCGAACGCAAGCGTAATATCAGAGCACTTTGGTCCAGTTTCGCCCAAGGCGTCAGCCTGCTGACCAGCGGCGAGGCGTGGGCCGTGCAAGGTTGGATGTCGATGGTGCCAGCGGCACAGAAAGCTGGCATCAAAGTTGGCTATGCCCGCCCGCGCGAAGGCGCGCTGGCTTGGAATCAAGCTTTCGTTATCAATAAGAACACCAAAAATCTGGATGCGGTCTATGGCTTTCTCAACTGGATCCTCAGCGAGGAAGCTTCGACAATTGTCGGCAAAGCAGCTAACTATCCATCCGCTTCGACGCTTGGCATGAAGAATTTCTCGCCAGAGGAGCAGAAATTGCTTGGCTACGATGCGGTCGATAGGCTCATGGGCACGCTCTACTACAAATTCCCGGAGAATCTGCCCGATTACATCGAAGCTTGGAGCGCATTCAAGAACGCCTAGCACAGAGTCGAGTACGTAATGACCTTAGCAAGCTCGACGCCAGATCTTTCTGTGTTGAATGTGAGTAAGAAATTCGCCGGGGCGCGCGTCGTCGATTCTATATCGTTCGACGTCGCGCACGGCGAATATCTCTGCATCCTCGGGCCGAGCGGGTGTGGAAAAACCACGACTCTACGGATCGTGGCTGGCCTCGAGTATCCCGATAGTGGACAAGTTGTAGTGCGCGGGGCCAACATAACAGAGCTGCCGGCGCATCGGCGGCCAGTTAACACGGTCTTTCAACACTATGCGCTATTCCCGCACCTGAATGTCGAAGCCAATATTGGGTTTGGTCTTCGCCTCAAGAAAAAGTCGCGTGCGGAAATCGCGAATGCCGTTGGCCGTATGCTGGATCTCGTTTCACTCAAAGGGTACGAACAGCGCTGGCCACATCAGATCAACGGCGGCGAGCGACAGCGCGTCACACTCGCCCGCGCGTTGGTCAACGAGCCTATCGTCCTTTTGCTTGATGAACCGTTGGGTGCGCTCGACAAGCGGCTTCGCGACCAGATGCAAAGGGAGCTCAAGGCAATTCAGAAGCGGACCGGAATCACTTTTATTCACGTGACGCATGATCAGGAAGAAGCCATGACTCTGGCAGACCGCATTGCGGTCATGGAGAGTGGCCGAATAATTCAGCTCGATACGCCGCGAGCTGTCTATGACCGTCCATCGAATCGATTCGTCGCGGCCTTCCTTGGCGAGATGAATTTCCTACCTGGTACGGTGAAAGAGAGCGCCGGCAGCGAGCGAAGGGTCGATATTCCGGAAGTTTCAACGATCGGTGCTGCGATCGATGGTGTTGGTAGACCTGGCGATGCCGTAACAATCGGCATCAGGCCGGAAAAAATCGTAGTTCAATCAGGCGTCGCGCAGGATGAAGCTGGCTTCAACAAAATCCATGGTGTGATAGCGGATATTTCGTATCTTGGCGTGCGTACATTGATAACAGTTGCCCTTGGCAATGGTGTGAACTCACTGACAGTAGCCGCGGCAAATGCCGAGGTTGGGCTCACACCAGGCACTCAGATAACCGTGCGCTGGAAAACGTCTGACACAATTGTATTTCCGGCTGATGATCGCTCTATGCGGAAGGTCTCTTAGCATGGGAGTTCTTGTTGGCGTCGATGTCGGCGGTACATTTACTGACGTCGTGGCTATAGATCTGGCCACTGGAGACGTCAGAATCGGTAAGGTACCGAGCACACCGGGCAATCAGGCCGAAGGTATCCTACAAGCTCTCAAAATGGTGGACACGGATCCAGCTGCAATCGATACACTTATTCACGGCACGACGGTGGGGACAAATGCGCTTTTGGAACGGCGCGGCAGTCGCTGCGGGCTGATTACAACGCGTGGTTTTCGCGATCTGCTGGAACTTGGACGCCGAACTCGCCCCACCACCTACGGTCTGATCGGAAAATTCGAGCCGTTAATACATCGTAGCGATCGGTTTGAGGTTGATGAACGCACTGACGCCGATGGCACCGTATCTATCCCACTAGACGAGGAGGGCGTTCGCCAGGCGGCGCGGCATCTACGTGAACGGGGTGTTGAGTCGCTGGT
>CAZNSG010000230.1:0-2864 GCA_964575715.1 uncultured Hyphomicrobiales bacterium | reverse complement strand
CAGCTTCGGATCAGGCTCGATTTCGGCGGCCTCGATGCCGGATTTTTCTGCGATGCGGCGGGTGAGCGTGTTGAACTCCATGGCTTTGAGGAACGCGACCAGCCGCCGGTAGTCGGGCTCGTGCACCGCGAGCTCCGCCAGCGGCACATCGAGCGGGACCTTCTGGTCGAGAGTGACGAGTTTTTTCGACAGCCGCGCCACGTCGGCATTCTCGATCAACGATTGCCGGCGCTTGTCCTGCTTGATCTCGCCCGCGCGCTTGAGCAGCGTTTCGAGATTTCCATATTCGCCGATCAGCTGCGCCGCGGTCTTCACGCCGATGCCGGGCACGCCCGGCACGTTGTCGGATGAGTCGCCGATCAGCGCCTGCACCTCGATCACCTTCTCCGGCGGCACGCCGAATTTTTCGATCACCTCGGCGCGGCCGATGCGCTTGTCCTTCATGGTGTCGTACATGATGACGCGGTCGGAGATGAGCTGCATTAGATCCTTGTCGGACGCGACAATGGCGCAGGTCGCGCCCGCCTCGCTCGCCAGCCGCGCATAGGTCGCGATCAAGTCGTCGGCCTCGTAGCCGGCCTGTTCAAGGCTCGGGATGTCGAATGCGCGCACTGCCTCACGGATCAGACCGAACTGCGGAATGAGATCGTCGGGCGCGTCCGGCCGGTGCGCCTTGTATTCGGGATAGAGCTTGTTGCGGAACGTCTTTTCCGACTTGTCGAATACCACCGCCAGATGCGTCGGCTTTTCCTCCGGCTTCATCTCGGTGAGCAGCTTCCACAGCATGCTGCAGAACCCGAGCACGGCATTGATCTGCAAGCCATCCGACTTGCGCGTGAGCGGCGGCAACGCGTGGTAGGCGCGGAAAATGTAGGATGAGCCGTCGACCAGAAAGACGTGGTCGCCGGCCTTGACGGGGCGCGGTTTGGGAGCTGCGGGCATGGCCCGAATGTGGAGCCAAGCGCCGTGCTTGGCAACTTCTTTGGCAACGGCCGATCCACAGCGCTCGCGGGCCTCGCCAGCGTGCAGGGCCTCTGCTAAGAGGCGGCGGTCGGCTCATCGAGCCGGATCGCGTCAACTACGGCACTTTTGCTCCGATGCGCGTTGCGATGATCGGTACCGGCTATGTGGGTCTCGTCTCCGGGGCCTGCTTTGCCGATTTCGGCCACCACGTGACGTGTGTCGATCAGGACGCGGGCAAGATCGCGACGCTCAAGCGCGGTGAGATTCCGATCTATGAGCCGGGTCTTGAAGACCTGGTGGCCGCCAACGTGCGCGCGAACCGATTGAGCTTCACCACCGAACTCAATAGTCCCGTGGCCGATGCCGAGGCGGTGTTCATCGCGGTCGGAACGCCCTCGCGGCGCGGCGACGGCCATGCCGATATCACTTTCGTCCATGCCGCGGCGCGCGCGATCGCGGCTTCGCTTGACGGCTTTACCGTGGTGGTGACCAAATCGACTGTGCCGGTGGGCACCGGCGACGAAGTCGAGCGCATCATCCGCGGCGCCCGCCCGGATGCCGAATTTGCCGTGGTGTCGAATCCGGAATTTCTGCGCGAGGGCGCCGCGATTCAGGATTTCAAGCATCCGGACCGCATTGTGCTCGGCACCGATGATTTGCGCGCGCGCGAGATGATGGCCGAGCTTTACCGGCCGCTTTATCTCAATGCCGCGCCATTGCTTTACACCGACCGGCGCAGCGCCGAACTCATCAAATACGCGGCGAACGCTTTTCTTGCCACCAAAATCACCTTCATCAATGAGATTGCCGATCTGTGCGAGCGGATCGGCGCCGACGTGCAGCAGGTCGCGCGCGGGATCGGGCTCGACAACCGCATCGGCGGAAAATTTCTGCATGCCGGGCCGGGCTTCGGCGGCTCATGTTTTCCCAAGGATACGACGGCGCTGATCAAGACCGCGCAGGATTTTGCTGCGCCGCTGCGCATCGTCGAGACGGTGGCCTCGGTGAATGACGTGCGCAAGCGCGCCATGGCGGGCAAGGTTGCGGCGGCGCTCGGGGGAGCCACGCGCGGCAAGACCGTGGCGGTGCTGGGGCTCACCTTCAAGCCCAACACCGACGACATGCGCGAGGCACCCTCGATCCCGCTGATCGCCGGGCTCAATGACTTGGGCGCGAAGGTGCGCGCTTACGATCCCGCCGGCATGGAGCAGGCCAAGAAAATTCTCCCCGGCGTGACGTATTGCGAAAATCCCTACGCGTGCGCGCAAGGCGCCGATGCATTGGTCATCGTCACCGAATGGGAGGAGTTTCGCGCGCTTGATTTCGCGCAACTCAAAAGCGCGATGGCGCACCCCGTCATTGTCGACCTGCGCAACATCTATCGGCCGGAAGAGATGACAAGGCACGGGTTCGTCTATCACAGCATCGGCCGGCCGGGGTCGAAGGACTTATAAACTCGGCAGGGCCACAGCAACCCTCTCCCCTTGCGGGAGAGGGTGCAAAGCGAATGCCAGTTGGCATTCGCGTTCTTTACGTGGACGCCCGGCGCTAGCGCCGGGCTATGCGAAGCGAGCGGCCGGGTGAGGGGTCGGAATCACGGCAGATGCGGAAATTCCCGGCACTATGGGAAAATGCAACTAGCGGATAACCGCTTGTGGCGTTTGCGCCATAATACCGGAAATTCCGACCCCTCACCCGGCTCGGATTTTGCTACGCTCAATCCTCGCCACCCTCTCCCGCAAGGGGAGAGGGTTAAGAGTGCCGGCCTCCATGCACGAATTTTCTGAACCGCTGCCGATCGACCCGGCGCTGCCCGATCTGACGGCGGCACTGCGGAACGGCAACATTGCCGTGCTGGTCGCGCCGCCAGGCGCCGGCAAGACCACGCGCATTCCGCTGGT
>CAZNSG010000229.1:0-8342 GCA_964575715.1 uncultured Hyphomicrobiales bacterium | reverse complement strand
CTTACTGCCCGCATGTGTTGATCGGCCTCATGGTGAGGAGCGCCCATCCTACGAGCTCGCTGAACGCGCCACGCGCGCTCTTCCCCTCTCCCCTTGCGGGAGAGGGTGGCGAGTGCGGAGCGATAGCGAGCACGAGCCGGGTGAGGGGTCATAGCCTCACGAGAGTTCAGACCCCTCACCCGCCCTCGCTTCGCTCGGGCACCCTCTCCCGCAAGGGGAGAGGGGAAGAGAAATTGTGGTGCTCGCTAAATTTGGCAGAAGAAAATTCAGGCCGCTCTTTGCTCTTCGTCCGGATCGAGCGGCAGCTTGACCGGCTGCTTGCGCTTGGCCGACAGATCAAGCGCCTTGGTCAGCATCAGCCGGTTGTGCGCTTCCTCGACAGTGGCCGCCGGCGTCGGCAACCCAAGCGCCACGCGATTGAGCCAGGACACGGTTTCATCCGCCATCGGCCCGCGCAATTCGCCGAGCGCCATGTCGCCGGGCGGATAGCTGCCGAGAAAATCGACTAGGCGACTCGCATCCGGGTTGTAGCCCTCCGATTGCGGCTTGGTCACCGCCATCACCATGTCGCGGTGCGTATCATCGATGGTGAGCACACCTTCGGTGCCGACGATGCCGACTTCGAGCGAGTAGACCGCGCCCGGCCAGGTGACCGGCAGCGCCCAGGAGATGTTGAGATGGTGGATGCAGCCGTCGCTCATCATGATCATGCCGGCGGTGGCATCGATGCCCTGGTAGAGCGGCCCCAGCACCTTGTCGATCGAGCGCGCGTAGCATTCGACCGGCGTCTTCTTTTCCAGGTACCACATGCAGACATCGAGCGCGTGCGTGCCCGAGATCACCATCGGCGAGATTGATTTTGGATCGTCCGTGCGCTTGTAATTGTCGATGGCGACCAGGCGGTTCATGAACGCGCGCGATGTCACCAGCGTCACATCGCCGAGCGCGCCGGTGCGCACCTTCTCCTTGCCGGCAAGCCACTTGCGCCGGAAGCGCTGGGTGTAGCCGACCACCGCATCCAATTTGGCGTCCTTGATCGCCTTGAGCACGCGCGCCGATTGCGCCAGGTCCGTGGCGAGCGGTTTTTCGATCAGCATCGGCACGCCGCGCTCGACCGCGGCCAGGATCGGATCGACGTGCAGATGTTCGTCGGTGGCGATGATGGCGGCGGTCACTTCCGGCCGGCGCAGCAGCTCGCGGTGATCTAAAGTGACGAAATCGGCGCCGATCCGCGGCGCCACCTCGCCGGCGCGGTTGGGATTCTTTTCGGCAAGGCCAATCCATTTCACCGCCGGGTGGCGGTTGGCGACTTCACCGCGAAACAGGCCGACGCGACCGCCGCCAATGATGGCAAGCCCGATGTCCTTGGCTTCGGTCCTCATCGGCGTACAGTTCTTTCCCCGGTCATTCCGGGACACCGCGCAGCGGCGGGCCCGGAATCCAGATACATGTTCCGAATTTCTGTCTGGATTCCGGGTTCGCGCATACGCGCGCCCCGGAATGACAGAATGTGAATCGCCATTACGAATTCGCTCCCGCCCGGTTCTTCTGTTTGAGTTCGGCGACGGCGGAAATGGTCTCGTTGGTCAGCGGCAGGTCGACCGGTTCGTTGCGATCGGCGGAAAGATCGGCGGCGGTGTAGGTTTCCATCACCACGCGCGCGCTCTCCGGCGTGACCATGACCGGCGTGCTGCGGATGCAGGCTTCGAGAAAATGGATGGTCTCCGGTCCCATGCCGCCGGCGAACACGTGGTCAACCTGCTCGCCCGGCATAGTCGACATCGGGAACACCTGGCCATTGGCCTGGGTATTGAGCCAGTTGTCGCGCTGGGTGTCGTCGAGCACCAGCGCGCCTTCGGTGCCGGTGATCTCGATCCAGGTCGAGCAGTAATTCGGATAGCTCGGCGGAAAATTCCAGCCGCCGCCGATCATCACCGCCACGCCGTTGTCCATGGTGACGATCGAGAACATGACGTCGTGCGAGCCATTCACCGGCTGCATGTAGCCGTAGGCGCCCTGCGAATAGACTCGCACCGGCTTGGCCGGCTCCAGCAGCCAGAACACGAAGTCGAGATCGTGGGTGGATTCCATCACGACGGGTGAGAGGCGTACGCGGCTTGCGATCTTCTTGCCGAGGCTGCGCGAGAGATGGCGGCTGACCAGCACCGACACGACCTTGCCGAGCGTGCCGTCGGCGATCTTCTTCTTGGCATAGGCAATTTTCGGATTGAACCGCTGCGAATAGCCGATGGTGAATTTAAGGTTGCCGCGCTTGGCGAGCATGATCAGCTCATCGGCTTCCCATAATTCGAGCGCGATCGGCTTTTCCAGCATCACGTTCTTGCCGGCTTTGAGGCAGTCGCGCGCGATCGGGTAATGATTGGTTTCCGGCGTGGTCGAGATGTAGACCACCGAGATATTCTCGTTCTTGATGATGTCCTGGTAGTCGAGCGTGGGGGTGGCCGGACGGAAGAGCTTCTTGATCTCGGCCAGGCGGTCGGGGCGGATCTCGCAAAGATGGAGCTTGTCCACCAGCGCGGTGCGCGCGAGCGTTTCCGTGCGCGTTCCTCCGACCCAACCCACGCCGATCACCGCGGCTTCGACTTGTTTCACGATTCCCCCGTCGGTCGTAATGCGTTGCTTGCCCGCATAAGAACCATGTCCGCGTGGGCGCTGCAAATGGTCTTTCAGGCGGGCGCACGAACGCCGAACACGCGCGCGGCGAACTGCGGATAGACTTCGGCCAGTTCCGGGGCCACGACCTGCCGCATCATCCGCAGCGTCTCCGCCGATGGCGCAGGCGTCACCGGCGCGGCGGGCGGACGGTCGAAGGCAAAACCGGTATGCTCGATCACCTCATCGACCGTATGCCCCGGATGCACGCTCGCCAGGCGAAAACGCCGAAGCGGCGCATCGAAGCTGAACACGCAGAGGTTGGTGACCAGCGCGGTCGGCCCGCCGTTGCGATAGACGTTCTGCGGGCTTGTCCCGGGTGCGCTGATGAAATCGACCTTTGGTACGAGCGTGCGGCGCGAATGCTCGGTGCGGAACAGAATAACTTTGGGAACCACATAGTAGAGATAGGCGGCGCCGAACGAGCCGGGAAAACGCTTCTTCGGCCGCTCGTAGTCGCCGGTGCTCACCAGATTGATATTGCCCTCGCCGTCGATCTCGCCGCCGGAAAGAAAGAACACGTCGATGCGGCCCTGGCCGGCGCAATCGAACAGCTCGCGGCCGCCGTCGGTGAAGAAAGTGTGCTTCGGGCTGCCGAGCAGTGAGACATAGGGCGGTCCTTGGGGCTTGCCGTTTCCGCGTTCGCGCGCAAGCAGCGCCGCGGTCGCCGGAATGGGCGAGGCATTGCCGACCGCTACATGCCGCACGTCGCCGATCAGGTCCGCGATCACGCTGGCAAGCAGTTCCTCGTCGCGGAATTTCACTTAATCCCTCCCCTGGAAGGGGAGGGTGGCTCCGCGCGTAGCGCGGAGACGGGTGGGGTGAATGAGTGACGGGTGGTGTGCCCCCACCCGGTCGCCTGCGGCGACCACCCTCCCCCGTAAACGGGGGAGGGATAAGAAAGTTCATGCCGCCTGTCGCTCATGTACATACTGCTCGAGATATTTTGCAAATCCCTCTTCGGTCGCAGCGAGGCGGGCGTATTCCGCAAGATGCTCGGCATCCCAGGTATAGTGGTCGGGCAACGGCAGCGGCCAGGCGCCACGCGGCACGATTGCAATGGTCTCGATATAAAAGCCGGGCAGAGTGCCCGCGGCGAGCGTTGCGTCCGCCAGCAGATCGCCGTCGGTGATCCTCTCCACGGTGACGATGGTCTTGGCGGCAGCATGCGCCATGGTCGCAAGCTCACGCTGGCGGCCAATCCAGACATTGCCGGCGCGGTCCGCCATGGCGGCATGGAACAATGCGACGTCCGGCTTGATCGCGGGCAAGAGCACGATCGGGTCGTCGTTGCCGAACGGATTGTCGATCGTGCGCCAGTCCGGCCGGTGCGCGAGCACATCGGAGCCGATCAAGCCGCGCAGCGGCAGGAACGGCACGCCCTTCTCGGCCGCCTGGAATGCCGCGTGCAGCGCCGGGCAAGTGGCATCCTTCATTCTAATCGAGCCGGAGGTGACCGCGGCGCTAAAACGCGGCGCCGGCCCGAATTCGCCCAGACTCACGGCGGAGGTCTCGATCGACGAGACGCAACCGGCGCCAATCAGGAGATCGGCCTGCAAGCTTGAAGTCGGCAATGCAATGAGTTCGAGGCGCCTGATCCCGCGCCTGATCAACGCGCGCGTCGCAGCCATGGCCACGCCCGAGTTCTCGCGCGGCACCGCGAGCACGCAGCCATCGGTAATCGGCGCGAGCGCTGCTTCAAGCGTGGGAACGATCTGCGGCATGGTCCGGCTATGTTTGTGCGCCAAAACGATCTTATGAGTGAGACAATGATGCGCCAAGCGGGAAAGCAAGGGGGAAATGCATGTGCGACAGTCTATTCGTGCGGCTTGAATTGGGCCAGGAATTCTGGTCGGTACGGACCGATCAGACACGCGAAAGCGAGATGCGGTGGAGACACTTCAGGACAAGCTGAAAAGCGGCCGCTTCGTCATCACGGCCGAGATCACCCCGCCGGTGTCCTGCGATGCGGCCGATCTGATCGCCAAAGCTGCGCCATTTAAGGGTCTAGTCGATGCCGTCAATGTCACCGACGGCGCCGGCGCGCGCGCCCATCTTGGGGCGCTCACCGCAGCCACAATCCTCAATGCGCACGGCATCGAGCCCATTCTGCAATTCACCTGTCGCGACCGCAATCGCATCGCGCTGCAGGGCGACCTGCTCGCAGCTGCCGCGAGCGGCGTGCACAATCTGCTGCTGCTACGCGGCGACGACCCCACGGCCGGCGACCAGCCTGACGCCAAGCCGGTGTTCGATCTCGACACGGTGGCCTTGACCAAGACGGCAGTTGGCATTCGCGATCGCGGCGAGCTGCCCTCCGGCCGCAAAGTATCGGGTCATGCGCATTTTTTTCTCGGCGCGGGCGACGTTCCGGTCGATCCACCGGCCGGCTGGATGCCGACGAGCTTGCAAGCCAAAATCGCGGCCGGCACCGAGTTCGTACAGACTCAATTTTGCATGGATATGCAAATCGTACGGCGCTACATGGCGCGGCTGGCGCAGGATAAGATTCCCGAGCAGCTTTACATCCTGATCGGCATTTCGCCGCTGCGCTCGGCCAAATCCGCGCGCTGGATGCGCGAGAAGTTGTTCGGCACCATCATTTCCGATGCCATTGTCGCCCTCATGGAGGGCGCTGCCGATCCAGCCGCCGAGGGCCAGCGCATCTGCCGGGAACTGCTCGAAGAGCTGGCGGACATTCCCGGCGTTGCCGGCGCTCACCTCATGGCGCCGGGCAACGAGGCGGCAATTGCGGATGTGATCAAGGATGCCGCCGGGATTAGGCGGGCGAACAGGTGACGCTTTTCCCTCTCCCCGCTTTTGCGGGGAGAGGGTGGCGAGGTCCGAAGGACCGAGCCGGGTGAGGGGCTATTGCCATGCCCCTCACCCGACTTCCTCGCTGACGCTTGGAAGCATAGCCGATGCGAAGCATCGGCGTTCTAATTGTGAAATACGGCGGCCGAAGGCCGCCAATGCTCTCCCCGCAAGAGCGGGGAGAGGTGAAGAAAGGTTACGCCAGCGCCGCCTTCACCCGGTCGGGCGAGAATGGCACGCGGCGGATGCGCACGCCCGTTGCATCAAAGATCGCGTTGGCGATTGCGGCGGCCACTGGCCGGATGCTCGGCTCGCCCGCGCCAGTGGGCGGCTGATCGGGCTTGTCGAGCAACACGAAGTCGATCTTCTCGGGCACCTCGGTGATGTCGAGGATTGGATAGCTCAGCCAATCCACGCTGGTCACGCTCTTGCGGTCGAAGCGCGTCTCCTCCCAGAGCGTGCGGCTGATGCCCTGGATGACGTTGCCCTCGATGCAGTCCTGCAGCCCCTTGGGATTGATGATCTGGCCGCAATCATGGGCGACGGTGAACTTGCGCGCCCAGATCTTGCCGGAGCGGCGATCGACCTCGACCTCCGCGACAATCGCGACGATCGTGCCGTTGCGCGGCGCATAGGCGATGCCGCGGCCGGACACGGTGTTGCCGGTCTGGTCCTTGCGCGGGGACGTGCGTGTGACCCAGCCCGACTTCTCCGCGGCGGCCTTGACCACGGCGGCGTGGCGCGGATTGCGCAAATGCCGCAGGCGCAGCTCCACCGGATCGACGCCGATCGCAGCCGCGACCTCGTCCATGAAGGATTCGCTTGCGAAGTGCAGCTGCGGTCCGACCGGGTCGCGCAGATGCGAGGTACGCAGCGGCGAGGCGCGGTCGAGCAGCGGCGGGATCGTCTCCCACAAAGTGCGCTTGTTGGCGTACTCGTAGGCCTCGGCCGGTACGCCGAACATGTCCTCCGACTTCAGCGGTGCGCCGAGGAAATGTCCGGCAAGCGTGCGCTCGGGCCGCGCTTCGTTGGTCTGCACATCCCAGCGCGAGAAACCCTTGGTGTAGAACTCGTAGCCGACGACATTGCCCGCCGCGTCGATTGCCGCCCGTGCGCGATGGATCGAGGCGGGGCCCTTCGGGTCCCAGCCGGTTCCCTCGTCGCGCATGTACTGCACGCGCACCGGCTTGCCGACCGCCTTCGAGAGGACGGCGGCGTCCATGCAGGCGTCGCCGGCGTCATTGCGGCCGTAGGCTCCGGCGAACTGCATGGAGATGCCCTCCACTTTGTCGGCGGGCAGGCCGAGGATGGCGGCCACGCCGTCGCGGCAGAAGTGCGGCTTGGGCGAGCCGGTCCAGACCGTGACCTTGTCGGCCTGCGCATCGACCACGCCGCAGCCCGGCGCCATGCAGGCGTGCGATTGGAACGGCCATTCGTACTCGGCCTCGACCACGCGCGCCGCGGTGCGGAACGCCTCGTCGACGTTGCCGTTCTCGCGCTCGACCTTGCGGTGACGCACGGGCGCCTTGCGGATGTGGTCGTAGATTGCGGCCTGGTCCGGGAACGGCGGGCTTGCGTTCGACCATTCCACTTTGAGCTTCTGCGCGGCCTTGATCGCGTCCCATTCCTTGTTGGCGACGACGCCGAGGAACCCGTTCTGATGGACGACGCGCGCGCCCGGGATGTCCTTGATCGAGGCTTCGTCGATCTTCGCCGGCACGGCGCCTGCGACCGGCGGACGGATCATGCGGCCATGCACCATGCCCGGCACCTTGAGGTCAGTGACATAGGTCTGCGTGCCGAATACCACCGGGGCGATGTCGTCGCGCGGGATCGATTTTCCGACGATCTTGTACTCGGAAGGTTTCTTCGGCTGCGCCTTGCCGGGGGCATAGAGCGCGTTGCCGATACTCTTGTTCCATTCGAGCTGAACGTTGAAGTAACGCCCGCCGATCAGCTCGGCATAGCTCGCCTTCTTCGCCGGATCGTTCTTGGCGTGCACCACGCCGTCGGTGACCGTGAGCGCCTCCGCCGGCAGGCCGATCTTGGCGGCCGCCATCTCGACCAGCACGCGCCGCGCTTCGGCCGAGGCCATGCGCATCTGCTTGCCGCCGAACTGGATGCCGGTCGAGCCCGAGGCGCCGCCCTGGTTCACGCTCGAGGCGGTGTTGCCCATGATGACAGTGACGGCCTTGAACGGAACGTCGAGCTCTTCCGCCACCATCTGGCCGATGGCGGTGAACAGGCCCTGCGCCATGTCAGTCTTGCCGAAGAACGCCGAAACGGTACCGTCGGCATTGACCGCGATGTAGGAGGAAAGCTGGTCGGGCGTGAGCGGGGGCCGCGCGCCCTGCGCGGAGGCCGCCTTGATGCCGAGCACGGTGTCGAGGCCGACCGGCATGCCGACCGAGACGACGAGCGCGCCGCTGCCTTTCAGCATCGAGCGGCGGGAGAACGTGGAAGCCTGGGTCATTCCGGGACCGCGCGAAGCGCGGGACCCGGAATCCAGACGCGGCGTCAGTGTGTGTTTCCGGATTCCGGGTTCGCTTGCTTCGCAAGCGCCCCGGAATGACGGCGAGTGTTCGTGCTTGGTCATGGCGCTCTCCCTCAACCCATCATCTCGGCGGCGCGCTTGACCGCGCGCATGATGCCCATGTGCGTGCCGCAACGGCATTTGATTCCTTCGAGCGCGGTCTTGATCTCGGCATCGCTCGGCTTCTTATTGGTCGCGAGGAAGGCCGCCGCCGTCATGATCCAGCCACTGGCGCAATAGCCGCATTGCGTGACCTGCTCCTCGATGTAGGCCTTTTGCAGCGGGTGCGGCTTCTCGGGCGTGCCGAGGCCGGCCAAGGTGA
>CAZNSG010000228.1:0-7019 GCA_964575715.1 uncultured Hyphomicrobiales bacterium | reverse complement strand
TGGCGGCGGCGGCGACGAAAATCATCGCGATGCGCCGGTCATAGGCAAAGAAGACCGCAAGCGCCGCGAGCAGAGCAACGACCAATGCGGTCGCAATAACATATCGCTTGCGCGGCCACTTGCGCTCCGGCGCCACCACCGCGCGGAACAGTGCCGCCACCGGCACATCATGAGCGCGGCCGAGCGGCCAGAGCGCGAAGGCGAGCGCGGTGAACAGCCCATAGGCCAGCGCAAGCGCGAGCTTGCCCAGATGCAGCGCCGGCGCGAGCGGCAACGGAATGATGGCGCCAAACAGCGCGGCAATCAGAAACGGCAGGGCGGCGCCGAGCGCAACCCCGATAGCGGAACCGATACCCGCCAGCACCATGATTTGCGCCAGATAAATCGTAAAGACCTGGCTGCCGGACGCGCCGAGCGTCTTGAACGTCGCGATCACGTCGCGCTTGCGGTCGAGGTGGCTCTTGACCGCATTGGCCACTCCGACGCCGCCGATCAAGAGCGCTGTCAGCCCGACCAGGGTGAGGTATTGCGTGAACCGCTCGACATTGCGCTCTAGCGCCGGCGAAGCATTGTTGCGCGTGCGGATCTCCCAGCCGGCCTCCGGCAATTGCGCGCGCGCGGCGGTGACCACGGTGGCGGTCGCGCTTTCGTTCTCAACGGGAAGTTTCAATTGATAGTTCCAGCGCACCAGGCTGCCCGGCTGCAACAGGCCGGTCGCGCGCAGCGCCGCTTCGCTCACCAAGAGCCGCGGTCCGAACGCAATCCCGCTTGCGAGCTTGTCCGGCTCGCTTTTGAGCACAGCGGAAAGCTCGATCGTGGCCGCGCCGATGGTCAGCCGCGTGCCGGGCGCAAGATCGAGCCTGGTGAGCAGGGCCGGATCCACAGCCGCGCCATGGATGCCATTGCGTTCGGCGAGCACCGCCGCGAGCGGCACATCGCGATCGAGCGTAACGGCGCCGTAGTGCGGATAGGCCGCATTCACCGCCTTGATCTCGACCAGCGTGCTGCGTCCATCGGCGGTGCGCGCCATGGCGCGCATGGTCGCGGCAACCGACACTTGGCCTGCGCGTTCGAGAAAGGCGCGCTCGGTCGCGCTCGACTCGCGCTGGATGAGCGAAAAGGCGAGATCGCCGCCCAGTATCACGCGGCCCTCGCGCGCCAAGCCCTCGGACAGGCTCTCGGAGAAGGACCCAACTCCGGCAATCGCCATCACGCCAAGCGCGATGCAGGCGATAAAAACAAAGAACCCGCGCAGGCCGGAACGCAGCTCGCGCAGCGCAAGTTCGATTGCGAGCAGGGAAGGGCGGTTGATGTGAGCGATGCTCATGTTCGGGCTTTCACGCTCTCGCCATCGATCCGGCCCGAGCGCAGCCGCACGATGCGGTCGCAGCGCTGCGCCAGCGCGGCATCGTGGGTGACGAGCACGAGCGTCGTGCCGCGCTCCTTATGGCTGGCGAACATAAGATCGATGATGTGTTGACCGGTATCCTCGTCCAGATTGCCGGTCGGCTCGTCGGCCATGAGAATTTTTGGATCTGGCGCATGCGCCCGCGCCAGCGCGACTCGCTGCTGTTCGCCGCCCGAGAGTTCCGCCGGATAATGCCCAAGCCGCTCGGCGAGGCCCACTGCCGCCAATTCCCGGCGCGCGCGCCCGTGCGCATCGGAGGCGCCGGCGAGTTCGAGCGGCACGGCGACGTTCTCCAGCGCCGTCATGGTCGGAATGAGATGAAACGACTGAAAAACGATGCCCACATTGCGGCAGCGAAAGCGCGCCAAGCCGTCCTCGTCGAGCGCGCCGAGATCATGGCCGGCGACCGCGACCGTGCCGGCATCGGGCCGCTCCAGCCCGGCCATCACCATGAGCAGCGTGGATTTGCCGGAGCCGGACGGGCCGACCAGGCCGACCGCCTCGCCGCTCCCTATATGCAGGCTGAGGTCTTTGAGGATATGAACACTGGCCGCGCCGCGGCCGAGCGAGAGATTAACGCCGGCAAGCGCAACGGCCGGGCTTGGCCCCTTCGAGGTGTCGTTCATGTGGTCTTACACCCGCGCGTCTCTTGGTCCAACAGAACTTGGCTCATGTGAACCCCGCTCATATGGGAAGCGTTACCGTCTGGTCCAGCGCCTTGTGGGTGCGATGGCTTTGGCAGGGGTCACGATTGCGCTCGCCTCCGGCGCAGGACTGGCCAACGATCGCCCGGTCAAGATCGTGGCGCTGGGAGATTCATTGACCGCAGGCTATCAGCTGCCGGCCTGGGCCGCGTTCCCGGCCAGGCTGGAACACGCGCTCAAAGCCAAGGGTCACGCCGTCGACATCGCCAATGCCGGGGTCTCCGGCGACACCGCCTCCGGCGGGCTTGCCCGGCTCGACTGGTCGGTGCTCCCCGGCACCGAAGCGGTGATCCTCGAGCTCGGCGCCAACGATGCGCTGCGCGGCATTGATCCCAAAATCACCCGCAAGGCGCTCGAAGACATCGTGCGCACGCTCAAAGGCCGCGGCATCGAAGTGCTGCTCGCCGGCATGCGGGCGCCGCCGAACATGGGTCCGGACTATCGGCGCGCCTTCGATGCGATATTTCCCGATCTTGCCTCGGCCTATCGGCTGGTCTTCTATTCGTTCTTTCTCGACGGGGTCGCGGCCAATCCAAAGCTCAACCTGCGCGACGGAATTCATCCGAACCAGGCAGGCGTCGATGTCATCGCCGTGCGTATACTGCCGAAGGCGGAAGAACTCATTGCGCGGGTGCGCGCGCGGCGCTAGAGCGGTATCGATGTGAGTGGAATCGCTGTGACGCAGATATAGTTCGTGTCCCGGATGCGGTGCAGCGTGAGCGCTGTGCTGCGCCCAGGATGCGTGGTTTCATTTTGCACAATCACGCTCTAGAATTCGGGATATTTCATTGGTTGCCCCAGGATCGCGGCATGCGGCGCTGGTTTCTCAGCTACAATTCGCAAGACCTCGCGTCGATGCAGGCGCTGGAGGCGGCGCTCAGGCGCAAGGACGCCGGCGCGCATATTTTCTTTGCGCCCAAAAACCTGCGTGCGGGCGGCTATTGGTTGCCGGAGCTGGCCAAGGCCATCGAAGAGGCCACCGCCTTCGTCCTGCTCGTCGGCGAAAATGGACTCGGGCCTTGGCAGGTCATGGAATATTACGAGGCGCTCGACAAGCGCGTAAAGGCGAAGGACTTCCCCGTCATCCTTGTGCTGCTCAAGGATCAGCCAGCGCCTGGATTGCCGTTTCTGCGGCAGCTGCACTGGATCATCACGGCCAATCCCGCGTCTGAACAAAATATAGCGCTGCTGATGGACGCAGCCGCGGGTGGAGGGGCGCTCCCGGGCGAACTGTGGCGGCACACCGCGCCCTATCGCGGGCTCGCCGCGATGACCGAGGCCGACAGCGACTTCTTCTTCGGGCGGGAGCGCAAGACCGTCGAAGTGATCAGGGCGCTTGAGGCGACGCCGGACCAGCTTCCCATCCTTCTGGGAAATTCCGGTGTCGGCAAATCATCGCTGGCGCAGTCCGGCGTGTTGGCTTCGCTCGTGCGACAAGGCTGGCCGGAAAATGTCAAGGATAAAGGCCCGTGGCCGCCGGTCTTTCACGACAGCCGCCGTTGGTGCTTCATCAAGCTGCGGCCGGGAACCGAGCCGCTCAAGGCGCTGGTCGAACCGTTTCTTCGCACCTGGCAGTTCGAAGCGACTGATCCGCTTTGGGCTAGGCGGCAAGCGGATTGGGCGGAAGCGCTGCGCGACGGTAAGCTGAGCCTTCGCGATCTCCTGGATGCGACCGAGCGGCGCTACGAGGAGCTTCAACAGCCGAAACCGCCGGCGTTTTTCCTCTATGTCGATCAGGGCGAGGAGCTTTACGTGCGTGCCGAGGAGCGCCAGCGCCGCCGCTTCTCGGAAGTGATAGCGCAAGGACTCGGCGACCCGCGCCTGCGCGCGCTCATGAGCATTCGATCCGATTTTCTCGGCGCGCTGCAAAATGACGAGCCGCTATTCAATGCATACCGAAAAATCGATGTGCCGCCCTTGCGCGAGGCCGAACTGCGCGAGGTCATAAGCCGGCCGGCTCAGCTTCTCTCCGCCCACTTCGAGACCGATCGCCTTGCGGCCGATATCGCCCAGCGCGCCGCGGCGGAATCCACGAAGGATACGGGCGCACTGCCACTTCTGTCTTACCTCCTCGACGACATGTGGACGCAGATGGTCAAGCGCGGCGACGCCATATTGCGGTTGTCGGCGCAATCAATCGAGCTTGGGGGTGTACTGGTGGAGCGTGCTGATGCCTTCCTTACGCGCGAAACAAAATCCGAGGATTCGCTTCGACGTATTTTCACGCTCAAGCTTGTCACGGTGCGCGAGGACGGGGAGCCGACACGGCGTCGCGCGTTGCGCTCTGAGTTCACGGACGAGGAATGGCGTCTCGTTTCCGAGCTTGCCGACCATCCGTACCGGCTGCTCATCACCGCAACGCCGGAGGCTGGTGAAACGGCGGTGACGCCGCTGGTCACCGCGAGCGAAGTTAAGGGCATGCCAATAGCCGGCGAACCCTATGCGGAGGTGGCGCACGAAGCAATCTTCCGCCGTTGGGAGAAACTTCGCGGCTGGATTGCATCCGAGCGTGAATTACTCGCCTGGCGAAGTGGGCTCGAAGGCGAACGCCGCACGTGGCAAGCAGCACCGGAGAATTCCAAGAACGACGCGCTACTCATGGGCTTGGCGCTGGCACAGGCGCAAAGTTGGCTCTCAAAACGCGCGGAGGATTTGCCCAAACTCGACAGAGAATTCATTGAGCTCAGCGTTAAGCGCGAGAGGGCAGCAAGAGAACGAATGCTTCGAATGCGAGCCCTCGCGGGTGTTCTGTTCGTCGGCATCATCGGCGTCATCGCCGGGTTGGCCTATCGAGGCATGTTGAACGAGTCACACCTAAAAGTACGAATAAGTGTCCTTGCTGACGTATGGTCGCCCAAAGTGCTCACGACATCAGCTGAGCGTGCTCTCATGCCGAAGGACACATTTAAGGAGTGTACTCACTGCCCCGAGATGCTCGTCGTGCCGGGGGGTGAATTCGTGATGGGATCGGCCGCGGATGAAAAAGGCCGAGATAACAATGAGGAGCCGCAGCATAAGGTCACAATTGCAAGACCGTACGCCGTCTCCAAGTTCGAAGTAACGTTCGACGAATGGGATGCCTGCTTCGAGCTTGGCGGGTGCAAGATAAAGCCGGGCGATCAAGGTTGGGGACGCGGCACGCAGCCGGTGGTGAACGTCAACTGGGACGATGCTCAGGAATATGTGACGTGGCTCTCCAAGCACACCGGCAAGCCGTATCGGCTGCTCTCCGAGGCCGAATGGGAGTACGCGGCACGTGCCGGCGGCGATAAGGCCTATCCATGGGGCGACGAGGTGGGCAAAGGAAACGCAAATTGTGTTGGTTGCGGCAGCCGATGGGACGGTAAAAAGGCGGCTCCCGTAGGCTCATTTGCTGCCAATGCGTTCGGCCTGCACGATATGCAAGGCAACGTTTGGGAGTGGGTGCTGGATTGCAATCAGGACAATTACATCGGAGCGCCGACTGATGGCTCGGCGAGAACTAACAAAGATTGCAGTCGCCATATCGTTCGCGGCGCTTCCTGGTTCGGCGATCCTCGGTACCTCCGTTCGGCCGGCCGCAGAGGGTGGGACACCGACTATCGGGACAACCATCTCGGTTTCCGTCTCGGGAGGACGCTTACCCCTTAGTTCTTCACCTCTTTACGTCTTTCTTTCTTCGGTTCAGGGCGTAGCCCTCGTCGAATTTTTTGGGATCATGCGCTAACGGTTTGCTGAAAATCCCAACAGCAGTCATTCGGGGGCGCGGACGAAGTCCGCGAACCCGGAATCCAGATGCACATCTTGCGGGTGTTTCTGGATTCCGGGTCCGGCCTTCGGCCGTCCCGGAATGACTATCGAGAGTTTTTCAACAGACTGCTAATATACCGCCGCGATGCCCCGCCTGTTTACCGGACTCGAAATCCCCGCTGATGTGGGTCAGTCGCTAGCGATGCTGCGCGGCGGTCTGCCCGGCGCGCGCTGGGTCGATCCCGAGAACTATCATCTCACGCTGCGCTTCATCGGCGATGTCGACGATGTCATCGCGCAAGAGGTCGCCTCCATGCTGGGCAAGGTCAGGCGCGGCGCGTTTGAGCTTCGCCTTGACGGTCTCTCCTCGTTCGGCGGGCGCAAACCGCGGGCTTTGGTGGCGGCGATCGCGCCCGCGCAGCCGGTCTTGGAGCTGCAGGCCGCGCACGAGCGCCTGATGCAGCGGGTCGGGCTGGAGCCGGATGGGCGCAAATACACGCCGCATGTCACCCTGGCGCGGCTGCGCGATTCTACCAACCGGCAGGTGGCGGATTATCTTTCCAACCGGGCAGGGTTCCGCTCGATGGCGTTCCTGGTCTCGCGTTTTGTGCTGTTCTCGTCGCGTGCTTCCGTTGGCGGCGGGCCTTATGTGGTCGAAGCCAGTTACCCGTTCGCAAACTAGAGTCTGATCCATTGAGATTGAAGCGGCTGCCGCGACGGCAGCGCGCTCCCTCCCCCCACCCGAACTCGGGTTTACCCGAGTTCGGCATTTAGACTGGCCGAAGTCGGATAAATCCGACTTCGGCTGGGGAGAGGGTTGGGGTGAGGGGGTCTAGGACTCTCGTTAGACCATAACCCCTCACCCGCCACGCCTTCGCCCAGCGGGCGGAGTTTACCATCGGGCCGGCCTTTGGCCGGACCCGTTGGGCGGGCGACCTCTCCCCGCCCGCACTCGGGTTTACCCGAGTTCGGCACTTTAGAATGGCCGAAGTCGGATAAATCCGACTTCGGCTGGGGAGAGGTGAAGCGAGCGGTCTGCTAGCAGCCTGTCGGACTGAGTTCCACAGCCACGGGCGTGATGTGTTTTTGACGGCATCCGTGCGCAGCAGGCGCCTGATCGCGTTTATTGCGACTTGCGCGCGCCCTGTCCGAGCCATGATGCTCCTGTTTTTGGCGTG
>CAZNSG010000227.1:0-17235 GCA_964575715.1 uncultured Hyphomicrobiales bacterium | reverse complement strand
CGGCGTATCACTCCTTCGGTGGAGAAGTGGAGGCGTTGAACACCCCCACGATACGCCGCCTTACCCCTTCATGCCGTCACCAACTTTTGCGCATAGCTCGATCCGCACAGGAACGACATATACACCACCTTTTTCTTTCATCCTAATCGTTTCTTGGTCGGCAGCCCACCCTATAAATTTGTCATCAGCCCATATTCCAGAAGATATAATTGACCCGTTAGCAGCGTATAAGGTGCCTTGCCCGTCGTACTTGTGGTCCTTGAATTGACCGACGTATTTTTCCCCGTTGGCAAACGTGTGTGTACCTTGCCCGTTCCGCATACCGTCTTTGAATTGACCGACGTATTTGTCCCCTCCGGCCCACGTGTATGTGCCTTGCCCGTCGAACTTGCCGTCTTTGAATTGACCGACGTATTTTTCCCCGTTGGCAAACGTTAATGTGCCTTGACAGTTATTCCAAGACAACATGGGGTGATCATTAGGACACGAAGGCAGACGATTCTGTCCAACCGCGACAGTCGGCAACAGCAGAGCGCCAATGAACATCGGTGCTAAAATAGCGCATTTAGCCATTAGCCCCGCGATGAGAAATATTACCCGCATGGACAACCTCCCCCGGTGCAAGGCGCTCATACAAAAGACTAGCACACCACCTGCTTTGTGGTGCTCCCCTAGGCTCGACACGTCGCCTTTTATTTTAGTGCCAAATTACATATACGGTCGCATGGTGTTCGTATCCAGACCTCGTGATCTGTCTCGATTCAGGGCTTGTGCGCACCATTGCGGCGCCGGGTTGCCGTCGTGGTAGAATTTCTACAGCGCGGGCCGGGGTAGCTCCCCGTCGCCGGATCGTTTCACCGCCGTCCGGCTTGCCCGCGCTTCCCTACCTTGGCGGTGGTGGCGGTGAACTATCATGGGCAAGAATCAGGCACGACGCCGGATCGGCCGGCTGTCTATGTGGCGCGACGTGCTGCAAGAACATTGCAAAGATCGCGTCGGGTTCTCCGCAATGATGGTATCGCAGCAAACCATCACCCGTGCCGATGCACTAGAGGACATGGCGGCAGGTTGGCTGAGTGCGCCCGCGCGGCCAAATAGCTTGGTGAATGCCTTTTCCTATTTCGATCTAGATATCAACAATCCGAAACATGGCACGTTACTTCTCATCATGCTCGCGGACGCCCACTTTGGACGTGACCCGAAGCGACGCCCCAAGGGATAGCTACGCTGGCACGCAGCCCGCCTCTTTCTGCTCTACCTCCATTTCGTGGCGGTCATAGAGGCAAACCCGACGGTTAAAAACCAAACGGCAGCAGAATTGATTAAGAAAATCTTTCCACAACATTACAAATCCGATCGAGTCGAAACGATACGTCAGCGCCTACTTGCGGCTCGGCGCGAGCATGACCGGGTAATTTCTTATTTTCAGAACCCCGCGCCGTCGCCGGATTTGCCTGCACAGAAATTGCCGGCGCGCAGCCCATTGCGGCTGTTTGAATAAGATAGCGGCAATAGCCGCTGTAGAGATTATTGCGCCGCATTTTTCTCTACACCACATCGCCTCCGATTGGTGTCAGATTGCATCCGTGATGCTTCCACGGAGAACGGCACCATGGCTACCGACAAAGAATTGGCAGATCGCGCCCAACTCAGCCTGCGCTTTGACGAAAGGCTGCGCCGGCAGATCGAGGATGCAGCCGGTCGTTCGCTCCGAAGTATGAACTCCGAAATTATCTGGCGTCTCAAGTCGTCGTTCGAGCAATCGTCCGACGATGTTGCCACGTGATTCTGCACCACAACATCAACCAAGCCATGACCACCGCCCAGCCTTATGTTCAGACCAAAGCAGCCCGCGACGCTGTTGTCGGGCGCGAATCGGAAGTTCTTGCTGGCCTGGAAATTACGTGGACTGAAAAATCGAGCCATATCCGCTGCCCGTATCCAAACCACGATGACCAGCATCCATCCTGGCGCTGGGACGCGGCAAAGAAGCGAGCACATTGCACTTGTACGTCATCCGCATCGATCTTCGATGTGGTGTGCAAGATGAAGGGCGTGGACTTCGCGGCGGCGAAGGTCGCGGTCGCCGAGATGATCGGCCGCACCGATCTGATCCGCCAGCATCGCGAAGAAAAGAAGAAAGGGGGGAGGGGGAGTAATACCCCCGCCAACACCGCTGCAACACTGCAACACCCAATCGGCTGCACACTTGCCATCTATGCCGGTGCCAAGCGCCTACCTGTCGAGTTCCTGAAATCTCACGGCCTCACCGACATCTCGTATCTTGGCAACCCTGCCCTTAAAATTCCCTACCTGGACGCCAAGGGCACCGAGACGGCGGTGCGGTTTAGAATTGCCCTCGATGGCAAGGACAAATTCCGATGGAAAAAGGGCTGCAAGCCTCTGCTCTACGGGTTGAACCGTATCGACGACGCTCGCAAGGCCGGTGAGATCGTCATCGTTGAGGGTGAGAGCGATTGTCACACGCTCTGGAACGCCGGTATTCCCGCCATAGGATTGCCGGGCGCAGGAAACTGGAAAGAAGAGCGAGACGCCGCGATCTTCGATGGAATCGCCAGCATCTACGTCATTATTGAGCCTGACAAAGGCGGTGAGACCGTTAGTCGATGGCTCGCCACGTCAAAAATTAAAGATCGAGCCAAGCTGGTGCGACTCGATCCTTTCAAAGACGCGAGCGAACTCTATCTCAATACTCCTGAGAGGTTTGCTGAGCACTGGCAGGTTGCGCTTGAGGCCGCCGTCCCATGGTGTGAGGAAGCAGAACGCGAGCGCCAAGCTGCGCGGAAAGCCGCATGGAGCGCGTGCAGAGAGCTGGCGCGGTGTGAAAACATTTTATCCAACTTGGTGGAGACTCTGCGGGCATGTGGGCTTGTCGGGGAGGCACGCGCCGTCAAGCTGATCTATCTAGCAATAACCAGCCGCCTCCTCAGTCGCATCGTTTCCATCGCCGTGAAGGGGCCGAGCAGCGGCGGTAAATCCTTCCTCATTGAAATAGTTCTTAAGCTCTTTCCACCAGAAGCTGTTTACGTCTTGACGGCCATGTCGGAGCACGCGATCGCGTATGGCGAGGAACCACTCTCACACAGGATAATAGTTCTGTTTGAGGCGGCAGGATTGTCGGGTGAGACTGCCACTTATCTTATTCGGTCACTTTTGAGCGAAGGCCGCATTTGTTACGACACCGTTGAAAAGACCAAAGATGGATTAAAGAAGCGGCACATTGAGCGTGAGGGACCGACTGGCCTTATCACCACGACGACAGCGGTAGGACTGCATCCCGAGAACGAAACACGGTTGCTGTCGCTGACCGTCTCCGACACTCCCGAGCAGACAAAAGCGATTATGCAGGCGCAGGCAAAGCGGCAGGGCCGCGCCGACAGTCTCGATCTTGCACCGTGGCACGCACTCCAGCAATTTTTGGCGCTGGAACCTGTCAAAATCGAAATTCCATTTGCGAGTGAGCTTGCCGACTTGATCCCGCCCGTGGCGGTGCGGCTAAGGCGGGATTTTCCAACTGTTCTGTCGCTGGTCGAAACGCACGCGCTTCTGCATCAGGAAAGCCGCAAGCGCAGCCCTGAGGGCGCGATCATTGCAACGCTAGAAGATTATTCCGCCGTGAGAGAGATAGTTGCCGATCTCGTATCGCAGGGCGTTGGCGCGACAGTGCCTAAGCCAATTCGAGAGACTGTCACCGCTGTAGACAAACTCCTGAAAGATTGTAGCCGTGACAGCGTCTCTACGACAAATCTCAGCAAAGAACTCAAGCTCGACAAATCATCCGCTTCGCGCAGGGCCAACGCCGCTATCGCGATGGGTTATCTGAAAAACCTCGAAGATAAGCGTGGGCGACCGGCGCGGCTGGTGCTGGGCGATCCGATGCCCGATGACGTTGAGGTGCTGCCGACAAGCGAAACGCTCCGCAAAAAGTGTTGCAGTGTTGCGCCGTTGCACGAGGGGATTAAACCCTCCCCCTCCCCTGTTGGTGCCGTTGGCCCTAATCCGGTTGAGCTGGAGGAGGCTGAGGTATGAGTGCAGCGGGCGATGTCTTGGCTGCAATCCGCGCGCGTGGCGGTGACGTGAGGGTAATCGCGCCCGACCGCCTCAAGGTGCTAGCGCCCGCTGCCCTGTTGCCTGATTTTGTCGAGCAGGTCAGGGCTGTGAAGCCGCAATTGCTAGCTACCCTTGCTGTCTCTGCACTTAATAAGTCCCAATTGACCGACGAGGCCGAAGCAAAACTTCCACCAGATAAGTCCTGGTGGTGCAATCGGTACATTGCCCGGAGTTTCGAGTGGTTCCTAGGTGATCGCGGCTGGGAAGCGGCCAAGCACCTCGCATGGGGCGATCTGCAAAACGAATGGCACAATCGTTACGGCAAGCGTTGGCCGCGCTGGCAATGCGCGGGATGCGACGCGCCGATTGGGGATCGTGATACGCTGGACTTTCACGATGGCAACAGAGTCCATTTCGAGCCGCTCGACTGCCTCATTTCCTTTGGGAAGCGTTGGCGAGGTGCTGCCGACACAGCATTGATCGCGATTGGGCTTGTGCCACCCACTGCTCGGGATGCCACCAAATGAATTTTCCCGATCCCGCGCCAAGCTCCGCCGCCGAGATCACTACACTGCTCGGCGGAGCCGAGCGACGAGCCACTCGCGTGCGCGGCTTCGCACCTTGGCGTCCACAGACAGCGACGCGAATGCTGCTCGACCAGATTGGGAGCGTGCTTGAGGAATACCGCAACTATCTGCCCCTCACCTGCCGCCAGGTTTTCTATCGTTTGGTGGGCGCGCACGAGTATGACAAGACCGAGACCGCCTATGCGCGCTTGTGCGAGACATTAAACCGCGCCCGCCGAGCCGAACTCATTTCGATGGAGGACATCCGAGATGATGGTGGCGCCAGCATTGAGCCAAACTACTGGAACGGACCGGATCATTTCCTGGATAGCGTGCGCCAGAACGCGGAAGAGCTGCGGCTCGACCGGACGGAAGGCCAGCCCACCACGATTGTATTGATGTGTGAGGCTGCGGGAATGGCGCCGCAGATTGCGCGGGTTGCAGATTATTACGGCTTGCCGGTGCTTTCGTCAGGCGGCTTTGATAGCGTCACAGAGAAGCATCGATTGGCCTCGCGCCTCACTCGGGACGGCTATAAACACGACCGCAATGCCGAGGTGTTGCACATCGGCGACCACGACCCAAGTGGCGTACACATCTTCTCGGCACTTGCTGAAGATGTTGAGAATTTTGCCCGACGTTCTGAAATTGGGGTTAGATTTATACGGCTTGCCGTAACTCCGGCTCAGATGGTGGTGCTTAATCTGTCGACAGCGCCTCCCAAGCCCGGCGACGGCAGGGCCTTCGCCGGTGAGACCTGTCAGGCAGAAGCAATTCCGCCGGATATGCTGGAGCACATCGTGCGCGAGGCGGTCGAGGAGCGGCTCGACCAGGCCGCGTTCCGCACCGTACTGGCGCGCGAGAAACAGGTGTGCCGCGAGCTGATGGCGAGGTTCAAATGACCACTCGCGCCATGCTCTCCGAGTCGAGGCCCATCCCGCGGCGCGGACTTTCTCGGGTGGAGGCCGCGATGTACGTCGGGATCGGCACAACCAAATTCGACGAAATGATAGCCGATGGCCGGATGCCAAAACCCCACCGGATCGACGGTCGAAAAGTATGGGACATCCACGCCCTTGATATGGCTTTCGACGCCCTTCCGACAGAAAATGCACTACCCGTGTGCAATTCCTGGGATGACGCCTGATGACGCAAATCCGCATCCCCTATGTCAAGGAATACCGAGACCGGCACGGCCACGTGCGCCGCTATTTCCGCCGAAGGGGGCGCAAATCCATTCCCTTGCCTGGGGTGCCGGGAACCTCAGAATTTGCCACAGCCTATGACGCCGCCATGGAAACGAAGTCGTCACCGGCGATGCGTCATGGACACGGGACATTAGGTGCCCTTATTGCGAGCTATTTTGGTTCAATCGAGTTCGCAAACCTCAAGCCGTCGTCAAAGAAGCTCTATCACTTCGCACTCGACCCGGTCGCACGGGAGCACGGTCACAGGCTTGTGCGCGACATGCCGCGCGACAAGGCGCGAAAGATCATCGAGACTATCGGCCTAACGCGCCCCGGGATGGCTAATCTCGCCGGCGCTGTGCTCAAGCGCGTGATGTGCTTTGCCATCGATACGGGCTGGCGCAATGATAATCCGTTCAGTGGCGTCAAGCCCTACAAGATCGGGACGCACCACACATGGACGGACGCAGAACTGGAAGCCTATGAGAAAAAATGGCCGCTCGGCACGCGGGAACGGCTTGCCTTTGCGGTCCTGCTCTACAGCAACCAGCGCGGCGGTGACGTGGTGCGTATGCGGAGGTCAGATATTACGGGCGGCGCGATCCGTGTGGTACAGCAAAAAACCGGTACCGAACTTCATATCCCGATACACCCTGCCCTCGCCGATGCTTTGAAGGCCGGTCCGGCGAATGGCATCTATTTGATCGGTGATCAATATGGCCGACCAATCAAGCGGCCCACACTCACACTGCTTATCCGACGCGCCGCCGTAGCCGCGGGGCTTCCAGATCATTGTGTGCCGCACGGCTTGCGCAAAGCACTGCTGCGACGGCTCGCAGAGGATGGCGCAACCTCAAAACAAATTGCAGCGATAAGCGGCCACCGTAGCCTGAAAGAGATAGAACGCTACACGGCGGCGGCCGACCAGAAAGAGCTGGCGCGCTCGGCTATCATCAAGCTGCGGGATCGAACAAAATGAGAATCGAAGTGTCTAACCTCGTCGGAGAAAAGTGTCTACCCTTCCGCAAGCAATTGAAGCGAAGCCATATTTTTTCAAACCCACTTAATGGAATCTAAAGGCAAAACAGGCAGAGCTCGGGGGCGCGCCGTGTGGCAGCGCCCTGGGGCGGGCTTTCCGCCGGAGCCGGCTTGCGCTATTTGACAGTGCTTAAGGAATTGTTGACGGCGCAGGAAGCGCCGCGTGTTCGTAGGAGGACGCCATGCGCATGATCGGGCATTTTATCGGCGGCAAGGAGATCGCGGGTATTTCCGGACGATACGGAGATGTGTTCAATCCCAATACGGGCGAAGTGCAGGCCAAGGTCGCGTTCGCAAAACGCTCCGAGGTCGAGCATGCGATCGCGGTGGCCGAAGCGGCGCAGCCGGCCTGGGCCGCCACCAACCCGCAGCGGCGCGCACGGGTGTTGTTCAAGTTCCTCGAACTTGCGCAAAAGGAATTCGACAGCCTGGCCAAGCTGCTTTCTTCCGAACACGGCAAGACATTCGCCGACTCCAAGGGCGATATTCAGCGCGGGCTGGAAGTGGTGGAATTCGCCTGCGGCATCCCGCATCTGCTCAAGGGCGATTTCACCGAAGCCGCCGGTCCGGGAATCGATCTGTACTCCGTCCGCCAGCCGCTCGGTGTGGTGGCGGGGATCACGCCGTTCAATTTCCCGGCCATGATCCCGATGTGGAAATTTGCGCCTGCGATCGCCTGCGGCAACGCCTTCATCCTGAAGCCGTCGGAGCGCGACCCTTCCGTGCCGATGCGGCTGGCCGAACTGCTCCTGGAGGCGGGATTGCCGGCGGGCGTGCTCAATGTGGTCAACGGCGACAAGGAAGCGGTCGACACGATCCTGACCGATCCGCGCATCCAGGCGATCGGTTTCGTCGGCTCCTCGGCGATCGCGCAGTACATCTATTCCACCGGCTGCGCGCGCGGAAAGCGCGTGCAGTGCTTCGGCGGCGCCAAGAACCATATGATCGTGATGCCGGACGCCGATATCGATCAGGCCGTGGATGCGCTGGTGGGGGCGGGCTATGGCTCGGCCGGCGAGCGCTGCATGGCAATCTCGGTGGCGGTGCCGGTGGGCAAGAAGACTGCCGATATTTTGTTGGAAAAGCTGATCCCGCGGGTGGAGAACCTCAAGATTGGCCCATCGAGCGATCCGCAAGCCGATTACGGGCCGATGGTGACGCGGGCGCATCTCGACAAGGTGAAGAGCTACGTCGAACTGGGCATCAAGGAAGGCGCCAAGCTCGTGGTGGATGGCCGCAATTTCAAACTGCAAGGCTACGAGAACGGCAATTTCATGGGCGGCTGCCTGTTCGATGAGGTCACACCCGACATGCGCATCTACAAGGAAGAGATTTTCGGGCCGGTGCTCTCGGTGGTGCGTGCCAAGGATTACGAAGAGGCAGTGCGGCTACCGTCGGAACATGAATACGGCAACGGCGTCGCGATCTTCACCCGCGACGGCGACACCGCGCGCGATTTCGTCAGCCGCGTTCAGGTCGGCATGGTGGGCGTGAACTTTGCCATTCCGGTGCCGCTTGCCTACCATACTTTCGGCGGATGGAAGCGCTCTGGCTTTGGCGACCTCAACCAGCACGGAACGGATTCGATCCGCTTTTATACCAAGACCAAGACCGTCACCGCGCGCTGGCCTTCGGGCGTCAAGGAGGGCGCGGAATTCGTCATCCCAACCATGAAGTGAAGCAACAGCCATAAGAGAGCCATGAGAGTGAGCGAACAGCCATGGGCAAATTCAGACCTGTAATCTACGCGCCGGCGCTTCTGCTGATGATCATGTCGGTCGCGGGCTGCGCCGGCGACCGCTTTTCCGACTGGCAATGGCCGGGTAGCACTAAGGAAAAACCACCGCAGCCGATCGTCAACATGGCTGGCCGGTGGATGCTCACTTCGCCCAACCGCGGGCAATGCGGGATGAATTTCAGCGGCGCGGTGAAATCGACCGAAGGCACGATCGCGCCGGAAGGCGGCTGCCCCGGCAGCTTCTACACCAGCCGGAAGTGGACGATCGAAGAAGGCAACGTGATCATCCGCGATCACAATGGCGAGCAATTGGCGCAGCTTTCGCCCACCGGGACTGGAATGTGGTTCGAAGGCCAGGCGACTTCGGGCGAGCGGATCATGCTCGCGCGCTGACCCTGGCGTATGTACGACATTGACGTTGTACGTCATTGTAGTAATATAGCCGAATGAGGGTCATTCGCCTGAAGTCCTACCTTGAGCCAATGAAGGCCATGGGCTTCACCGAGGACGCGATACGGAATGCCGAAGAATCGGTGCTGGCTAGGCCAGATTCTCACCCTCTCATTCCCGGCCTTCGTGGCGCCCGCAAGGCGCGCATCGCCAAGCCAGGAATGGGCAAGCGAGGGGGCGGCAGGGTCGTCTATTATGTGATGTTCGAGCGGAAAGTCCTTGCATTCCTGCTGGCCTATTCGAAAAACCAAAAGGACGATCTCACCTCCGATGACCGTAGAGCAATATTGCATGCAATCGAATTCCTTAAGACTTGAGGCACTTCATGAAAAAAAAAGAAAAAGCGAAACGCACTAAATTCGGCAGAGACCTTGAAGCAGCGTTCAAGGAGCTTGCCGCCTATTTGCGCGGCGAAATCGAACTCGACAGCTATGAAGTACCGGACAATGTGCTGACGCCCAAGCGCATCCGGGAAATCCGCCGCAAGGTCGCGCGCTCGACCAGAGAGTTTCAACGGCAGTTCCGCATTCCAGCGCGGACCATGGAGGCCTACGAACAGGGGCGTCGGCGACCGGACGCCGCCATGGAAACGCTCCTGCGGGTCATCGATCGGGAGCCCGGCGCCGTTCGACGCGCCCTGGCGTCATAGGAAGTCAGTTCCATGCCGGATTATCAACTCTATTGCTTCGCCCAATCGGGAAATGCGTACCGCTGTGCACTGATGCTCAACCTGATCGGGGCGGACTGGGCGCCGATCTGGGTCGACTTTTTCAAGGGCGGCGAGACGCGCACGCCCAAATACCGCGCCGAGGTCAACGAAATGGGCGAGGTCCCAGTGCTCGTGCACGGGGCGAAAAAACTCAGCCAGTCCGGCGTTATCCTCACGTATCTAGCGGAGCGCTCGGGCCAGTTCGCGCCGCAGGACGAGGACGAGCGGCTCGAAGTCTTGCGCTGGATCATCTTCGACAATCAGAAGGTCAACGGTTTTCTCGGGCCGTATCGTTTTTTGAAAAACTTCGCCAAGACCGCGCCTGATCCGGCGGTGCTCGCCTTTCTCAAGGGCCGCATCGATGGCAATCTCGCCATTGTCGATAAACGGCTTGCGGCGCACGCCTTCATCCTGGGCGAGCGGCCGACCATCGCGGATCTGTCGCTTTGCGCCTATCTCTACTATCCGGCCGAGGAATTCGGTTTCGATATCCGCGCTGAGCACAAGAACATCGATGCCTGGCTCGATCGCATCAAGGCACTGCCGCGCTGGGCACATCCCTATGAGTTGATGCCGGGGTATCCGCTGGCGAAATGAATATCCTTGACATCGCACGAATGCGATGCTATCATTTTTGATAGCATTGGAAACTTTTGCCATGGGACAGGTGCTTGTCCGCAATCTCGATGACCGTGTCATTGAACGCTTAAAGAAAAAAGCGGAAAACAAAGGCCATTCGCTTGAGCACGAACTGCGTGACCTACTCACGGCGGCCGCTCCCTTAAGTCCAGCGGAAAAACTCGCCTTGATCCGGCGTATCCACGCAATCTCGGTGCCGGTTAAGAACTTCGACGTTCGCGCGGCTATTAGATACGGACGCGATGACGAGTTCGACGAATGACGCTGGTCGTTGACGCGAGCGTCGTTGTGCGCTGGTTCCTCGATCCAGATGGCGTCGATCTCGCAGCGGGCGTACTGCCGCTGGACGAGAACGTGATTGCTCCCGATCTGGTGATTCCGGAAATCGCCAATGCATTTTGGAAGTACGTGACATTTGATCGCGGGTCCACAGAAAAGGCAACCATGGTCGTGTTGGAGGCAGCAACACTCTTCAATGAAATTGTGCCCTCCGTCGAGCTGAAGGATCGCGCATTTGCGATCGCGCTTGAGTTACGGCACCCGATCTATGACTGCTTTTATCTTGCGCTGGCAGAGCAGCGGAACTGCCAATTCGTTACCGCGGATGATCGATTGCTTGGCCGCTGCGCAGCAACGCCGTTCGCCAGACTGGTTCGATCGCTCGTTAACGCGCCGTCAGCCCGCCGTCGATGACGAATTCGGCGCCGGTGACAAAGCACGATTCATCGGACAGCAGATAGACGCACATGTCCGCCACCTCGGCGGCGGTGCCAAAGCGGCCGAGCGGAATGTCGCGGGTGATGCGCGCGCGCGCGCCGTCGGGACGTTCGGTTTGCGCCAGAATATTGTCGACCATCGATCCTTCGAGAAAGGCCGGATGGACCGAGTTGGCGCGCACCTGCGGGTCGAGCCGGGCGCCGTGCAGGGCGACCGCTTTGGTGAGCAGGCGCACTCCGCCTTTTGAGGCGCCATAGGCCACGAAATTCTGCCCGCCGACCAGTCCCAAGACCGACGAGAGATTGACGATCGCGCCGCCGTTGACTTTGAGCAGCGCGAAGGCGTGCTTGCAGCCGAGGAACGTGCCGTCGAGGTTGACGGAGAGAATTTTGCGCCAGTCGGCAAATTCGGTCTCCTCGATGTTGCCGAGCTTGGCTAAGCCTGCGGCATTGACCAAACCATCGAGACGACCGTGCTTGCGGCCGATCGCGCCGATGGTGCGCTGCCAATCGGCTTCCGAAGTGACATCGAGCATATAGTCGATGCCGGCTTGAGCGGCGAGATCGCTGGTGAGGGCCATTCCGCCGGCCTTGCGCACGGCCTGCGCCACCGCGCCGCCGATCGCTCCGGCCGCGCCCGCGATGAGCACGATCTTATCTTTCAGACGATCCATATGGTCTTGGTAGCGCGTGGCCGCCGCGGGCTCAAGCCGCGATCGGCCAATCGTTCAGCGCCGTTTTTGATCGTGATGATGGCCGTGGTCATTGCCGTGGTCATTGCCGTGGTCATGGCCATGCTCGTGAAGATCATGGTGATGATCATGGTGATGATCATGGCCGTGGGCATGGTCGTGGTGGTGGTGATCGTGATGAGGATCGGGGGTCCCGGCAGGCGCGCCGGCATGGGCACTGTCATGGGCACTGTCATGGGGCTCGAACGGTGCCTCGATGGCGACGACTTTCGCGCCAGAGGCCTGCAGCAGTTCTTCGAGCTGAGGTTCGCGGCGCAGGCGCAGGCGGTTGGGTATTATTTCGATCGGCACGTGGCAATCGCCGAGAGTCCAGGCGAGCCGGGCGAGCGCCACGGGATCCGCGACGCGTACCTCAAGCAACGGCTCGGCCTCCGCCACCACCTCGACGAAGCCGCCGTCATCGAGGAGGAGCGCATCGTCATGGCGCAAGCGAACCGGCTCGGCGAAGTCGAGCTCGATGCAGGTGCCGTTGACGCCAAATAGAAATCCGCGCTGGGCCGTGCGCTGCGCGAAGGTAAGGATGAGCGTGTCGACGATGCGACCGCCTTTGCGATCAGCGGCAGGAATGACTTGTTTAGCGAGCGGCATGGATCGTTATCGCCTTAGCGCGTCGAAGACGCGCGTGAACGCACTTATGGCTCAATTGAGCCGCGCCGGACGTTCGGGATCTTCGTTGGCCGGCGCCGACGTGGGCGCCAATGCCGGCGCGTCATCGCCCGTCGGTAGCGTCTGAGACGTCGCCGCCGCGGCTTTGCGCTCATGCTCACGATAGGACAGCCAGCCGAGCGGCAGGCATGCGAGGAAGGCAAGCGTGCCGAGGGTGAGCACTTCCCATGGATATGAAACGAGCAACGCGAAGAACATCACCACAAAGACAATAACCGGCAACACCATTTCGGGCGGCACGCGTTTGCCGACACGTTTGCCGGAAAACACCGGCAGCCGCGATATCATCAGCAGCGCGATGGCGAGCGTATAGAGAAACGCGAATGGCATCACGAGCAGATAATGCGGCAGATTCGGAAACAGAAACTGCAAATAGATCGGCAACAGCACGGTGATGGCGCCCGCCGGCGCGGGAATGCCAACGAAGAAATTTCCCGTCCAGGCCGGCCGATTGGGGTCCTCGATCATCACGTTGAAGCGGGCAAGGCGCAGCGCTGCGCAGAGCGCAAACACCAGGGCGGCAATCCATCCGACCGATTTGAATTCGTTTAAGCCCCACTGGTAGAGGATCAGCGCGGGCGCAACACCGAAATTGACGAAATCGGCGAGGCTGTCGAGCTCGGCACCGAACCGCGAAGTTCCTTTGAGCATGCGGGCAATGCGGCCATCGATGCCGTCGAGCAGGGCGGCAAAAACCACCGCCGCAAGCGCCCACTCGAATTTCTGCTCGCTCGCAAGCCGGATGGCGGTAAGGCCTGCGCACAGCGCCAGCAGCGTGATGACATTGGGCAGCAGCGTGCGTACTGGAATGGCACGGAAGCGCCGGCGCCGCGTTCCGGGACGATCGGGCTCGAAGGGGGAAAAGATCATGCCGGCAATATATCATCTGCCTTAAGACGATTCTATGGCGGCGAAAGAACCGCGATATTGCCTCAACTCGTGCGGAAATTGCGGCCCAGATCGGCCGGACGCAGGTCGGCGATGACGGTTTCGCCCGCGATCGCGCGCTGGCCCTCGGCAATCAGCGGCCAAGTGTTCTCGGGCAGATAGACGTCCACGCGCGAGCCGAAGCGGATCATGCCGATGCGCTCGCCCGCCTGCAGCTGCTGGCCTTGGCGCACAAACGGCACGATGCGCCGCGCAATCAACCCTGCGATCTGCACCACGCCGATGCGTGAGCCCGCCGTGGCGATCACGAGGCCGTTGCGCTCGTTGTCCTCGCTTGCTTTGTCGAGATCGGCGCTGATGAACTTGCCGGCGCGATAGACCATATGCTCAAGGCTGCCGGTCACCGGACTGCGGTTCACATGGCAATCGAATACGCTCATGAAAATCGATATGCGCGGCAGCGGCCGCGCGCTCAAACCCAGCTCGCTCGGCGGCACCGCCAGCACAATCTGGCTTATGCGGCCGTCAGCGGGCGCGACAATCAGTCCGTCACGCTCGGGCGTGACGCGGGCCGGATCGCGGAAGAAATAGGCGCACCAGATGGTCACTACCGTGCCGATCCAGCCAAGCGGCGGCCAGAGCCAGAACAGGATCAGGCTCAAGAACGCCAAGCCGCCGACAAACGGATAGCCCTCGGGATGAATGGGCGCGAGCTGGGAGCGGATGGTGTCGGCGATGGACATGGAGATTCTAGCTGATGAAAACCGACGCGAGTTCAAAACTTTTCCCCTCTCCCCAACGGGGAGAGGGTGGCGCGCGCAGCGCGCCGGGAGAGGGGGCGAGGCTCGAAACTCTGAAGAGCGCTCAATATCTCTAAAAGCACAGCATCGGTATTTTTAAGAACATCATTATTCCAGAATCGAAGAACGCGAAAGCCATTTTCTCTGAGCCATTCATCGCGATATCGATCTCTTGATGCATCTGAGTGCTGACCGCCGTCGAGTTCAACGACAAGTTTGTGATTAAGACACGCAAAATCGACAACGTAGGAGCCGATTGGAACCTGCCGTTTGAATTTGATTCCTTCGAAACGATGAGCGCGAAGCCGATACCAAATCCGGCGTTCGGCGTCGGTCATGTTCCGTCGTAATTTTTTGGCCGTACTGAGACTCATCCCCCTCTCCCGGCTCGGCCTACGGCCGAGCCACCCTCTCCCCCAGAGGGGGCGAGGGGAAAACAAGACTGCAATCTTGCTCAGAGTCGGTAATTACTTTTTGCACTACTTCTTGAACGCTTATCATTACTCCGCCGCGGCGGCCGGCGCTACCGTCTCGGCTGGGACGAGCGTGTCGGCAACGGGCGGCGGATTGCGGTTGGGCGCGACCGGCTCATCCTCGACCATGGCAAGCTTCTCGCGCGCTGCTTCGGCTTCGCGCTGACGGTTCCACATGCTGGCATAGAGACCGCCCTTGGCGAGGAGCTGATGGTGGGTGCCGCGCTCCACGATCGTGCCGGCATCGAGCACGATGATCTCGTCGGCACCGACGATGGTCGAGAGCCGATGCGCGATGACCAGCGTGGTGCGGTTCTTCGAAACGCGATCGAGCGCATCCTGGATATCGCGCTCGGTGTGGCTGTCGAGCGCCGATGTCGCCTCGTCAAGCAGCAGGATCGGCGGGGCTTTGAGAATGGTACGGGCGATGGCGACGCGCTGTTTCTCGCCGCCCGAGAGTTTCAAGCCGCGCTCGCCCACTTCGGTCTCGTAGCCGTGCGGCGATACGCGGATGAAGGAATCGATCTGCGCCAGCCGCGCGGCTTCCTCGACCTCGGCATCGCTCGCCTCCCAGCGGCCGTAGCGGATGTTGTAGCGGATGGTGTCGTTGAACAGCACCGTGTCCTGCGGCACCATGCCAATGGCGGCGCGCAGTGATTTCTGCGTCACGCCGCTGATGTCCTGCCCGTCGATGAGGATGCGGCCGCCGGTCACGTCGTAGAAGCGGAACAAGAGCCGCGAGATGGTGGACTTGCCGGCGCCCGAAGGCCCGACGATCGCCACGGTCTTGCCGGCGGGAACTTCAAAACTCACACCCCGCAAGATTTGCCGCGCCGGTTCATAGGCGAAGGCCACGTTGTCGAAGCGAACGATGCCGGCGCTGACTTTCAGCGGCTTGGCGCCCGGGCTGTCCTCGATCTCGGGCTTGCGCTTGAGGATCGAGAACATGAATTCGATGTCGATGGTGGCCTGCTTGATCTCGCGATAGATCATGCCCATGAAATTAAGCGGCTGGTAGAGCTGGATCATGATCGCGTTGATCATCACGAAATCGCCAATGGTGTTGGTGCCCTCCTTGATCCCGATGGCGCACATGACCATCGTAAGGCCTAGCCCGACGGTAAAGATCGCGGCCTGGCCGGCGTTAAGGATGGAGAGCGAGGTATAGGCTTTGACGCTGGCGTCCTCGTAGCGCGCCATCGCGCGATCATAGCGCGCCGTCTCGCGCTCCTCAGAAGAAAAATATTTCACCGTCTCAAAATTGAGCAATGAATCGATCGCCTTGGTATTGGCGTCGGAGTCGCTCTCGTTCATCTTGCGGCGAATGTTGATGCGCCACTCGGTCGCGACGTAAGTGAACCACATGTAGAGTGCAACCGTGACCAGGATCACCGCAACATAGCGCCAGTCGAACAGATAGAGCAGAACCGGGACGATCAGCGCCACTTCCACGACTGTCGGCGCGGCTTGCAGGATCACCATGCGCACGATGGTCTCGATGCCGTTACGCCCGCGCTCGAGCACACGGGTGAGCCCGCCGGTCTTGCGCTCGAGATGGAAGCGCAGCGAGAGCTGGTGCATGTGCTCGAAGGTGAGAATGGCAAGGCGGCGCACCGCATGCATCGCCACCTTGGCGAACAGGCCGTCGCGCAATTGCGTGAGAGCCGCCATCAGGATGCGCATGACGCCATAAGCAAAGGTCATCGCGATCGGCGCGGCGATCACCCAAGTCAGCCAGGAATCGGGCGCGACCGGCGCGCTGCCCTGCCCGGTCAGCGCATCGACCGCCCATTTGAAGGTGAACGGCACCGCAAGCGTTGCGAATTTGGCTGCAAACAGGAGCAGCGTCGCGTAGCCAACCCGCCATTTCAGGTCGCGCCGGTCGGTCGGCCAGATATAGGGCCAAAGACTCGCAAGCGTTGGGATTAGCGCCCCACCGGCGGTGGAGACCTCGCGCCGCATGGCGTGCGGCGATCGAACGTGGGTATCGGTCATTGGCGGCCCGTAAAATGGTGACGGACCGCAAGGCGGGCAGACCGTCCAGCGCCATACATATAGGAGATTTTTACCGCAGCAATGCTTACATACCCCCATTGGTGGCAGGGGCGCCATGTGGGCAGTTTGTTAGGCCCTCTTGGCGCATAAACGGGCACATCGACGGGACACCGAATCCAGGTCACAGCGGCAAGGTTAAATCTGAACGCATGAGCGAAATACGGAAAATTTGCGTCTTTTGCGGGTCGGGCCCGGGCGCCGACCCGGCGTTCGGCGCGGCCGCGCGCGCGTTGGGAAAAAATCTGGCGCAAAACAAGATCGGCCTGGTCTACGGCGGCGGCTCGATCGGGCTGATGGGGGCGATTGCAAAGGCGGTCATCGACCATGGTGGCAAAGTGACCGGCATCATCCCGGAGTTTCTGAAAGAGCGGGAACATGCGTTGACGGCTGTGCAAGAGCTGATCGTCACGCGCAGCCTGCATGAGCGCAAGCAGCTCATGTTCGAGCATGCGGACGCCTTCGTCGCGCTGCCGGGCGGGATCGGCAC
>CAZNSG010000226.1:0-5452 GCA_964575715.1 uncultured Hyphomicrobiales bacterium | reverse complement strand
TCCGGCAATCAGGCCGGTGATCGGCTCGTTCCAGAGGCCGTGGTAAGCCAACATGCCGGCGGTATAGGCGCCGGCGCCGAAAAACGCCGCATGACCGAGCGTGACAATGCCGGCGTAACCGAGCGCGAGATCGAGCGAGATTGCAAACAGGATTGTGACCAGAAGTTCGGTGCCGAATCCGAGATGGCGCGGAAACGCAAAATAGAACGCGAGCGCCAGGATCCAGGGCAATGGCTCCCAGTAGCGGACGCGGTGACGGTGCGTGAGCTCACGCGCCGCGGGATGCTCAAGCAGCGATACGGGCGCGCTCATGCCGATTTCCCGAACAACCCTTGCGGGCGCCACAGCAGCAGCAGGATGGTCAGTGCGTAAATGAACAGCGTGCCGCCCTTGGGGATGTAGAGCTTGAGCGCAAAATCGAGCACGCCGATGATCGCGGCGGCGTAGAACGCGCCGACAATGCGACCGGGTCCGCCGACCGCGACCACGATCAGGAAAAAGACGAGATATTTCAGCGGATATTGCGGATCGAGGCCAATGAACTCAGCGCCGAGTCCGCCGCCGAGCGCCGCCATGCCGCTGCCGAAGGCAAAGGTGATGGAAAACAGCCGGTCGATATTGATGCCGAGCGACTCTGCCATGCGTCGGTTATCGACGGCCGCGCGGATCTGCGCGCCAAAGCGCGTACGCTCAAAACCGAGCCAGAGCCCGAGCACGATCACCACGCCGGCCGCGATCAGAAAAATACTATAAGTCCGGTACTGGAAGAGGCCGAGATCGAGTTGACCGCGCAGCGTCGTCGGCAACGTGACCGGCTGGTTTTCCGGGCCGACGCCCAGCGTCACCGCGGCAATGAAGATGAATACCAGGCCGATGGTGAAAAGCACCTGGTCGAGTTCGGGCGCCTTGTAGAGCCGGGCATAGAGCAACCGCTCGAACGCCATGCTCACCGCCGCTGTGATGATGAATCCGATGGCGAGTGCGGGCACGAAACCAATGCCCCAGTGCCGCATCGCCAGCACGATGACGTAGCCGCCGAGCATGGCAAAGGCACCGTGTGCGAGATTGACAAAGCCCATCAGCCCCATCGTCACGGACAAGCCGACCGAGACGATGAACAGCACCATGCCGGCGGCCAGTCCGCCCAAAATCATGCTGGCGAAATCGATGCCAAAGATCACGAAAAGTTCCGCTAAAAGAATGGGCAATAGGCACTGTCCGGTGCGATTGCCGCGTTACATCCCCCGATCGGCCGGCGCGGCCAAAGGTAATGGTGGCGCATACTAGCGCATGATCCCGAAAAGTGGGAACCGGTTTTCGGAAAAGATCATGCGCAAACAAAAAGCTAGGGCCCAGCTCCGATCCAATCTAAACCCATAAGGCCCTAGCGCCGGCAACGCAAACTGCAAGCAGAGGGGGAGTCGCAGGACTGCCCCGCAATAAAAACCGCCGCTCCGGACATCGGAGCGGCGGTGGTGTTGAAGAGCGAGAGTCGAGCGATCAGTTGCTCGGACCCGCGCACGGACCAACCTTGAGGGCCTTGCAGGGATCCTTCACGTTCGGGATGGTCTCCAGAACCTTTTGGAACAGTCGGCCATCCTTCTTGATTACTTCCGACATGTACTCGTTCATGATGATGTCACGCGTGTCGGGATCGATGCTGATCGGACCGCGCGGACTGTTGAATTTCCAGCCCTTGAGCGCGGCGAGCGCCGCTTCACCGTCGGGCTTGCCCTGCGTCGCTTTGATCGCATGGACGATCGCCGCCATGCCGTCATAGCCGCCCACCGCCATGAAGTCGGGCGTGGAATTGGGTCCATAGGACGCCTTCCAAGACGCTACGAAGCGCTTGTTCTCCGGGTTATCCAGGTCGGCATGGTAATGATGCATGGTGATGAGGCCGAGGGCCGCGTCCCCCATCGCCTGCAGCTTGGTGTCTTGGGTGATGTCGCCCGGGCCGATCAATTTGATGCCAGCCTCGCGCATGCCGAGCGCGCCGTAGGTCTTGACGACGGCGGCCGCGTGGTCGCCGGCTGGGATGAACACGAAGAACACGTCGGGTTTCTTGTCCTTGGCGCGTTGGAAGAAAGGCGTGAAATCCGGCACCTGCGCCGGACCGCCCATCGGAATTTCGTCGATGACTTTTCCGCCGGCGCCTTCGAACGAGCGTTTGAACGCGTCGCGTTCGTCTCTGCCGGGCGGGAAGTCGGAAAAGCCGATCACCGCGGTCTTGGCGTTGAGCTGCTTGGCGGCGGCTTCGCCCAACGGATAGCCGGAGTGCCACATGCTGAAGGATGTCCGCACGTAGTACGGCGACATGGTGGTGATGTGCGCGGTGCCGGCGTTCATGATGACGGCGAGCTTCTTGCCGGCGGTCACCACCGGTGCCGAGGCGATCGCATTCGGCGAATATATCCAGCCGGCTACGATATCGACGTTATCCTGGGTCAAAAGTTCTTGCACCGCCACTCGCGCGTCGTTGCCGCCCGGGTTTTTCACGTCGCGCTTGATCAGCTTGATGGTATAGGGCTTGAGCGCATCGGGATTGAGTTTGAGATACTGCTCCATGCCGCGGTCGACGAGTTGGGCAAACTCGGCGCCGATGCCGGTATAGGGCAGATTGACGCCGACTTTAATTTCCTGCGCCTGCGCGCAGGCGACAGAGATGGCCAATGCAGCGGAGGCTGCAAGTATGCGCTTGAACATGGGGTTTCCTCCTGGACGATGGTTGTTTGACTTGGCCTAGCTTGTTGCCAGCTGGTTTGGTCTGATATTAGGGCGAAAGCTGGAAACAGCGCAAGGTACGGAAGTCCGTCGCCATGCGGCTTTTTAGCTTATTGCGGCCAGCGGGAAAGGGCGTGGGGAGGGGCACCGTCATGGCCGCTCGGGAACCGTGGGCATGGGAAGAATCCCACGCAAAAACCGCAAGTGCTGCCCCGTTTTGGCTTGACGAGCCGATCGATCCTCGCCCAGCGTGCATCGGATTTTGTGCGGTCCCCGCATAGAGGGCGCTGCCGCGAATTTCGAAGCGCCGCAGAGTCGTAAGGAGGAACCCAATGAAAAGAACTTCGCCACCTTACCGCGCCGATCATGTCGGGAGTTTTCTGCGATCGACGGCGATCAAGGATGCCCGCGCCAAACGCGAGAAGGGCGCGATCGGCACCGCCGAGCTCAAGGCGGTGGAGGATCTCGAGATCGAAAAGCTGATCAAGAAGCAGGAAGAGGTCGGCTTGCAGCTTGCGACCGACGGCGAGTACCGGCGCTCGTGGTGGCATTTCGACTTCTTCGGCATGCTCGACGGCGCCGAGCTCTATGAACTCGATCACGGTATTCAGTTTCAAGGCATGCAGACCAAGCCGCTGAGCGTTCGCGTCAAGGGCAAGATCGGATTTTCCAATCATCCGTTCCTTGAGCATTTTAAGTTCGTCAAGGCGCACACCAAGGTGACGCCGAAGATGACCATCCCGAGCCCGACCGTGATGCACTTCCGGCTGGAGCCGGGCGCGGTCGACAAAAAATTCTACGACAGCCGCGACGCGATCTTCGACGATCTCTCCCAGGCCTACCGGCAGGCGGTGCGCTCGTTCTACGACGCCGGCTGCCGCTATTTGCAGTTCGACGATACCGCCTGGGCTTATTTGTGCTCGAAGGAGGAAATGAAAAAAGCCAAGGACCGCGGACTCAACACCGACCGGCTGGCCGAGGACTACACCCGCGTCATTAACGGCGCGCTTGAGGGCAAGCCCGCGGACATGGTGATCACCACGCATATCTGCCGCGGCAATTTCCGCTCGACCTGGATTGCCTCCGGCGGCTACGAGCCGGTGGCCGAGCGGCTGTTCGGCGAATGCAAATATGACGGCTATTTCCTCGAATACGACACCGATCGCGCCGGCGGATTCGAGCCGCTGCGCTTTCTGCCCAAGGGCAAGAAGATCGCGGTGCTTGGTCTTATTACTTCCAAGAGCGGTACGCTGGAGAAGAAGAGCGATGTCAGGCGCCGCATCGAAGAGGCGGCAAAATTCGCCCCGCTCGAACAGCTCGCGTTGAGCCCGCAATGCGGTTTTGCCTCGACCGAGGAGGGCAACATCCTCACCGAGGAGCAGCAATGGGCGAAGATGCGCGAGATCGTCGAACTCGCCAGCGAGGTGTGGGGCTAGTAACATTTAATTTTGCGAGGCTTGTGTCATGCAACGATCACGACCGCCGTTTCGCGCCGACCATGTCGGTAGCCTGTTGCGGCCGGCAGCGCTCAAAGCGGCCCGCGCGCGGAGCGCGAAGGGTGAAATCAGCGCGGAGCAGCTCAAGGCGATTGAGGACCGCGAGATCACGCGGGTCATCAAGAGGCAAGAAGAGGCCGGGCTGCAATCGATTACCGATGGCGAATTCCGCCGCTCCTGGTGGCATCTCGATTTCCTCTGGGGGCTCGACGGGGCCGAGCACTACGTCATGGATCAGGGCATCGCGTTCCAGGGCCTGCAGACGCGCGCCGAGGGTGCGCGCATCGTCGGCAAGGTCAGATTTTCCGGCCACCCGATGCTGGATCATTTCAAGTTCGTCAAGGCACAGACCAATGCGACGCCGAAGATGACGATCCCGGCGCCGTCGGCGCTTTATGGGCGCACGGGACGCGAGTCGGTGACGACGGAGTCCTATCCGTCGCTCGATCAGTTCTTCGCCGATCTCGGCAAGGCCTATGCCAAGGCGGTGCGCGCGTTTGCCAATGCCGGGTGCCGCTATCTGCAGCTCGATGAAGTATTCATCGCCATGCTGTGCGATCCGCAATACCGCGCACGGCAACAGGAGCGCGGTGACGATCCGGAAAAGCTAACGAATACCTACGCCGACCTCATCAACGCCGCGATGTCCGATATCCCAAAAGACATGACCATCACCATGCACATGTGCCGGGGAAATTACCGCTCAACCTTCATGGGTTCGGGCGGCTACGAGCCGGTGGCCGAAGTGTTGTTCAACCGTATCAAGGTGCATGGTTATTTCATGGAATACGACAGCGAACGCGCCGGCTCGTTCGAGCCGCTCCGTCTGGTGCCGAAGGACCGCATGGTGGTGCTTGGCCTTGTGACCACCAAGACCGGCAAGCTCGAATCGAAGGACTTGATCAAGCGGCGGATCGATGAAGCGGCGAAATATGTTTCGCTCGATCAGCTTTGCCTCTCGCCGCAATGCGGTTTTGCTTCGAGCGAAGAGGGCAACACCTTGGCCGAGGATGAACAATGGGCGAAGCTGCGCACCATCGTGGAGATCGCCCAGGAGGTTTGGGGCTAATCTTCCCCCTCTCCCCGCTTGTGCTAAGGCATGCACACATCTTCATCGTGTACCGGCGAGCCAATGGACGAATTCACTCTACCTCATGCTGAGGAGCGCCCCATAGCAGGCGCAGCCTGCGTATACATGCTGCGATGGGCGCGTCTCGAAGCATGGCCCCAAG
>CAZNSG010000225.1:0-5265 GCA_964575715.1 uncultured Hyphomicrobiales bacterium | reverse complement strand
ATCTCGCCGCGCGCGAGCTTGGGCAGATATTTCTTGCGCTGCGCTTGCGTGCCATAGGCGAAGATCGGCTGCATGACCAGCGAGGACTGCACCGACATGGCCGAGCGGTAGCCGGAATCGACGCGCTCAAGCTCGCGCGTGATCAGGCCCGCGGCGACATAGCCCAGGCCCGCGCCGCCGTACTCGTCCGGAATTGTCGGCCCGAGCAGGCCAAGCCGGCCCATTTCCGTGATGATGCCGCGGTCGAAACGCTCTTCGCGGTAGGCCAGCTTCACCTGCGGCATCAGCTTGTCTTGGGCGAATGCGCGCGCGGTCTCGCGCACCATGCGCTCTTCTTCCGTGAGTTCGCCGTCCAGATCGAGCGGGTCCTGCCAGTTGAAGTCGGAATCCTTGAGCAGGACAGCAGGCTTCGCGCTAGTTTTTTCGACCACTTGCGACATCGCACGCCTCCGGTTCTTGAATGCCCGCCTGCCCGTTTCAATCATTATAGAACATCCGGAGGGGCGACCGCCAACGCTTCCGCAGCGAACGGCGCCCACATATCCGCCGTTGCCGCTTTGGCGCCCTTCGGCTATCTAATATTCAATCCCGCGCCCGTAGCTCAGCTGGATAGAGCGCTGCCCTCCGAAGGCAGAGGCCGGAGGTTCGAATCCTCTCGGGCGCGCCATTTTCCTCAATAGCTTAGCAGCAATTTGCTGATACGCGATTTTCCGCACGTCGGCAGCCTGTCCGCCGAACAATTTCCCACGCAATTCAGAGAAGTTTACCACCACCAACACTCATCCGACCTGCATCGCGTTGTGCGCATACCACTCCCCACGCGCGAACCGCGGGCGACACCGCTTTCTGCCACGGAACGCACACCTCCATGCCGCAGTTTACCCAATCGCCGGGCGTGTTAGTATGACAATTGAGGGCGAGAAGCCCCAGTTTGCAAAAGCGGAGTACGCTATGCGTCTGCAGCAGTTATGTTTGCGATTGTGGTTTGCGGCATCGGCCGTCTTGGTCATGAGCCAGTTCGCCCAAGCGCAGGACTATCCCACCAAACCTGTGACCTTCATCACCCCGGCCGCCGCCGGCAACAGTCCGGACGTGGTGACGCGCCTGGTGGCCGACCGCCTGACGCAAGTTTGGAAGCAGCAGATCATCGTGCTCAATCGCCCGGGCGCCGGTGGGCTGATTGCCGCCCAGGCCGCGGCCGGCGTCGAGAAGGACGGCTACACGCTCTACATGACGCAGGCGTCCACCTTCACCGTGCTGCCGGTCATGCAGGAGGGCAAGATGCCGTTCGACCTGCATAGCGCGTTTGTGCCGGTCGGCATGGTTGGCGAGCAGCCCATTGGGCTTGCGGTCAACAAGGACGTCCCGGCGAATTCGGTGGCGGAGCTGATCGCGCTCATCAACAAGACGCCAAGCGGGATGTTGTTCGGCGCCACTAACCGCGGCGGCCAGTCGCATCTGACCGGTGAGCTGTTCCGCGAACGCGCCAAGGTGAATCTGTCCTTCGTCCATGCCGCGGGCGCGGCGGCTTCCCTCAACGACGTCATCGCCGGGCGCATCCCGATCCTGTTCGAGGGCCTGGCCGGCTTGACGCCGGGAACGCAAAGCGGCGGGGTCAGACTGCTCGGCATCGCGGCGCCAAAGCGTCTGACTAATGTGCCAAATTTGCCAGCCATTAACGAGACCGTCCCCGGCGTGGTGTCGAGCGGATGGATCGTGCTGATGGCGCCGACGGGAACGCCCGACCACATAATCCGTAAGCTCAATGAAGACTTGCGCAAGGTTGTCGCCACGCCCGACTTGGTCGAGCGGTTCCATGTGCTCGGTACCTACACGCGCGATTTGACGCCCGCGCAGACCGGCGAATTCATTCGCAGCGAGGAACGGCTGTGGTGGCCGGTGGTGCGGCAGGTCAACGCCCAGCAGGCGGCTCCCACCCCCGCGCGCTGATCGGGCTAGAGCCCGTTGTAAGAGTTGGTATAACAGTGCAGTCAGCAAGTTCGAGACCACGTGACGCATTGCCGTCACCGAGAGAGCCGGCTCACACGCTCTCCCGCGCCATTGGCCGCCGTTGAATTGAGCGGCGGCCGTACCGCTTTAGAATGGTCGACATCAGAAGGGTAGCATGCCGAAGGAAGACTTGATCGAACTTGAGGGGCTCGTCACTGAACTCCTGCCCGATACCCGATTCCGCGTTCAGCTGGACAATGGTCACGCGATCATCGCGTACGCCGCAGGCAGAATGCGCAAGAACCGCATCAAGACGCTCGCCGGAGACCGGGTGACGGTCGAAATGTCCGCTTATGATCTTAGCAAGGGGCGTATCATCTTCCGCCACAAGGACGAACGGCCGATGGCGGCGGCGCAGCGACCTCCCGTGCGCGGACAATTTCGCCGGCGCTGATTGGCCATGGCCGACAATGCGGCTCGGCCAGAATGGCCATTTGTGTGAGTTGGTATTAGACGAAATTAAAACCCGTAATCTTTCCAGCGCTTCTCCACCAGCTCCCAGTCCCGCGGATCGGGCTTGACCGAAGGCGGATAGCGATCGCCGCCATAGGCCGGCTCGGGCTCGAAATCCAGATTGACCGTCGCATCGATCAGCACGCGGCACCATTTGCCCGTGCCGTACAGCGCGGTGTTGCGGTATTTCAGCCGCGTGCTGGGATCGAGCGCGGAGCCGAACGTGCCCGGAAAGAACACGATGTCGTCCTCCGCCGCGTTGACGCGGTAGGCAAACGCCCAGTCGATCGCGCCGTAGTCGTGGATGTCGATATCCTCGTCCACCACCCAGATGTTCTTGTAGCGCAAGTGCGCGGCGTTCGAGCCCCAGATCGCGGCGGCGGCTTGTTTCGCCTGCCCGCGATAGGTCTGGCGCAGCTGAATCATCAGCGTGGTGCCGTTGTTCGTCGCCGGACAATGTACGTCGGTGACGCCCGGCACGCCCGAGCGCTCCAAAATGTTCCACGCCAAGGCCGCCCGCTGCACCGAACTCATGATGCCGTTCTCGCTCACCATCTTAGGCATGGTGCCTTCCAGCGTGCCGCGGAAGATCGGCTTGTTGCGATGCATGATGCAGGTGACGCGCACCTTGTGCTTGGGCGCCTGGTCGCCGCCGAAATAACCGGTGTATTCGCCGAACGGACCTTCCATCTCGAACGTCGCCGGATCGGATGAAATAAAGCCTTCGATCACGATCTCCGCGCTCGCCGGCACCTGCAGCGGCACCGTCTCGCATTCGACCAGCTCCACCGGCGCGCCGCGCACGGCGCCCATCACGTCGTATTCGGAAACATCCGGCGGGATCGGCGACGACGCGCAAAACGGCAGGCACGGCTCCCAGCCGTAGATGAACGCCACCGGCATTTCCTGATGCTTGTCGGTGTATTTCTGCATGTCCTGGCCCCAGTTCTGCGGGCGCCACAGCAGCACCGGAATGGTGTCCTTCTGGCCGATCATGCCGCGATAGATGCCGACATTCATCCGCCCCGAGATCGGATCGCGCGTCACCGAGCCCTGCATCGTGTTGATGTAGCGTCCGCCGTCGAGCCGGTGCCAGCGCGGCACCGGGAACTCGAACAGATCGATGTCCTTGCCCTTGAGGATGTTTTCCTTCACCGGCCCGGTCTTGACCACGACCGGCGGCACGCGGCTCGCGAACGCCTTGCGCGCGGCCTTCACCATATCGGTGATCGGCGCGTTCTTCGGCAGCCCGAACATCATGGCGACGCGCGAATAATTCGACAGGCCCCCAGTGAACAGCTGCGTGCAGCGCCCGTCGGTGTAATCCTTGATGCGATTGAACAGCAGCGCGGGTCCATCGCCGTTGCCAAACACGCGCCGCGTGACGGCGCCCAGTTCGCAATCCCAGTTCACTTCGGTGTTAATTTCGTGCAACTCGCCTGCTTTTTTTAGCGCCGCGATCCAACCGCGCAAATCTCCAAACTGCATTTTTGACTCCTTGGCTGCCGGCGCAGCGTCTGTCGAATTTCTGTACATAAGATCAGTCTCCCGTCCCGCTTACGCACTCGCAAGCCCCACAGCTTCTCGCGCTGTGACTTTATAACTTTCCTAGCATTTATTTTTTGTCCGGCACCATGCTTCGCGGACATGCCCGGCCGGTTCCGGTGCGGGGCAGCCCCGCAAAATGAGTGGAACCCGGGAGGTCGCAGCCGGGAGCGCAAGCTTGGTGACGTGGAAGAAGGCGGATCGGCATTTGTACTGGACACAGAGCGCGGCTTTTAGTCCACCTTCGCCACGCCGGCATCCTGGATCACCTTGCGCCACTTCACGACTTCGGCCGCGATCATGGTTTTGAATTCGGCCCGTGACGTCGGGCTTGGTTCTGCGCCAATTTCGATCATGCGCTTACTCAGCACGGGATCGGCCAACGCCTTGAGCACCTCTTTGTTGAGCCGCTCGACAATCGCCGGCGGCGTTCCTTTTGGCGCAAGCATCCCAAACCATGCATAAGATTCGAAATTCTTCAGGCCCGACTCATCCAGCGTCGGAACATCCGGGAGAACCTTGCTACGCTTCTTTGTGGTAATCGCCAGGGCTTTTATCTGTCCGGTACCGAGCGGACCGAGCACATTCGGAATGTTCTGAAACGTAACTGGCACTTCGCCGGAAATCAGATCGACGACAATCGGCGGAGCCCCCCGGTAAGGCACGTGCTTCATTTTTACGCCGGTCGCCAGTTCGAACTGAATCGCCGCCAGATGCTGCGAGCTGCCGTTGCCGATCGACGAATAGTTGATCTGTCCCGGGCGCGCTTTGACAAAGGCGATGAACTCCTGGACGTTCTTGACCGGAATGACCTTCGGATTGATCACCAGCAGGTTGGCTAGCGTCGCGGTAAGCGAGATCGGCTCGAAATCGGTCTCCGGATCGTACGGTAGTTTCGCAAACAGCGTTTTGTTGATCGCCAGCGGCCCTGAAGACGAATAGGCCAGCGTGTAGCCATCGGGATCGGCCTTGGCAACCGCATCGGTCGCAATATTGCCGCCGGCGCCGGTTTTATTCTCGACCACGAAATTGCCGCCCATGCTTTCGCCGAGCTTGTCCGCGATCAGTCGTGCCGTCACGTCGGTGGCTGAACCCGCGCCAAACGGAACGATGATCTTGACCGTCCGGGACGGATAGGCTTGCGCATTCGCATGTCCGATCGCAAGACCGCAGTCAGCACAGCGCCAAGTACAGCGCCAAGTACAGCGCCATAAAAAAAGAAAAACCGACTTCGCTCGCGTGAATGTTTCATTTTCA
>CAZNSG010000224.1:0-4283 GCA_964575715.1 uncultured Hyphomicrobiales bacterium | reverse complement strand
AGGGGCCACAACCAGTTGCCGAAAGTGATCCAAGGTGTAAAGTTCGCCGACGGCGTCGAGGTCGCCGCCAAGACCGATGAACCTCAAGCCCAAGCCGCCGCCTGATCCTTCAGGCCGTCACCAAGAATCGGCGATAGCTCTTCAACGGTAGCCATAGAGTCAGAGTTCAAGTGATTCGTGAATCCCCGCCAGAGTCAATTCATAGGACCGTTGGTATGAATTTTCTACGGACGACTACTGAACAATTTCCATGAGCTTGCCGTAGCTGTCGACCACATCGTATTTCACCTGGTCGGACGTGATCCTCGCAAAAAATTTTCGCGCACAATCTATCTTGCTTTTTTCGATCTCGCGCAATTCCAGTGACGAGAGAGAGCCTTTGGTCTCGGCGACGAAATAGACGTGCTTGACCTTGCCGTGCTTGAACGCGATCGCCCAATCGGGATTGTAGTCGCCGACCGGCGTGGGGATTGAGAAGCCACGCGGCAGTTTGGCGTAGACGATGACCTCTGCGCTCGCATCAAGCTCTTGAACGAACGAGCGTTCATTCTTCGCATCCGTAAAGACATAGTCGAAGATATGCCGCTCGGTCCTGAGCGCCTTGCTGAAATCGTCTTTGTTCTTTTCCTGCGTGAATATGTCGGTGCTAAAGGTGTCGCCGAGAGGATCGTAGGACAGGTGCTCGACGATCACGGTTGCCTTCTGCTCATTAATCAGGCGTATCACCTTGTGAATGAAGTCTTCGGGATTCAGCTTGTATTGACTGAACACGGCGATGTTCATGCCGCTGAGGATCGCGGCGATTGTGCCGCGCGTTAGCGTTGTTCCCTCGGAAATCTTGCCGATCAGGTCGTACCGGACCGCGGAATGAACGGACGCCTTGTGCGTCACCGTCGCCGTCTCAGAGATGCGGAACGACTCGCCCTTTCTGACCGAGTCATACGTCGCCTCGTCCGCCTGTTCGCCGGCGACGATATTGTACTGCAAGGGGCTGACCTTTAGCTCCTTGTCGAGCGCCCCGATGCATTTCCCGACTAGCTCCTTGGTGTCGAACTGCACCGAATAGACGGCCTTGTGATTTATGTGGTTCCAAAGCTCTTTGAATTCTTTCTTCTCAAAATTCGCGTTCAACGGATTTTTCAACGCTTTCCGCTCATCGTCGATCTGCGGCAGCTGCGCGTCGCTGAACACGCTGTCGATCAGTTGGAACACCGGATCGGCATATTTGGCAAGCTCTGGCGGCAGGGAGGCAAGGCTCTCGTCCTTGCGAGCGTCGTGATAGGCCTGCGTGATGTGCTTGTCGTCGTCGGTGTAGTCGTTCTTCAGCAGATAGCGGTAAATCTGGGTCGCCATTTGCGGGGTGACAGTCACGTCGCCGGCGCCTGTCTTCAGAAGCTTGCCCGCGAAATACGCCTCATCGGCAACACGCGGCCGCGCCGAAAGGGAGTTGCCGATGTCGCGCTGCAATGCTGCGACGAAGTCCTTGTAGCTTTCGCTTGCAACGACGGTCAGGACATTGACTTGGTGAACCGTTGCCGGGTGATCCATCCGGTCGCCGTCCTGGTTGACCGAAAGCCGCAGCCCGCGACCAACCTCCTGCCGGCGCGAGATCGTGTTGTCGCTGTGCTTTAACGCGCAGATGACAAAAACATTCGGGTTGTCCCAGCCTTCGCGCAGAGCGGAGTGCGAGAAGATGAAGCGCACAGGTTCTGAGAACAAAAGCAGGCGCTCTTTGTGCTTTAGGATCAGATCGTAAGCGTCAACGTCGTTGGTCTCGGTTGATTTCTTGTCGACCTCGGGATCGACAAGATGCTGGGTCTTCTTGTCGATCGAGAAATAGCCGTTGTGGGTCTTGGCAGTGCTGATGTCCTTTAGATGGCGGTTGTAGGGCGTGTCCTCGATCGTAATGATCTCATTGAGCAGGGAGTGATACTCCTCCTCAAAGATCTTTGCGTATTCGCCCGGCACTTCACCGCTATCGTCGTACTGCCGGTACCGGGCAACCTCGTCGATGAAGAACAGCGTCAGGACTTTGATGCCCTGCGCAAACAGCGCCTGCTCCTTGTCGAAATGCGCCTTGATCGCTTCACGAATCTGAATACGGCGCAGCGCCATTTCATTGACGTCGCCGGTGGCTTCGCCTGCCCCGATCTCAACCCCGTTGGTAAAGCTGATGGTGTTCTTCAGTGCATCGATATCGGCAACAACAAATCCCTTGTACTGGTCGAGCCCCTGCGAAATGTCGAACAAGTTGTCGTTACGTTCCAGGTTCCGGGTGATGCGCTTGATGCCCGATGATTGCCTGATCTCCATCTCGACGCGCGCGACCGGCGGCTTGCTGGCCGATACCTGAATGGACTCTAGGTAGAGATACGCGTTCGTGCCGCTCAGGCCCCTGACAGTGATGCCGCGCACGGCGATCTTTTTGACAAGTTTCTGATTGTAAGCGTCGATGGCATCGAGTCGGTGAACCTTGTTGTTCTCTGTCTTGTGCGTTGCCGAGTACCGCAGGACCATGAGCGGACTGAAGCCCGCAAGGGACTCCAGCGTCCTGGCGCCTTCCATCTTCTGCGGCTCATCCAGGATCAGGATTGGGCGGTTGCTCTTGATGACATCGATGGGACGGCGCGACTGGAAGTCGTCCAGCTCCTCATAAATCCGGCGTGCGTCCTTGCCGGTCGCGTTGAATGCCTGCACATTGATAATCATGACGTTGACGCCGGCGTCGGAGGAAAAGCTCTCCAGATTTTGCAGCTGGCGGGAGTTGTAGATGAAGAAGCGCGCGCGCTTGCCGTACTCTTCAAGGAAGTGCTCGGCCGTGATCTCGAATGATTTGTGCACGCCCTCGCGGATGGCGATGCTGGGCACGACGACGATGAACTTACTCCAGCCGAAGCGTTTGTTCAGCTCGAACATTGTCTTGATGTAACAGTAGGTCTTGCCCGTACCTGTCTCCATCTCGATGTCGAGATTGACCGGGCTCACCTTGTTGCTGACGAGCGCGGAGGAAAGTGGCAAATTCTGGCGGCGCTGGACGGTGTGGATGTTCTCCAGAACCCGCGACGTCGGAAGGGCGATATCGGTATTCTTGAAGCCTTCGACCTGCAGCTCCGACTGCCTCTCGCCGCCGGCGTCCTCCGACCTGCCAGGATCGATGCGGTACTTGACACCCGCGCTGCCCGGCTGCCCGGCAAAGCAATCGACGACGGCGTCTACGGCGTCGGTCTGGTAGGGCTGCTTCTTGAACTTCAGCTTCATGCCTGCCCGCTGCTCAAATCGACTTCACGTCGGTTGCGGGGGAAAGCAGCGCGAATATCTGCTCCACATTGATCTTGACGCTGTCGCTCTCAAAGCCGTTGTCGCGGAATACAACACGCAGCGGCTTGCGCGCGGCAATCTTCTTGACCAGCTCCTCTGTCACGCCCTGCTCAAAGCAGGCGGCAAGCGCGTTCCCGTCGACAAAATAGACGGCCTTGGCGTCCATTGTTTCCCTGGCAATCGGCAGTGACAGGTCAACGCCCCAATCCAGCAGAACCTGAAACAGCAAATCCTCCGCCGTTCGGTCTTCCCGGACGTTGTCCACCTGCGCCAGCAGGTCGTCCTTAGCGACGTGATCAGGCGCATAATAGACATCCCGCATATTCGAGCTGTCGACCTTGAGGACGCGGAACCCCGTATCCAAATCCGTCGCGTCCGGGTGCTCGCCCTTCACCTTTTCACTTGACCGACGGATGCGATCCTTTCCAATATCGGCCACCGTGCGATAGCCCGCTTTATTGGCCTCACTATCGGAATCACACTCTTCTGGCAGTTGAATCATTATGAAACGTCGTCTGACATTGTCCTCAGCATTGAGATCGAGCACCGCATGCGCGGTACTGCATGAACCAGCGAAAAAGTCTAAAACGATGTCCCCATCGGTAGCCTTTTTTGCGCTTAGCAACGCCTTTAGGAGAGTTGTCGGCTTTGGATAAGAGAAGTAGTTCTTCCCCCCAAAGAGACTCTCAACTTCTATCCCTCCGTCACTCTTGAAGGATAGAATTGATCGAAGTAAGAACGAGTGCACTTCGTCAAGGTAGGTGATCGAGCTATGGAGCCTCTGAATAAATTGAAGTTTGAAGATTTAAGGATGATTTTTGTGATTTTTCTGCTTGTGCGTGGTGTGTATTTGGCTTGATCGGCGCTCTTTTGCGCCGAGATCGCGGTATTCGGGCGCGGCTCGGGCGTCAAGCCATCGCGTATCGCATCAGGGCGCGTCGCTTCACATAGAGGTTGACGAGCGC
>CAZNSG010000223.1:0-2421 GCA_964575715.1 uncultured Hyphomicrobiales bacterium | reverse complement strand
TCGTGCGGGGCGACGATGTGGGGCTTGAGCCGGTCTTGCAAACCGAGCGCGAGCAGGACGCGGGTGGCGTTGGGCGATAGCTGAATGCCGGCGCCGATGTCGACAAGTTCCGTGGCCGTCTCCAGCACGACAACGCGAAAGCCGCCGCGTGCAAGCGCGAGCGCGGCGCTCAGCCCGCCGATGCCGGCGCCGGCGACGATGACGGTGCGGACGGATGCCACGGTGGGCTAGAACCTTTGGATCAGGCCGGCGCGGTCAAGGCGCACTCGGCCGGCCGCGCCTCATGCGGATCGAGCGAGGGATCGTGACGGTAGAGCGTCGAGCAATAGGGGCAGATGATTTCCTCATTTCCGCCCATGTTGAGAAAAACGTGCGGATGGTCAAGCGGGGATGTGGCGCCCACGCACTTGAATTCGCGCGCGCCGATTTCGATCATCGGCAAGCCGGGATCGTTGTGAAAATGGGGAACGATATTGTCAGCCATATTTGATCTGTATCCTCGCGCGCCTTGCGCTCAAGCGCACCGTCAGGCAGCACCATAACGAACCGTCGCGCCGATTCCTAGACAGCGCAGGCAAAATGCCCCAATACGAGCGCTGGAATTGCGATTCACATTGTTACGTTTTGATGCCGCCATCTGTTTCCCGGTGTTGCCGAATGCCGTCATTCCATCACGATGCCGTGGAGATCGCTTACCTTGATGAGGGTGAGGGCGAGCCGATTGTGCTCATCCACGGCTTTGCCTCCACGAAGGAAGTGAATTGGGTGCAGCCCGGCTGGGTGGCGACGCTCACACGCGCAGGCAGGCGCGCGATCGCACTCGATAATCGCGGTCACGGCCAATCGAGCAAGCTCTATGACCCGGCGGAATATCACACCAGCCGCATGGCGGAGGACGTGCGCGCGCTGATCGATCATCTGAGCCTTAGCCGCGTGGATGTGATGGGCTATTCCATGGGCGCGCGTATCGCGGCGTTTCTCGCGCTCGATCATGCGGAGCGAGTGCGCGCAGTGATCTTAGGCGGGCTTGGCATAAGCTTGATCGAAGGTGTGGGTTTATCCGAGGACATTGCGCTGGCGCTCGAAGTTCCCTCTCTCGCAAATGTTGCAGACTCGCAAGGCCGCATGTTTCGCGCTTTCGCCGAGCAGACAAAATCGGATCGCCGGGCGCTTGCCGCCTGCATTCGCGGCTCGCGCCAGACGCTTTCGCGCGCGCAGGCGGCGGCCATTCGCGTGCCGGTGCTGATCGCGGTGGGCTCGAAGGACACGGTCGCGGGATCGGCCGAGGTACTCGCGGCGCTGATCCCGGGCGCGCGGGCCGTTGCCATCCCAGAACGCGATCACATGCTGGCGGTGGGGGACAAGGTGTTTAAAGCCGCGGTGCTGAGTTTTTTGGCCAAGAAGATCTGATCTGCCTTCATTTTTGTGGAAAAAAAACTCAAAGGGTCAATGCGTTACCCCGGTATCTTAATTATATGATTCAAGTTCTATTGACGGGCGCCTTCGACCGTTCCCAAATTATGCTAGCAATATTATGTAGGTTTTAGATTGGAATTGGGAGGTCCGCATGGCTCAGCACAAGAGCAAGCTTGCCAAGTCGCTCGACAAGGTCGATCCGGTCTGGCAGCGCATCCGGGGCGACGCAGATGTTCGCGCGCCGGCCGGGGTCGAGCTAGATGCGCTATTTCGAGGACATGCCGCTCGGACAGCCGATCGAATCCGGCAGCTACACGTTGAGCGAGGAGGAGATCGTCGAATACGCCCGCGCCTATGATCCGCAGCCCTTTCACGTCGATTCCGCCGCCGCGCGCGCGTCGATCTTCGGCGGCATAATCGCCAGCGGCTGGCATACCTGCGCGCTGATGATGCGCCTGCAGGTGGAGAGCTTCCAGAAAGGCATGGCGGCGCGCGGATCGCCCGGCTTCGACAATCTGCGCTGGCTGAAACCCGTGCGCCCCGGCGACAGCATCCGGGTGAGAATCACCTGCGTGGAGAAGGCGCCCTCACAGCGGCGGCCGGATACGGGCACCTGCCGGCTGCTGACCGAGGTATTGAACCAGAACGGCGAGGTGGTGATGTCACTGGTGCAGATCGCCATCTACGAACGGCGTCCCAGCCCGGGCGGCCCCGGCTCAAGCAGCCCCGACTCAGGCAGCCAGGTGCAGCAGGACGATTCCGGCGGCGACCAATACCGCCGCTAGGATGCGAAACGGCCCGAAGGGCTCGCCGAGAAAGAACGTGCCGATCAGGGCCGCGATAACGACGCTGGTTTCGCGCAATGTCGCCACCTGCGCCACCGCGCCCAAGGCGAAGGCCCAGACGACAATGCCATATCCGAACGAGGCCAGCGCCCCGCTGGCCGCGGCGCGGGCGCCGTGCTGGCGCAGATGGGGAAGCAGCGCACGTCCGCGCAGCCACAAG
>CAZNSG010000222.1:0-28459 GCA_964575715.1 uncultured Hyphomicrobiales bacterium | reverse complement strand
GCTGGCCGCCTTCCGCGCCGCGTTCAATGAATTCTTCGCAAATGTCGGCGGCTGGAAAGAGGAACTTGAAAAACTCCTCACCCCAAAATTCCACTTCATCGGAGCGCCAACAAACGGGATTCCGTAGGCACTTGGGTATATTACTTCTCAAACCGCTCAATGAACCACTTGAGAATGCGAATCCAGATCTCGTCCTTGCCCACGCTATCCTCGATGCCGTGTTCGAGATTGGGATTGTCGTTGACTTCCATCACCACGATGCCGCGGTCGGTCTGCTTGAGATCGACGCCGTAGAAGCCTTCCCCGATCGGCTTTGCCGCGCGCACCGCGATGTCCATCACCTCGCGCGGCGCCTGGTCGAGATCGAAGGCGCGGAATCCGCCTTCATGCGAGGAGCCGTCCGCGCGATATTTCACAACCTGCCAATGACCGCGCGCCATGCGGTATTGGCAAACGAACAGCGGCTCGCCCGCGAGGATGCCGACGCGCCAGTCGAACTCGGTCGGCAGAAATTTCTGCGTCAGCAGGAGATCGGTCTCCTCGAACAGCTCTTCGGTGATGCGCTTGAATTCTTCCGCACTGTTGACCTTATGCACGCCGCGCGAAAACGAGCCGTCCGGAATCTTGACGACAAGCGGCAGCCCTAGTTCATCCATCGCCTTGGTGAGATCGCCGCCCTCGGGGAGGATCACGGTCGGCGGGGTGGGCACTTGATTGGAGCTGAGCAGCTCCATCAGGAACACCTTGTTGGTGCAGCGGATCATCGAAATCGGGTCGTCGATGACCGGCATGCCCTCCTGCCAGGCGCGGCGCGCGAAGCGGTAGGTATGATTATCGATCGAGGTGGTCTCGCGGATGAACAGGCCGTCGAATTCGGCGAGCTCGGCGAGCTGGCGGCGGGTGATCGGCTCGACGTCGATCGACTGGCGTTCGGCAATGCGGGCGAAATGCTTGATCGAATCGGAGGAGGACGGCGGCATCTTCTCGTCCGGATCGTAGAGCACCGCCAGGTCGTATTTGGGCACCGAGCGGGCCTTGGCGTCGCGCCAGTCACGCTTGGTGTGCTGGTGCAGGGCCTGGCGGAAGAAATCGGCATCGCCATTGACGAGCCGATTGAGGTTGCGCGGCCGGATGCGGGTGATGGAGAGCCACGATCCCGGTTCCACCGTGATTTCCAGCGCCGGACAGCGGAACCAGTCGAACAGCAGGCGCCCGAACGATTCAAACCGGGGGTCGCCGGCGATGCCGAAGCAAACCAGGAACTTGTACTCGCCCTCGGGCTGGAAATCGACGCGCCGGGCGCAGCGGTTGAGGTCGTCCTCGAGTTCGGGCAGCGCGTGCTCGTAGAGCTTGACCTCGCGCAGCTCGAGCATGGTCTCGACGGTGGGCACGATACGGTGGCCGCGGGCCTCGGCCAGCAGCGAGGCGTAATAGCCCTTCGATTGATAGGCATAGGAGCGTGAAAGATTGAGCAGCTTGGGCCGACCCAGTTCGAACAGCCGGGGACGGGCGAGATAATCGCTCGTCGTAATCACCTTGTGCGGGGTGTCGGCGTTGGGGAAGTCCTTGGGATTGTCGACGAGGATGACCCACCCGCTCATCGCAGGGGCCCTTTCGCAAGGACAGCCAACCAACAATTGAAATTTGAGCCTGTCATACGTTCGAACGGGGTCGCAGATACCGCATTTTTCCAGGCAGCGAGGGGAAGAACGAAACTTGTTCTGCCGCCTGGGGTGGGGCCATGGACTCAGGTGACTTAGGTTCGGCCGCCGCCATCATCCTGCAACTGAAGCGGCAGGTGAAGAGGAATCTTTGGCCGCGGTGGATGACACGGCAAGCCGTTTCTCGAACCGGAGCGCATTACCGCTATCGTCGTAATAACTGAGATGCCGTCCGAACATGCAATACCCCGACTTGCGGTACCGGTTGATCGCTGCGGCATTGGCTTCATGCACCTCAAGCCGCAGTGCGGTGCAGGCGCGCCGCAACGCCGCCACCTCAGCGGCCGCAAGCAGCATGGGACCGACGCCGCGCCCCGCGTGAGCCGGCGCCACCGCAATCGAATAGAGCCGGGCAATCGCGCTGCGCGGCCGGAACAGAGCCAGCGCATAGCCGGCGATTCGGCTACCCGCCGCGGCAACGATCAGGGCGGCATTCGGCGAAGTCATAAAGCGCTGGAAGCTGCGGCGAGACAGGCGATCGGTGGTGAAGGCTGCGCGCTCGAGCGCGAGCAATGCATCAAGATCGGCGGATATGCCGAGGCGAACAAGAAGGCTCGAATCGTGGGCAAGGGCCGACATCTCGGCGCGAAATATCTATCCCCTGCCCCGACCGCGCAAGCTCGTATTTTCCCCTCTGTCGGATTTCCCCCTCGCTCAGCCCGGTCATGCGGCATTGGCTTATTGACTTCGTACCGAAGTCCCCGGAGCAATGCCGGTTCCCCCTCCCCGCTTGCGGGGAGGGGTAAAGAAAGTGTGCTGAGGGAATTTCATGAAAAAGGCAAAAGGTCTGCGGTCGCGCCTCACGCAATACGGCGACGAGGAATTCGCGCTGTTCCTGCGCCGAGGGTTCCTGAAAGGCGCGGGCTTCACCGACGAGGCGCTGGAACGGCCGATCGTCGGCGTGCTCTCGACCGCCTCCGACTTCAAGCCCTGCCACAAGACCGCCCCCCAGGTCGCCGAGGCGGTCGCGCGCGGGGTGCGGCTGGCCGGCGGGCTGCCGTTCATATTCCCGACCATCTCGCTGCACGAAGCGTTTTCGTTCCCGACCTCGATGCTGCTGCGCAACCTGATGGCGATGGACGTGGAGGAAATGATCGCGGCGCTCCCGCTCGATGCGGTGGTGCTGATCGGCGGCTGCGACAAGACCATTCCCGCCGAGCTGATGGGCGCCATCAGCGCCGACATGCCGGCGATTGTGATCCCGGTCGGTTCCATGCTCGCCGGCCGGCACGAAGGCACGCGGCTTGGCGCCTGCACCGATTGCCGCCGGCTGTGGGCGGCCTATCGCGCCGGCTCGCTCGATGGGCCCAATCTCGATCGCGCCCACGACCAGCTCATGCCGACGTCGGGCACCTGCATGGTCATGGGCACCGCCTCCACCATGGCCTGCCTCGCCGAGACGCTGGGCTTTACGCTGCCGGGCGCCGCCACCGCGCCGGCGGTTTCCTCCGACCGCGTGCGGCTCGCGGAAGCGACCGGCACGCGCGCGGTGGCTATGGCCATGGCTGGCGGCCCGACGCCGCGCCAGATCTTGACGCCAGCCGCGCTGCGCAATGCCTCGGTCGTGCTGCAAGCCACCTCGGGCTCGACCAATGCGCTGGTCCATCTTGCCGCCATCGCCGGGCGCGCCGGGCTGAACTACGACCTCGCCGAACTCGACCGCGTCGGGCGGCAGACTCCCGTCTTGCTCGATCTCAAGCCCGCCGGTGCAGGCTTCATGGAAGACTTCCACGCCGGCGGCGGCCTGCCGGCGCTGTGGCGGCGGCTGCGCGAGCACCTCGACCTTTCCGCCCGCACGGTGAATGGCGAGACGCTAGCCGACGTGATCGCGCGCTGGCCAGTCTATGTGGACGACAAGGTGATTCGGCCGCTCGACAATCCACTGGTGGCGAGTGAAGCGATTGCGATTTTATCCGGCAACCTCGCCCCGCAAGGGGCTGCGATCAAGCTCGCATCCGCGACCAAGCGGCTGTGCACGCACGAAGGGGCGGCACTGGTGTTCGACTCGCTCGACGATCTGGCGCGCCGCATCGATGATCCTGCGCTGCCGGTGACGCCCGACACGGTCATGGTCTTGCGCAACGCCGGTCCCGTTGGCGCGCCCGGCATGCCGGAAGCCGGCGCGCTGCCGATTCCCAAGAAACTTGGCTCCAAGGGCGTCACCGACATGGTGCGCATTTCCGATGCGCGCATGAGCGGCACCGCCTTTGGCACCGTGGTGCTGCACATAAGTCCCGAGGCCGCGGCCGGCGGCCCGCTCGCCCTGGTCAAGGACGGCGACATGATCCGCCTCGACGCCGGCGTCCGCCGCCTGGAACTCAAGGTCGACGATGCGGAACTGGCGCGCCGACGCGCGCAATGGCAGCCGCCGGCAAAGCCCAAGCGCGGCTATGCGCGGCTCTATGTCGAGCGCGTCACGCAAGCCGAGAAGGGCTGCGATTTCGATTTTCTGGCGGGGACGAAGTAGCGCCGATCTCTCATAGCCTCATGCTGAGGAGCGCACGAAGTGCGCGTCTCGAAGCACCGCAAGTCGGCTATAGCCGACTTGCGCACTGCATCATAATGCCGATCTCGGGTAAACCCGAGATCGGTAGGCCGCCCTCGTCCTTCGAGACGCCCTCGCTTCGCTCGGACTCCTCAGGATGAGGGCGGAGCAGAATCCCTCTAGGCGGCTCCCAATTCGCCCCGCACGATCCTGGCGCCCTCTACCATGGCGCACATCTTGCCGAAGGCGATCTCGCGCGGCAGGTATTTCAGCCCGCAATCGGGCGCCACCACGATGCGCTCCGCCGGCACATGCGGCAGCGCGCGTCGGATGCGCGCGGCCACCGTTTCCAGCGTCTCCACTTTCATGTCGGAAAGGTCGAGCGTGCCGAGGATGATTGTCTTGCCCGGCAGTTTTTGCAGCACCGAACAATCGAGTTTCGACTGCGCGGTCTCGATCGACACCTGCTGGACCGGCGAACTGGCAAGCTCGGGCAGGAACGAATAGCCTGAAGGCCGCACATGGATGATGGCGGCATAGCCAAAGCAGATGTGCACCGCGGTCGTACCCTTGACGCCATCGAGTGCGGCATTGAGCGCCTTGAGCCCGAACTTGCGCGCCTTCTCCGGCCGCGCCTGCATGTAGGGCTCATCGATTTGCACGATGTCGGCGCCGGCGGCGAACAGATCCTTGATCTCGGCGTTGACCGCGGCGGCATAGTCGAGCGCCATTTCATCTTCGTCCTGGTAGAAATCGTTCTGCGCCTGCTGCGCCATGGTGAACGGGCCGGGCACCGTCATCTTGATGATGCGCGTTGTGTTGGCGCGCAGAAACTGCACGTCGCGCACTTCGACCGGAAACTTGCGGCGCACCTTGCCGGTCACCCGCGGCACCGGATTGGGATGGCCGGAGCGGTCGAGCGCGGTGCCGGGATTATCGATGTCGACGCCTTCAAGCGCGGTGGCAAAGCGATTGGAATAGCTCTCGCGCCGCATCTCGCCGTCGGTGACGATGTCGAGCCCGGCGCGCTCCTGTTCGCGGATCGCAAGCAGCGTGGCATCGTCCTGCGCCTGCTCCAGCCATTCCGGCGCCACCCGCCACAATTCCTTGGCGCGCACGCGCGGCGGAAAGCGACCCGCGAGTTTTTTCCGGTCGATCAGCCATTCCGGCTGGGCGTAGGAGCCTACGAGCGAGGTGGGGAGTAACGGAAGCGGCATGCATTGTTCCGATCGTCAGAATTCCAATGTCAGAGCGATGCAGCTAGGCGTGTTTGCGTTTGGGCGGCCGATCGAGCTTCGCGGCCTTGCGTAATGTCGCGTTGATACGGCTCTGCCAGCCTGGCCCGCCGGCGCGGAAGTGCGCAAGCACGTCGGGGTCGAGCCGCATATTGACGTGCTCTTTCGGCTTGTCGGACTTCGGCCGGCCGCGTGGAATGGGCTTGCCGCCGATGTGCCAGACACCGCGCGCGAAATCCTCGTCGGTCAGCTCAGGGATCTCCTCGTAGTCCTTTGGACCAAGGACATACGCGTCAACCTTCTTCATATCGCTCCCAATCTTGCGATATTTATCCGCTGTATTTCGCTTGCTCGCGGTCATTGGCCTTCCTCATCGACATGACATGCGGGCGTCACCACGCTGGGTCCAGACGACAACAACCATTCGACCCCGCAAATATCCCGCCGTCCGGATTCGAAGTTCGCCATAGTCCTGCCGGAGGTCGGGAATATCGATCGTGGCCCCATCGAAAACTATCCCTGCCTCAGCGAAGTCCAAGCCTCGTTCACGAAGGGTCCATTCCCGCTTCTTCGGGTCGAACGTGATCGTCATCTTTATTGTACCCACAATAATTCAAGGGGTCAAGCTAAACTCATCGCCAGAACCCGCGCCACATGCAAAGCCTCCCGCCCAGCGCCGTCCTTGATCTGCTGGCGGCACGAGGTGCCGTCGGCGACGATGATCGTATCTGCATCCGCCTTGCGCACCGCCGGCAGCAGCGACAATTCGCCCATGGCAAGCGAGACATCGATCGTGTCCGCGCCATAGCCGAAACTGCCCGCCATGCCGCAGCAGTTCGATTCGACGGGCTCCACGACAAGGTCTGGCACGAGCTTGAGCACTTGTTCGACCGCGCCAAATGCATCGAAGGCCTTTTGATGACAATGGCCGTGCACGAGCGCGCGCGCGGCAATTTTCTTGAGCGGAAGTTTCAGTCGTCCGGCCGCAGCCTCACGCGCCAAAAATTCCTCGAAGGTGAACGCCTGCGCCGCGAGCCGATTTGCCGTCTCACTCTTAATCATCGCGGGCATTTCGTCACGAAATCCGAGCAGACAGCTCGGCTCCAACCCGATCAAAGGCACGCCACGCTCCACATAGGACGCAAGCGCCGCGAGCGTGCGCTCAGCCTCGCGCCGTGCCTCGTCCACTTGGCCGATGGAGAGAAAAGTCCGGCCGCAGCAGAGCGGACGCGATGATCCATCGATCGGTTTCGCTACATGCACGCGATAGCCACCGGCGTTGAGTACCACGCACGCGGCATCGAGATTCTCGCGCTCGAAGTAGCGATTGAAGGTATCGGCGAACAGGACAACTTCTCTTTCTCCAACACCTCCGCTCTCTCCGCCTTCACCTCCCCCCTTGCGGGGGAGGTCGCCCGCCATAGCCCGAAGGGCGAAGGCGCGGCGGGAGGGGGGTAATTCCGAGGCGCTCGAATTGGCAGTTACCCCCCTCCCCATCCCTCCAACGCTAGGGGGGAGGGAGAAGTTTGCCGCATCGTCACGAAACACATCGCTGCGCCATCTTGGCAATTTGCGGCGCGCGCTAAAGCCAGCGAGCGACTCGGATAACTTTGCCGCGCCCGGCAAATCATCGCGCAAATTCATCAGCCACGGCACACGCGCCGCATAGGGCGCGTAGCGCGGCAGCCACCCGACCAGCCGATCGCGCAACGAAATTCCGTGCGTCTCCGCGCGCGCGGCCTGCACCTCGATTTTCATGCGCGCCATGTCGACGCCGGTCGGGCACTCGCGCCGGCAGGCCTTGCAGGAGACGCAAAGCTTCATCGTCTCGGCCATCTCGTCGGAGGTCAAGGCGTTGGGCCCCAGCTGGCCGGTGATCGCCAGCCGCAAGCTGTTGGCGCGCCCGCGCGTGACATCGCGCTCGTCGCGGGTGACACGGTAGCTCGGGCACATCACGCCGCCTTCGAGCGCGCGGCAGGCGCCGTTGTTGTTGCACATCTCGACCGCGCCCTGAAAACCGCCGCCCGCGCCGGGATAGGCCGACCAGTCGAGCCGGGTCTTCATCGCCTGGCCGTGGTAATTCGGGCCGTAGCGAAATTTGCGCCGGTCGTCGAATTTCGGCGCGCGCACGATCTTGTGCGGATTGAACAACGCTTCGGGATCGAAGCGGTCCTTGACCTCTTCGAACGCGCGCACCAGCCGCGTGCCGAACATCTGTTCGTGAAATTCCGAACGCACGATGCCGTCGCCATGCTCGCCGGAATGCGAGCCCTGGTATTCGCGTACAAAAGCGAATGCCTCCTCCGCGATCGCGCGCATGGCTTTGACATCTTTCTCAAGCCGCAGGTTGAGAATCGGCCGCACATGCAGGCAGCCAACGGAAGCATGGGCGTACCAGGTGCCGCTGGTGCCGTGTTTCGCGAATACGTCGGTGAGGCGCGCGATGTAATCGGCGAGATGTTCGAGCGGCACCGCGCAGTCCTCGACGAAGGAAATCGGCTTTCCCGCCTCCTTCATCGACATCATGATGTTCAGCCCGGCGGTGCGCAGCTCGGTGATGGCGGTTTGCAGCTTTGCATCGAGCACATCGACCACCCCGCCGCATTTCGCGCCGCTGTTGCTCCAGCCAAAGCCGAGATCGCCGATCAGTTGGTGCAGCCGCTTGAGCCGTGCCAGGTTTTCGTCCCAATCGGCTTCCGCGAATTCGACCAGCAGCAGCGCGGCCGGTGTGCCGCGCACGAAGGCTTCCAGCGTCGGGCGGAACATGGCGATGTCGCGCGCAAGCCCGATCATGGTGCGGTCGACAAGTTCGACCGCGATGGGTGCGAGCTTGACGATATGCTGCGCCGCCGCCATCGCCGCATGGAAATCGCCGAAATGACAGGCGCCGACCGCGCGGCTGCCGAGCAGCGGAGAAAGTTTGAGCTCGATCGCGGTGGAGAAGGCGAGCGTGCCTTCCGATCCCACCAGAATGTGCGCGAGATTGCTGTCGTTCCTACCCGGCACGAACGCATCGAGATTGTAGCCGCCGACCCGGCGCTGCACCTTCGGAAAACGTGCCGCGATCTCGCCTGACTCGCGCGCGCCGAGCGCGAACAGGTCTTGCGCAATGGCTCGCAGCGGCGAGCCCAAGGGAATATCGGAGAGGTCGGCGGCTACCGGGCCAAAGTGCGCGTGCGCGCCATTGGCCAGCAGTGCATCGATGGAGATCAGGTTCTCGCGTGTGTTGCCGTAGCGCAACGAACGCGCGCCGCAGGAATTGTTGGCCGCCATGCCGCCGATGGTGGCGCGCGAAGACGTGGAAATGTCCACCGGGAACCACAGGCCGTGGGGTTTGAGCGCGCGATTGAGATCGTCGAGCACGATGCCGGGCTCGACTTTGGCGCGCCGGCCCGCCACATCGAGCTCGAGCATGCGCGTGAGATGCTTCGAGCAATCGATGACCAGCGATTCGTTGACGGTCTGGCCGGCCTGCGACGAGCCGCCGCCGCGCGCGAGCACGCTTACCCCCTCCTCGCGGGCAAGCGCGATGGCCCGCTCCGCCTCCTCGACCGTGCGCGGCGCCACAACGCCAAGCGGCATGATCTGATAATGCGACGCGTCGGTTGCATAGCGGCCGCGGGTAAAGCGATCGAAGCTCACCTCGCCGGTCACTGCGGCCATCAGCCGCCGTTCCAGCCCCGGCAACAGCCGTTCGACCACTTAGCGCCTCCGTTTGCCTACCCTGTTCCCATCGCATGGGATGAGGGACATATTCCCGAAATTGGCTTGACCGGACTGTGGCATCGGGTGTTCAACGCCACAAGCTGGAGTGCATCCCAAACTCCCACCACGATTTTAGGATCTTTTCTCCAATGGCCAAAAATTCCGCGCGCACCCCCGGCCGCCATTTCCTGCACATTCCGGGGCCGACACCGCTGCCCGACCGCATCCTGCGCGCCATGGATACCCCGATCATCGACCATCGGGGACCGGAATTCGCCCAACTTGCCCGGCGCTGCCTCGACGGTATCAAGACGATTTTCAAGACCACCAATCCGGTGATCATTTATACCGCCACCGGAACCGGCGCCTGGGAGGCATCGCTCGTCAACACGCTCTCGCCCGGCGACAAGGTGCTGATGGTCGAGACCGGCCAATTCGCCACGCAGTGGAAGACCATGGCGACCAAGCTCGGCCTAGTGCCGGAGTTCATCAACACCGACTGGCGCATCGGCGCCGACCCGGCGGCGATCGAGGCGCGGCTCAAAGCGGACAAGAAGCGCGAGATCAAGGCGCTGTGCGTATTGCACAATGAGACCGCAACCGGCTGCCTCTCCCCCATTGCCGAAATCCGCAAAGCCATCGACCGCGCCGGCCACCCGGCGTTGTTCATGGTGGATACGATCTCCTCGCTCGCCTCGGCCGATTACCGGCACGACGAATGGGGCGTCGACGTCACCATCGGCGGCTCGCAGAAGGGTCTGATGCTACCGCCCGGCATGTCGTTCAACGCGGTGAGCGACAAGGCGCTCGCGGCATCGACGACCTCAAAGCTCACCAAGTCGTTCTGGGCGTGGGACGAGATGATCGCCATGAACAAGCAGAGTTTCTTCCCCTATACGCCGGCAACGCAGATGCTGCACGGCATGGCGGTCGCGATCGACATGCTGCACGAGGAAGGGCTCGACAACGTGTTCGCGCGGCATAACCGCCTGGCGGAAGCCACCCGCCGCGCGATCCGCGCCTGGGGCCTCGATATCGTCTGCCGCGATGCCAAATATTATTCGCCGACGATTACCGGGGTGCTGATGCCGGAGGGACACGACGGCGATGCGTTCAGGGCGCTGGCGCTGGAGCATTTCAACATTGCCTATGGCTCGAGCTTCGGGCCGTTCGCCGGCAAGATGTTCCGCATCGGCCATCTCGGCGACGTCAACGAGACCATGATGATCGGGGCGCTGGGCGCGACCGAAATGGCGCTGGGCGTCGCCAAAGTGCCGCACAAGAAGGGTGGCGTGCAGGCGGCGATGGATTACTTCGTTGCGTCGCGCACCGGCGCCGCGCGCGTCGCCGCGGAGTAGCATCTTTCCGAACCGTCATTCCGGGGCGCGGGCTTTAGCCCGCGAGCCCGGAATCCATAATCACGATTGGTGGCTATGGATTCCGGCTCTCGCCGCTAACGCGGCTCGGCCGGAATGACTCTGGAAATTTGATCTTGCACAATCGTATCGACAAAATCGGCGATCGCGGCCAGCGTCGCCTCGGGCGCCTCGCGATACGGCGCATGGCGCGCGTCCGGCAATAGCGCGACTTCGACCGGGCAATAGCATTCCTGCTTCGCCACTTCGATCTGCCGCACGGTGCCGTACTGATCGTCCTCGCCTTGCACGATCAAAATCGGCACGCGAATGTGTGCCAGCTCCTCGGCGAGGTTCCAATGCACGAACTGCGGGTCGAGCCAGGGCCGGCACCAGCTCCAGAACGCGCCCTCGGCATCGGCGTGCCAGCGCGCGAGTTTTTGGCGCAGATCGCCATGCTCAAAGCTTTCGCGCGCGCGCCGGATCTCGGCGAGGCTTATGTCCTCGATGATAAAATGTGCCGCGATCAATACCAGCCCAAGCACGCGGTGATCCTGTACGCTACCGGCGTAAATGGCGGCGATCGAGCCGCCGTCGCTATGGCCAATCAGCAGCCCGCTGCGAAAGCCGATGGAGTCGAGCACCTTGGGCAGCACCTCGCGCGCCTCGTCGTGCATGAAGCTGACCGGGCGCGGCAGCACCGCCTTGCTCGATTGGCCATAACCCTGGCGCGAATAGGCGAACACGCCCAAGCCGGTCGCGGCCGCAAGCCGCTCGAGAAAATCGCCCCATACCGTGACGCAGCCCAGTCCCTCGTGCAGCATCACCAGCGTTGGCGCAGCGTCCGGGCGCGGGCCGATCATGCGGTATTCAAGCCGCGCCGGCCCGATGTCGAGGAAGCCCTGGTCGGGAAGTTCTCCCATTCACGCAATCCTGCCGCCGTCATCCTGAGGTGCGAGCGAAGCGAGCCTCGAAGGATGACGGCGTCGCCACCCTTCGAGGCTCGGCGCTTCGCGCCTCGCACCTCAGGGTAACGACTATCATATTCCCAAATAGCGGTGCTGAACGTCACGCGCGGAGGCCAATTCCCGCGAGGTGCCCGTCCACACCACCCGGCCGCGCTCGATGAGATAATGGCGGTCGGCGATGCGGGTGAGCGTCTCGACGTTCTTGTCGATCAACAGGATCGACTGGCTGCGTTCTTTCAGCCGCGTGAGGCACTGCCAGATTTCGGCGCGAATCAGCGGCGCCAGGCCTTCGGTCGCCTCGTCCAGAATGAGCAGCCGCGGATTGGTCATGAGCGCGCGCCCGATGGCGAGCATCTGCTGCTCGCCGCCGGAGAGCAGATTGGCCATGCTGGCGATGCGCTCGGCGAGCCGGGGAAACAGTTCGCACACGCGCTCAAGCGTCCATGGGTCGGCCGCTTGGCTCCTGTTGGCCGCGGTGGCAATCAGGTTTTCCCGCGCGGTCAGATTGGGAAAGACCTGGCGCCCCTCCGGCACCAGCCCTAGCCCAAGTTGCGCGATCCGATAGGCCGGCAGCGTGCGGATGTCCACGCCGCTAAAGCGAATTGAGCCGGTCATGGCCGGCGTGAGCCCCATGATCGAGCGCACGGTCGTGGTCTTGCCCATGCCGTTGCGGCCCATCAGCGTGACCATCTCGCCCGGCGCGATGCTAAGCGAAATGCCGTAGAGCACCTGGCTCAAACCGTAGCGGGTCTCAATGCCTTCGACGGTGAGGAGCGGTTCAGTCACGCGCTGCCTCCTGCTCGCCCAGATAGGCGCTGCGCACCTCGGCATTGGCGCGAATCTCCACCGGTTCGCCGGTTGCGATCACGCGGCCGTCGACCAGCACGGTGATGCGGTCGGCGAGCGCGAATACCGCCTCCATGTCGTGCTCGATCAACAAAATCGTGAGCTCGCGCTTGAGTTCGCGCAGGGTTGCGACCATGCGCGCGGATTCCTCCGGTCCCATGCCCGCCATCGGCTCGTCGAGCAGCAGCATGCGCGGCCTGGTCGCGAGCGCCATGGCGATTTCGAGCTGCCGATGCTCGCCGTGGCTCATGTTGGTGACGACGAGGCCGGCGCGATCCGCCAGCCCGACGCGGGCAAGCGCCGCACGGGCGGGCGCGCGCAATTCTTCTTCGCTGCGTGCACTGCGCCAGAAGCGAAAGGAATGGCCGGCATGTGCCTGCACCGCAAGCGCGACATTGTCGAGCGCGGTAAAATCGGGGAACAACGAAGTGATCTGGAACGAACGCGCCAGGCCGAGCGCACTGCGGCGATAGACCGGCAAGGCCGTGATGTCCGCGCCGTCGAACCGGATGCGTCCGGCATCGGGCGGCAATTCACCGGTGAGCTGGCCAATGAGCGTCGTCTTGCCCGCCCCGTTTGGCCCGATGATGGCATGCAACTCGCCGGAATTGACCTCGAGCAGGATATCGTCGGAGGCAACGACGCCGCCGAAGCGCTTGGTCAATCCCTCGATCTTGAGCAGCGCATCAGCCACGGCGGATTCTCGCAAGCAGGCCGTCGATGCCGCCGCGCGCGAACAGCACGATCAGCAGCATCATCGGCCCCAGAATGAGCGCCCAATATTCACGTGCGGCGGCGACTTCCTTTCCGGTGATGACATAGCTGGCAAAGCCGATCAGATGCGGGAGTACTTCCTCCAGCACCAGCAGCGCGACCGCGCCAATCACCGGCCCGAATACCGAGCCCATGCCTCCCAGCACGACCATGACGATGAGATCGCCCGAACGCGTCCAATGCATGAGGGCGGGGCTGATGAAATTTGTGTGATTGGCGAGCAGCGCGCCGGAAAGTCCGCACAGCACACCGGCGATCACGAAGCAGGTGAGTTTATAGCGAAACGTCGGAAATCCGATGGCGCGCATGCGCCGGTCATTCGAGCGCGCGCCCTGAATCACGAGGCCAAAGCGCGAATTGACGATGCGCCATACCAGATAGACGGTGATGAGCAGCAGCGCAAAACACAGATAATAAAACTGCATCCGGTCGGAGAGATTGATCAAAGCGCCAAAATCGCTGCGCTTATGGATGGTCAGCCCATCATCGCCGCCGTAGCGGTCGAGCCCGATGGCGACATAATAGACCATCTGCGCGAAGGCGAGCGTAATCATAATGAAATAGACCCCGCGCGTGCGCAGGCTGAGCGCTCCCACGCCGAGCGCGAACAATCCGGACACCGCGAGCGCCAGCGGCCACTGCGCAAAACCCGTGCCGATGCCTTCCTTCGCCAGAATGCCCACGACATAGCCGCCAATGCCGATATAGGCGGCATGTCCAAAGCTCACCATGCCGCCAAACCCCATGATGAGGTTGAGACTCACCGCCGCCATCGCAAGAATGAGGATGCGGGTGAAAAGTGTCATCAGGAAGTAGTTGCCGCTGAGCGCGGAATAGAGCGGCAGCAAAGCGAGTATCGCCAGCAGGCCGACCACGAAGGCGTTGCGCAGGGTAAGCCGGGCCGTCATTTGCCGGACGCCGGAAACAGACCTTCCGGCCGGAAGACGAGGATCGCCGCCATTAGCATGTAGATCATCATCGACGAGAGCGACGGCCCAAGCGTCGATGCAGTGTTGTTGCTGAAGAACAGGCGCAGCAGATCCGGCAGGAATGCGCGGCCGACCGTATCGATGAGTCCGACAATGATCGAAGCGACGAAGGCGCCGCGGATCGAGCCAATGCCGCCGATGATGATGACGACAAACGCCAGGATCAGGATGTTCTCGCCCATGCCGATCTGCACGGTGAGGATCGGCGCCTGCATCAGCCCGGCGAGTCCGGCAAGCGCCGCGCCCAGCCCGAACACCAGCGTGTAGAGCAGCTTGATATTGATGCCGAGCGCGCCGACCATCTCGCGGTTCGATGCGCCGGCACGGATCAGCATGCCAATGCGCGTGCGCATCACCAGCCCATAGAGCAGCAAGGCGACGATCAGCGTGGTGAGGATGATGACGAGCCGATAGGCCGGGTAATACACGCCCGGCAGCACTTGCACGGCGGTCAGCATCTGGCTGGGCAAGGAAAGCGTCAACCCAGCCGGGCCCCAGATCAACCGCACCAATTCATTGAAAAACAGAATCAGCCCGAAAGTTCCCAGCACATGATCGAGATGATCGCGCCCATATAATCTTCGCATGGCGATCACCTCCACCGCCATGCCGACCAAGAGCGTCGCGAGCAGCGCGAGCACGGCGCCAAGCACGAAGCTGCCTGTGAGCGCGGCAAACGTGGCGGCAAAATAGGCGCCGATCATGTAGAGCGAGCCATGCGCCAGGTTGACAAGATCCATAATGCCAAAGACCAGCGTCAGTCCCGCCGCCAGCAAGAACAGCAGCATGCCCAGTTGTATGCCGTTGAGGCACTGCTCGATGAAATACAGCATGGCCAGTTCCGTCCAAGCCCGGCAATTTTTGGGCCTTATATCATCGCGCCGATCACCGAACCCGGATTGGCCTCATGGTGAGGAGCACGCGAAGCGTGCGTCTCGAACAATCGCAAGTCGGCTATAGCCGACTTGCGCACTAAATACTGCCGATCTCGGGTTAACCCGAGATCGGTGGCCGCCCCATCCTTCGAGACGGTCGCTTCGCGGCCTCCTCAGGATGAGGGCGGAGAACGTAGCGCAGCTATAGAGGTCCCGACCTTTCGATGAGGCCATGACATGCCACACAAAACAAGACGGCAGAAGCGTGGATGCGCTCCTGCCGTCCCTTAACCCAATGTCATCCGCCGATCAGTTCGGCATCTTGCATTTCTGGAAGTGCTTGTCCTGATCGTTCTCGACGATGGTGGCGACGGTCTTGAGCACGTAGTCATCGCCCTGCTTGACCACATCCTGCAGGTAGAAATTCTGGATCGGCATGTGGTTCGGACCATATTTGAACTTGCCGCGCACGGACGGGAAATTGGCCTTGCGCACCTCGTCGCGCATGCCGTTCTTGTTGCTGAGGTCGCCCTTGACCGCCGTAACGGCAGCGTTGAGCAGCGCCGCCGCGTCATAGGTCTGCGAACCGTAGAACGCCGGCGCGATCTTGTACTTCGCCTTGTAGTCGGCGACGTACCTTTTGTTGGTCTCGTTCGGCAGATCGTTCACCCAATGCTGCGCGCCGGGAATACCGACCGCCAGGTCTTTGAGGCGCGGCAGCGACAACTCGTCGATGGTGAACGCGGTGTAGAGCGGAATCTGGCCTTTGAGACCGGATTGCGCATATTGCGTGATGAACTGGATGCCGGCGCCGCCGGGATAGAACGCGAAGATCGCGTCGGGCTTGGCGGCGCGGGCCTTGGACAACTCGGCGGAGAAGTCGAGTTGGCCGGGCCAGGCGGTCAGCTCGCGACCGATGATCTGGCCTTTGAAGGTGGCAGAGACGCCTTCAAGCATGTCCTTGCCGGCGGCGTAGTTCGGCCCGATCAGGAAGGCGGTCTTGATGCCTTTTTGATTCATGTAGATGCCGACCGCCTGCGGCGTCTGGTCGTTGTTCCACGAGGTCGAGAATACATAGGGCGAGCACAGCTCGCCCGCGAGCTGGGACGCGCCGGCGTTGGTGATGACCGTGAAGGTCTTGGAATCGATGATCGGCTTGAGCGAGGCCAGCATCACGTTCGACCAGATGTAGCCGACGATGAAATCGACCTTGTCGGATTCGATCAGCTTCTGTGTCTTCTGCAAGCCGACTTCCGGCTTGAAGCCATCATCCTCGTAGATCACCTCAACCGGCAACCCACCGAGCTTGCGGCCAAGATGGTCGAGCCCAAGCTCGAACGAATTGCGCATGTCGGCGCCGATGGCGGCGACCGGACCGCTAAACGTGCTGATGAATCCGATCTTGATGGTCTTGCCCTGGGTCAAGGCCGGCCCGGCGGCAAGTGCGAGCACCGCGGATGCGGCAACCCCGGCTAACAGCAATGTCTTGTACATGGTTCATAACCTCCCGGTTGGTGGTTGACGGCGACTTTAGCGCGACGGACCCTCCGCGCGCAATTTGAAGCGCTGGATTTTCCCGGTCGCGGTTTTCGGCAATTCGCGGCGGAACTCGATCCAGCGCGGGTATTTATAGGGCGCGAGCCGGGACTTGACGTGATCCTGCAGCGCCCGCGACAACTGGTCACGAGCCTTGACATCACTGGTTTTTTCGGGCGATTTGAGCACGATAAAGGCCTTCGGCTTGATCAGGTCATCGCCATCGCGCCAGGCCACAACGGCGCATTCGAGTACCTCGGGGTGGGTCGCCAGGGCGCCCTCGACCTCGAACGGCGAGACGTAGAGACCCGAGACCTTGAGCATGTCGTCGTTGCGTCCGCAGTAGACGAAGTAACCGTTCTCGTCTTCCAGATATTTGTCGCCCGAGCGCGTCCATTCGCCAAGGAAGGTTTTGCGCGACTGCTCGCGATTGTTCCAATACATCAGCGCGCTGGTAGGGCCGCTGACCAGCAACTCGCCCAGCTCGCCCCGCTTCACCGCTGCGCCATCGTCGCCCACGAGCTTGACGGTGTAACCCGGCACCGGCTTGCCGGTGGTTCCGTATTTCACATCGCCGGGCCGGTTTGACAGAAATATGTGGAGCATCTCGGTCGAGCCCAGCCCATCGAGAATATCCACGCCGTAGCGTTCCAGCCAGCGCCGGCCGACATCCTCCGGCAACGCCTCGCCGGCCGATACGCAGCGGCGAATTTTTACTTCCGATCGCTGCGGCGCCGCTGAACTAGCCAGGAACGCCGCATAGAAGGTCGGCACGCCAAAGAACACGGTGACGGCATGTTGCTTGAGCAATACGGCAACGCCTTCCGGCGTCGGGCGATCCGGCAACAGCACAGTGCTGGCGCCGGCCGACATTGGGAAGGTGAGCGCATTGCCAAGGCCATAGGCGAAGAACAGCTTGGCGACCGAATAGCAGACGTCTTTCTCATTGAGCGCCAGAATCGGACCGGCGTAGAGATCGTCCGTCAGGCGCAAGTCGGCGTGCACGTGCACGGCGCCCTTGGGCTTGCCGGTCGAGCCCGATGTGTAGAGCCAGAAACACATGTCGTCGCTTTGTGTCGGGGCGGTGAACGGTTCCGGCTGCGCGCTTGCGATGGCATCCTCGAAGCGCCGATGGCCATAGGCGTTCTCACCTGAAACGAGCACTTGGGCGAGATTGGTGGCGAGATCGGGGAATTCGCCGATCAGCTTGGCGAACTTCGGGTAGAGCGATTCCGACACCACGAGCAACCGGGCGCGGCTGTCGGCCAGCATGAAACGGTAATCGTCCTCGGTCATCAAAGTGTTGACCGGCACGGCAACAACACCCGCCTTGATCGCGCCGAGAAAGGCGGTGGGCCAGTCGATGGTATCGAGCAGGCAGATGAGAATGCGCTCCTCGCGCCGCAGGCCGAGCGCGCGCAGCACCGCGCCGAAGCGATCGACCCGGTCGGCGAGCTGGCCATAGGTCCAACTCCCGCGCGGGTCGATGAAGGCCGGCTTGTTGGCGCGGCCGGCGGCGAGATTGCGCCCCAAGATGTCCGCGGCAAAATTGTAGTCGCGCGGGATCGCGCCCACCGGGACGGCGGGCGTATTCTGCACCGGCACCCGCGCTTCGGCCGCAACAGCCATAGCATCCCCAAGAAAACATGGACTATAAAGATCGACTATTATGCAAGCCGGCCCCTAGAGCCGCAACGCGTTTCATTGCTCCGCCGGTCTCCTCATGTCAAATCTCCTCATCCCAAATATCCTCATCCCAAGCCTTTCCCGGACAATCCATTTATTGTGACAATGAAGCGCCGGGGTCAGCCCGGCTTTGACCGAAGTCAAATCGCCACCCCTTTGGAGCGTCATTTATGATCCACAGCCGCGATCGCATCCTGACCACCCATGTCGGCAGCCTGCCGCGCAGCGAGCCGCTGTCCGACCTGCTGATGAAGCGGGAGGCGGGGGAGAGCTACGACGGCAAAGTTTTCGATGCGGAAATGGACAAGGCCATCCGCCATGTCGTCGACCAGCAGAAAGCGGCCGGCATCGACATCGGCAACGACGGCGAGCAGCAGCGGGTGGGCTTTCAGACCTATGTGCCGCAGCGTATGTCGGGCTTTGCCGGCATCTCGCAGCGCCGGCGCGGCCAGGAGTTCGAAGAGTTTCCGGAACTGCTGGCCTATCTGATGCGCCGCTTCCCCAATCCGACCAAGGGGCAGCAGGGCGCCCCGGAGGCGCGCGCCGAGCTCAAGTACCTCGACCTCAAGCCGATCGAGAGCGAGCTGGCGCGCTTCAAGACAATCGCCGGCGGGGCGTTCGTGGAAACATTCATGACCGCGGCTTCGCCCGGGATCATCTCCACCACCATGCTCAACGCCTATTACGAATCACACGAAGCCTATCTCGATGCCATCGCGCGCGAAATGAAGAACGAGTATCAGGCGATCCACAAAGCCGGCCTCGTTCTACAAATCGACGCGCCTGATCTGGCCATGGACCGCACCATGATGTTCCGCGATCTTTCCGACGCGGACTTCGCGAAGATGTGCGCGCTGCACGTCGCCGCGATCAACAAGGGCATCGCGGGCATCCCGCGCGATCGCGTGCGTCTGCATGTTTGTTACGGCAACTGGGAAGGGCCGCACATCCACGACATCGCGCTGGAGAAGATTTTGCCCGCTCTCTACACGGCCAATGTCGGCGCGCTCTCGATCGAGTTTTCCAATCCGCGCCACGCCCACGAATACGCCGCGTTCAAGCGATGCCCCTTCCCCCAAGACATGATCCTTATTCCCGGCGTGGTGGAGACCACCTCCAATTTCGTCGAACACCCGGAGGTGGTGGCGCGCCGCATCGAGGAAGCGGTGGCGGCGGTGGGCGAGCGCGAGCGCGTGATCGCCTCGACCGATTGCGGCTTTGGCACTTTCACCAAGCGCGAATGGGTCATCGAACCTGCGGTGTGGCTCAAACTGAAATCGATCCGCGCGGGCGCCGACATTGCTTCAGCCCGGCTGTGGGGGAAAAAAGTGGCTTGAACATTGTGCTTTTCCCATAAGACGGGAGGTATATAAAGGTATGCAAGATTGCGGATTGCCGCCGCCTCCGCTGGCCGCCAAAAACAAACCAACAAGAACGAATGACGCAGGAGACCACCATGGACGACATCACCAAGCGCGAGCCCAAGAAGATCACGGCCGAGGACATCAACCCGCGCTACAATTGGAGCCGCCATCTGCCGGTGCTCGGCACCATGGGGGTCGATTTCGAGGAGCGCGTCGACTACCGACGCATGCACCGCTATCGGCTCGGCCGCGCCCAGCAGGCGCTGGAAAAATCCGATCTCGGCGCGCTGCTGCTCTTCGACGACAACAACATCCGCTATATCACCTCGACCAAGATCGGCGAATGGGCACGCGATAAGCTCTCGCGCTGGGCGCTGCTGACGCGCGGCGGCGAGCCGATCCTCTGGGACTTCGGTTCGGCCGCGGTGCATCACCGGCTCTATTCGCCCTGGCTAAGACCTGAGAACTGCCGGGCCGGCCTGGTCGGCCTGCGCGGCACGGTAGACCCTGCATTCGGCCTAATGAAGCATCACGCCGAGGAGATGGCGTCCATTCTGCGCGAAGCCGGCGTCGCCAAGATGCCGATCGGCGTCGACATCATCGAGCCGCCGATGATGTTCGAGCTGGAGAAGGCCGGGCTGAAAGTGAAAGATGGCCAGCAGGTGATGCTGGAGGCGCGCGAGGTCAAATCCGCCGACGAGATCGCGCTGCTCAACCGCGCCGCCGCCATGGTGGACGGCGCCTATCATCTGATTCACGAGCAGCTCAAACCCGGCGTGCGCGAGAACGACATCGTCGCAGAAGTGAACAAGTTTCTCTACCACCACGGCTCCGACGACGTGGAGGCGATCAACGCCATTTCCGGCGAGCGCTGCAACCCGCATCCGCACAACTTCACCGACCGCATGATCCGGCCCGGCGACCAGGCGTTCTTCGACATCTTGCAGTCGTTCATGGGCTACCGCACCTGCTACTACCGCACCTTCAACGTCGGCCGCGCCACGCCCGCGCAACACGACGCCTACAAGAAATGCCGCGAATGGCTCGACATGGCGATCGAGCTGATCAAGCCCGGCGTGACCACCGACCGCGTGTGCAGCGTGTGGCCGAAGGCGCAGGAATTCGGCTTCCCCGATGAATTGTCCGCATTCGGCCTACAGTTCGGCCATGGGCTCGGCCTGAACCTACACGAGCGGCCGATCATGAGCCGCGTGGTCTCCATGGACCACCCGACCGTGATCAAGGAGGGCATGGTGTTCGCGCTCGAAACCTATTGCCCGGCGACCGACGGCTATTCGGCCGCGCGCATCGAGGAGGAGGTTGTGGTCACCGACAAGGGCCACACAGTGATCAGCCTGTTCCCGGCCGAAGAGCTGCCGATCGCGGCGAAATATTGAGCGACGGAATGTCTTGAAGAAATTTGAATTGCAAATTTTCGCTACTGGCACATGGCGCGGGTGACGAACGTCTCGGTCGTGCATTCGCCCGGCTCGGCCTTTCGCCGATTCATCCACACCGCCGGCGGGCATTTCTCGGCGGAGACGAAATCGACGCTCTGGCCGCCGGCAAAGCCCTTGGCCGCACAGATCGAATGTGCGGCTACCCGACAATCGGGCGCACCATTGGGCGAAACCGCGCAGAGTTCACGGCCCTCGACCACGCGGGTCAACGGCAGTTTGACTACGGTATCCACGGCACCCTTGGTGGCTTCGGCCGCGCCTTTGCCGGCCTCCGTCGCCTTCTCGCCGATGGTCTTGCCGGTGCTCGCCGCCTTCTCGCCGAGATGGTCGATGTTGTCCTTAGCATCGCCCATTCCACGTTTGATGTTGGCGAAGCCTTGCTCGAACCAGCGGGCGATGGATTCAATAACGCCGGGCTTGGGCTGCTGCTGCGCCTGAGGTGTCTGCGGCGGCTGCCGGATCTCTTCGGCAAGGCTTGCGTGGGCCAAGAAATGGGCCAGCCACAGCCCCAACAGCGCAGCCGCGAGCCACCGAAATGCGTTGGAACCAATCGGGCTCCGGCTTTGAGTCTTTGCCCTATCGCTCTTCATCGCCATCGAACCGATGCTGCGTTCCCGCTGCAATGCCGGGTTCGCCACAATCCTATCATTTATAGGCGGTCCAGGTGGCAAAATTGAGGAGGCATATTCGATCAAAACAAATACAGCGCTGCGATGATACCAAGGACCAATATGACGGCGCTGATGGTCACCCAAAATCCAAGCCGTTCCTCGATGATGGTGCGCGCCTGAATGCCATAGCGGTTGAGCAGGAATGCAACCATGTAAAACCGCATACCGCGGGCGACGAATGACAGCACCACGAACATCAGGAAACTGTAGCCGGCGAAGCCCGAGGCGATGGTCACGATCTTGTAGGGAATCGGCGTGACGCCTTTGATCAGGATGATCCAGCCGCCCCATTGCGCGTACGACTCGCGGAAGGCCTCGACCTTGTTGCCGTAGCCGTAGAGCTGGATCAACCACAGGCCGAGCGAGTCGTAGAGCACGGCGCCGATGAAATAGCCGAGCACGCCGCCGGCGACCGAGGTGATGGTGCAGACATGGGCATAAAACCAAGCCTTGTCCGGCCGCGCCAGCGACATCGGGATCAGCATCGTGTCGGGCGGAATTGGGAAGAACGAGCTCTCGACGAACGAGACGAAGCCCATCAGCCAAGTGGCATAGGGGCGGTCGGCGGCGTCGATGCACCAATCGTACAGACGTCGAAGCATGGGGTTGGCTTACCGGTCGCGCTGCGGATTGTCCACAGCGTGTCTCGGCAAAGCGCGGAAAGCGTAAACGCATCGGCCGGTCAAGCGGTGCAGAATGTCGCAGCCGCCGAGGCGCGCAGCTGATGCGTAATACCAACGGCGTTAAGTAATGACCGTCATCCTGAGGTGCTCGGCGCGCAGCGCCGAGCCTCGAAGGATGGCGGACATGCCGTCGCCCTTCGAGGCTCGCTTCGCTCGCACCTCAGGGTGACGGAGAAAGTGAGTCATCCGTTCTCGCCGTTGGTATAACTTCCATCGATTTGACTTCTCAGTACGGCCGGTAATAGGGCCGATGCTGATAAGGGGACGGGCCATAATGCGGGGGGCGATACGCGCGCTGGCGCTGATGTTCCTCCCACCGGCTGCGGCGCTCTTCGGCAATGGCGATGGTTGCGATGGTGCCGACGATTGCCGCAAACGCCGCGATGGCCGCAGCGTTATTATTATAACGCCGGTCCGCCGATGCCGGAGTGACACTCATTGCCGTCAGCGCAGTCGCGGTCGCCGCTGCGAGCGCGATGGCGCGGAAATTCCTGGTAAGCATGGTCGCCCTCCTGGTCGTGAAATCTTCACGTCTTGTGACGTGGCTTGAGCAATTATTTAGGCGGCCGATGCGGCGAATTGAGGCCAAGGGAAGCTATGTTCAAGTTATGTTTTTGTAATGTATCCGAACAAACGTTCAGAAATGCCGGCACGTACGGTGCAATGTAATTGGTCTCCGGCGTCAATCTTCGGCGGTGAGCAGCGTCGCATTGCCGCCGGCCGCCGCGGTGTTGACGGTGACGACCTGCTCGGCCGTAAAGCGCAAAAGATAATCCGGGCCGCCGGCTTTCGGTCCGGTGCCGGAGAACCCGCTGCCGCCAAACGGCTGCGTGCCCACCACGGCGCCGATCATGTTGCGGTTGACATAGACATTGCCGTGCGCAAGCCGTGCCGAGATTTTTTCCGCCATCGCGTCGATGCGCGAATGGATGCCAAGCGTAAGCGCGCTGCCGTTGCCGGCAATCTCGTCGAGCAGCGCGTCGAGCTCATCGGCGCGCCAGCGCACCACGTGCAGGATGGGACCGAAAACCTCTTCCTTGAGATCGCGCGCGCGATCCAGGCTAACGATCGTCGGTGGCACGAATCGTCCGCTCGGCGGCAGCGGCTTGTCGTCATCCCAGCGAAAGATGATGCGGCCCTGCGCGGCCATCTCCGCAATCCAGCGATCGAGGCGTAGCTTCGCCTCCGCATCGATCACCGGGCCGACATGGGTTGCGCAATCGCGTGGATCTCCGAGCACAAGCTCGCGCGCGGCGCCCGCGATCATTTCGATCATCCGATCTGCCACATCCTCCTGCACGCACAGCAAGCGGAGCGCCGAACAGCGCTGACCGGCCGAGCGAAAGGCCGATGCGATCACATCGTCGGTCACCTGCTCCGGCAGGGCGGTTGCATCCACGATCATGGGATTGATGCCGCCGGTCTCGGCAATCAGCGGCACGATCGGCCCGTTCTTGCCCGCGAGCGTGCGGTTGATGGTGCGGCCAACCGCGGTCGAGCCGGTGAACGCGACACCGGCCACGCGAGCGTTGGCGACCAGCGCCGCGCCCACCTTGCCGTCGCCGGGTACAAGATGGAGCGCGCTCAAAGGTATGCCCGCTTGATGCAGGAGCGCTACGGCTTGGGCCGCGATCAGTGGCGTCTGCTCGGCCGGCTTTGCCACCACCGTGTTGCCGGCAACCAGTGCCGCGCTCACTTGGCCGAGGAAGATCGCAAGCGGGAAATTCCACGGGCTGATGCAAACAAACACGCCGCGCCCGCGATGACCGAGCCAGTTGCTCTCACCGGTCGGTCCCGGCATGGCATGAGGCACGAGCACGCGCCGCGCCTCGGCCGCGTAGTAGCGGCAGTAGTCGGCCGCCTCGCGCACTTCGGATACGCAATCATCGAGCGTCTTGCCGCCCTCGCTCTGCAACAGCGCGATCAGACGGCCGCGATCGGCCTCGATCAGATCGGCCGCACGTTCCAAGACCATGGCACGCCGCTCAACGGGTGCGGCCGACCAGGCCGCAAAGCCCGCCTGCGCCGCCGCCATCGCCGCGATCACGATGGCCTCATCGCCTTCGATCACCTGGCCGACAATCGTTGCGGCATCGATGGGCGAGACCAGAGGCCGCGATCGGCCGTCCAATTCCACGCCGTCGATCAGCGGGGTGGCCCGCGGCGCGTTTGGCGTGGAGCGTACGATCTCGGCCAAGAGTGCCGTGAGCGCGGCGCGGTCGCCGAATTCGACCCCGGCGGAGTTCAGCCGCGCCGGGCGATAGAGATCGCGCGGTAGAGGTATCTTGGGATGACGCGCATGACTGGCATCGACGATCCAAGCCTGTGGCCGTTTGAGAATGGTTGCAATCGGTACCGTGGGATCGGCGGCAACTGCGACGAATGAGGAATTGGCGCCGTTTTCGAGCAGACGGCGCACCAAATAGGCCAGCAGGTCGCGATGGCTGCCGACCGGCGCGTAAATCCGGCAGGCGATCCCCGGGGTCTCAGTCAGCAAAGCCTCGTAGAGCACCTCGCCCATGCCATGCAGCCGCTGGAACTCATAGTCTGCCACGCCACCGGCTTCCTCGATCACGCTCGCCACCGTAAGCGCATTATGGGTGGCAAATTGCGGATAGAGCTGCGGCCGCGCCGCCAGCAGCTTGCGCATGCAGGCGAGATAACAAAGATCGGTCATGGCCTTGCGGCTGAACACCGGATAATCGGGCAGGCCGCGTTCCTGTGCGCGTTTGACCTCCGTATCCCAATAAGCGCCCTTGACCAGCCGCACCGCGAGCCGGCGGCCGAGTGCCTTCGCGGTAGCGGCAAGCCAGTCAATCACCGCGGGCGCGCGCTTCTGATAGGCCTGCACCGCGAGCCCAAAACCGTCCCAGCCGGCAAGCGATGGATCGGCCAGCACGGCCGCAATCACCTCGAGCGACAATTCGAGCCGGTCGGCCTCCTCGGCGTCGATGGTGAATTGCAGGTCGTGGGTCTTGGCCTGGCGCGCCAGTTCGAGCACGCGCGGCACAAGCTCGGCGAGCACGCGGTCTCCTGCGATCGCCTCGAAACGCGGGTGCAGCGCCGAAAGCTTGACCGAAATACCCGGGCGCGCCGGCGGCGCGGCATTTCCGGCCTGCCCGCCAATCGCATTGATCGCATTCGCATAGGCGGAAAAGTAGCGCTCGGCGTCAACGCCGGTACGCGCGCCTTCTCCCAACATATCAAAGGAATAGCGCAACCCGGCACGCGCGCGCGCGAGCGCCTCCTCGATGCTCTGACCGAGCACGAAATGCGAGCCCAGCAGCCGCATCGCCTGGCGCGTGGCGGCCCGCACCGCGGGCAGGCCAAGCCGCTTGACCAAGCCATCGAGAATGGTCTCCGGCGTCTCACGCGGATGGATTACACGCGCCGTGACGCCCAGCGTCCAGGCCGAGGCCGAGACCAAGAGGGCCGGCGATCGACCCACCTGCGACCAGTTGCCGCTCGCCAGCTTGTCCTCGATCAGGCGGTCGGCGGTGGCGGAGTCCGGCACCCGCAGCAGCGCTTCCGCCAGCACCATAAGAGCCAGACCCTCCCTGGTCGAAAGTGAATAAGCGTGCAGGAAGTCTTCGACGCCGCCAAAACCGCCCGTGCGGGCGCGAATGATCTCGACCAAGCGGCGGGCGCGGGCATCGATGCGCGCCTCGGCATCGTCGCCGAGCGGCGCGGCAACCAGCAAAGTGGCCGCGATCTCTTCGTCGGAGGGCGCATAGGGCGCGCGGAAGGCTGGCAGCCCACCGCCAATAGTGCCAGGAAGCGATGCCGGCCTATTCATCCAAGGCCTCCGGATCGGCTCGCATACATTATAAGCCTATCCGCCTTCGCATGATTCTGCGCCCGCGAACGTGGGCGTCCCGTCCCAGTCAGATGTTAATTGCATATTGGTATTCCATCATCGTGAACCAAGATTGGAAGCAAGCGACACTCTCCGGTGTTCTTTCCTTGCGCTTTCGTTCGACATGTTCTTTGCTGGGCCACTGCATCGAACTTGCCATCACCCCTGGCAGAGAGTCTTGCGTCATACCAAGTTAGTTAAAGCGTGCTTCGCCGACCCAAGTTAGTGAGTACCCCAATTTTGTGAATCGAGTGCTGTGAGCAGGGGATACAGACATGGGCATTCGTGAGATCATCCAGCGCGGCCGATTGGGACCTATTGCCGTTGCCATGGCGGCAACCCTCGCCGGCGGGACTGTGGCGGCAGAAACCGCGGTTAGATTCACGCTCGACTCGAGATTTGCGGGGCCGACGGCACCGTTCCTGATCGGCGTCGACAAGGGCTATTACAAGGCCGAAAAACTCACGGTCACCCTAGACGAGGCGGCGGCCCCGCTTGATCCGATCAGCCGGGTTGCGTCGGGCGCCTACGATCTGGGCTTTGCGGACATTAACCTGTTGATCAGGTTCCGCAATCAGAACCCCGGTACCCCGATCAAAGCCATCTTCATGGTCTATAACAAACCGGCCTACGCCATCGTCAGCCGCAAGAGCCGAGGAGTCACCAAGCCGAAGGATCTCGCAGACAAGAAGCTCGGCGCTCCGGCGGCGGATATTGCCTTCGCGCAATGGAGGCTCTTCGCTCAGGTGAATGAAATCGATACTTCCAAAGTAACCATCGAGAATGTCGGATTCCCGGTACGTGAACCGTTGCTGCAGAATGGACAAGTCGATGCCATCGCCGGACTTTCATATACCATCGTGCCTAACCTCAAATCCTTGGGTCTGCCGGCCGACGACATTGTCGTGTTGGCGATGGCGGATCATGGCGTCAAGCTTTATGGCAACGCCATCATTGTGAACCCGAAATTTGCCGCCGAACAACCGGAGGCAGTGAAGGCATTCCTGCGGGCATTCCTCAGAGGATTGAAGGAATCGATGCGGAACCCTGTCCTAGCCGTCGATTCGGTGCTTGGGCGCAATGATGCCGCCACCAAGGAGATCGAACTCGAACGACTGCGCATGACGCTGAGGGATAACATCCATACGCCGGAGGTCAAATCGTTTGGCTACGGCGGTATTGATTTTGCGCGACTCGATCAAGCGATCGAGCAGATCGCGTCCAATTACGAATTCAAGGCCAAGCCAAAGGCCATCGACATTTTCGACGCCTCGTTCTTGCCGCCGGCGTCCACCCGCAGGGCGCATTGAATCCGCTCCAGGGCGGTGCGATCAAACTTATTTCGGGGTTATTTGGCCACCCCGCGGTTCATGCCCTTTCCGTGCACCAAATCGTTGGCGTAGAAGTGGACTGTCGCGGAAATTGAGTCGCCCCCTCTGATGCCAGCATGATAAGCTTTTTGCGCACCTATGTTCGCGTTCTGAAACTGCTCGGCTCCGAGGCCCGGCTGGGCTGGTGGCTCGCGCTCGCGAATGTGGTGTTGGCTTTCGTGCATTTCGCAGAACCGATCCTGCTCGGCTGGGTGATCAATTTACTCTTCGACGCCGAGAAAACGAACGCGCCTCCCTCTTGGCCCGACCTGACGGTGCTATTAGGCTACTGGGTCGGATTTGGCCTCTTCATCATCGTGTGCGGCACAATCGTGGCGCTCTATGCCGACCGGCTTGCGCATCGCCGCCGCCACGTCGTGCTGACCGATTATTTCGAACATGTCTTGCACTTGCCGCTCAGCTTTCACGGCGGCACGCATTCGGGGCGGCTGATGAAGGTCATGCACGCCGGCGCCGATTCGCTGTGGTGGCTGTGGCTTGGTTTCTTCCGCGAGCACCTTGCGGCTTTTGTCTTTCTATTGCTGTTGCCGCCGATCTCGCTGTATCTCAATTGGCGGCTTGCTCTGCTCCTTATCTTGCTTTGCGTGATCTTCACAGCGCTGACCGCGCTGGTCTTGCACAAGGCAGAATCGTTGCAGAGCTCGGTGGAGCGGCATTATTCGGACCTCGCCGAGCGAACGTCCGATGCGCTCGGCAATGTTGCGCTGGTGCAGAGCTTCGCCCGGGTCGAAGCGGAAGTGGTCGGACTGAAGAACGTGGTCGCCAAGCTGCTCGGCGCGCAAATGCCCGTGCTGTCATGGTGGGCGATGGCTGCGGTGATCACGCGCGCGTCCACCACGCTCACCATGCTGGCGATCTA
>CAZNSG010000221.1:0-2235 GCA_964575715.1 uncultured Hyphomicrobiales bacterium | reverse complement strand
GCATCCCGACCCGACGACGAGGATCGAGGCGACGGCGACGCACTGCGGTCATTGCGGGACAGACGTATCGAGCCGGGCGCAGATCGCGTGCGAGGCCTACGATCATATCGAGATCCCATGTTACTGCCCAGGTTGGTTGGTTGGATAGTTCACGAAAGGCGGAGGGATTTCGCCAAGTTCGATGGGTCGCAGGTCATGACATCGATGATTTTCCAGCCCTGCTTCTTGGCGGTCGAGAGGAACGAGCGGATGAGCGCGAAGTCCATCGCGCCTTCCGACGAGCGAAAGCCGCCGGAGATTTTTTGGCGCAGCTTCATCATGCGCCCGTCGCGTTCGGCCTGATTGTTGGTGAACGGAACAGTTGGATCGTGAAGGAAGCGCAACGTGTCCTGTTTGCGCGTTGCGAGGCGCAAGAGGAGATTGTGTCCGGTTCGGCGAGGCACACGGCCGCGCCGTTTGCCAGCTCCCTTCATCGCGGCGCGCGCCAGCGGCGCTTGAGCCTCATGGAAGTGCAGCCCTTCGGCGAGAATGGCGCCGTAACGACGCTCGAAACATTCGATGAGCCGAGGCTTCAAAGGAACGCCTCGTTCTCGCGCTCTATTCGCGGTGTAACAGGCGCGGCGCAACAGCCGCTGCATCTTGCGCGCCCACTCTTCTTTCTCGATTTCGACGAGAGCCTTCAATTCGCGCAAGTGATGGGCGTTGCACAAGGCGTGCAGCACGCCTTGCATCGTGTAATAGGGCTTCCAGTGATCGTGAACGACGATGCCGGTGACATTCGCCAAGAGGCTGCCGCGCTTGGCGCAGACGCGATAGAAGGTCAGCAGGACGGTGGACGCCACATGCAGCCATTGCGTCCTGCCGCCGATTCGAAACCCCGTCTCGTCCATGTGCTTCACCGGCGCGCCCGCCACGAGATCGCGCACCCTTTCGGCGAAGCCCCGCAGACGTTCGGCGCAAGTCCGGCTCATTCTCGCGATCGTGGCGGCGGCCATTTTCACGCCGAAGAGATCGGCCATCAGCTCGGCCAGGCGATCCTCGGGCAGCAACTGATAGTGCAACAGATAGATCACGAAAGACTTGATTCTGGCACCGTATTGCACGGGCGCGTTGACGCCATCCGGAAACGGCGCGCGCGTCTTCGCGCCGCAGGCGGCGCATGGGCAATCGTGCGCACGATGTTCGGTGACGACGAGAGGCTGCGGCTCGGGCAGATCAAACACCTGACGGGCGCTATGGCCGAGGCTCGTTTCCGGCTCGAGGCCGGCGCCGCACATGGAGCAGGCCGACGGGTAATGATCGACGACTTCGTTGGGATCAGTGACCTGTCGCAGGGTCTCGCCTTTGTGACCCTTCTGCCCGCCCGGTTTCTTGCTGGAACGTTCGCGCAGGCTCGTCACCCGCGCCGGCTTCTTCAGTCCATCGCTCGACGGAGGCTTGCCGCTGTTCGAACTATTCAATCCCAGCCGGCGCTCGAGTTCGCCGATCCGCGCTTTCAGGGACGCATTTTCAGCCCTCAGCGCCGCAATCAGCGCGATCAGTTCTTCCGTGGACGGCATGCTTGGCGTTTCGCGAACCATCCGATTCTTGAATCGAAAACCGCCTCCGCCGTCCAGAGAAATCTATCGCCAACTATCGCGGTCGCCCAACCTGGGCAGTAACCGCAGAACAAATACGACGATCGGGACTTTTTCGAGCGCTACAGCGCCATGGATCGCTCGACCGGTGGGCTCGAAAGCGCCGGCGAATGGCCCGCGCTCAAGGCTCTGTTGCCCGACTTCCAGGGCAAGCGGGTCCTTGATCTCGGCTGCGGCTTCGGCTGGCACTGCCGCTACGCGCGCGAGAACGGGGCGGTGGCGGTCACCGGTGTCGACCTGTCCGAGCGGATGCTCGATCGCGCAAGAGAGGCGACGGACGATCCCGCGGTCACATACGTCCGGGCAGCCATCGAGGACATCGCGTTCGGGCCAAATACCTTCGACGTCGTGATCAGTTCGCTTGCCTTTCACTATGTCGAGCGCTTCGACCTCGTCTGTCGCAAAATTCACGATTGCCTCGCTTCCGGTGGCGACTTCGTCTTCTCCGCGGAGCATCCGATCTTCACCGCCCAGCAGTTCCCGCGCACCGCGTGGAAAGCCAAGCCAATCGTCCTTGGCCTGAACAACGGCGTGCGCGAGATGATGATCCTGCTGCCCTTCGGCGATCCGCCACGTTGGTGGCAATCAAACAACACGT
>CAZNSG010000220.1:0-17636 GCA_964575715.1 uncultured Hyphomicrobiales bacterium | reverse complement strand
CTGGTCGCGGCGTAGGCGCGAGACTGTCTAAAATCCAGAATGCATATCGAGTGATCAAAGAATTACCGGCAACATCAGAACCAACGATCCTGCAAAGGGCTCCAAAAACTTCAATTTCCAGGTTTTTCAGCAGACTGCTAGTCCCTTTTCGAGTGGCGTTTTGGGGGCAGCCAAATACGCCTCCACAATATCACGCATCCGGGAGATAGCGTTGTAAAGTTCGTTCGATCTTGTTTGATCGATATCGTACCCATCGAGTGCGCGCAACGCGGCTTTGTAATTATTTTCGGATTCCTGCGCCAACACCAGGGCTTTTCGCGCATCTTCGATAACCTCTGCGGCGTCCCGTTCGAACGCGCTCAAGTAGAGGGCGATGAGGCCCGCAGTGGCCGCCAACGCCACCCCGATAATGTTTGCGACAGACCAAGGCTGCGCGCTTCCCGCAGCGGACCAAAACTGGGTCGCCGCTACTCCGGCCGTAAGAAGGACTACGCCAATCTTGGCCCAGAACGTGGCAGACGCAGACCGTCTTGCCCGGGCAGCGAATAAGCCTCCCACCGCATCCATTAATTCGGAGATTTTGCGAGCCATCGTCGTCCCCTGCTATAATTCAATCGGAAGTGGTGGACGATGGCAAGCTAGGGGTCAGTCGTTTCTTGGGCCTTCTAGCCTAAATCTTTTGTTGCAGTTGCGCCCAAAGGCCGAGGTGGTCGGCGCACACGGGTGGCCAAGATGCCCTGCCGCAAACCGCAGCGCTGCCGGCCTGCCAACGGTCTGCCGCTATTGCGAGAACTTACTGCGACGTCAACGGCAATGGTGGCCCGCCGCGCGGCAATACCAGCACGGCTTTAAGTCCGGGCCGATTGTCCTCGAATTTGAGTTCACCGCCATGCAGCCGCGCCACGGCCGACGCCAGACTCAAGCCCAACCCTGAGCCGGGCTCGGTTCGGCTTTGTTCCAGCCGCACGAAGCGCTCGACCACGCGGCCGCGATCGGCCTCCGCGATGCCGGGGCCGCTGTCGGCGACCGTGAGCAGGATGCGATCGCCTTCGCTCTGCGCCGCGATCACGATCTCGGCGCCATTGGCCGCCGGTTGCGCGACGCCGCCATACTTGATGGCGTTGTCCACCAGGTTGGCAAGCGCCTGCGTGACCAGCTCGCGATTTCCCTTGAGCGGTGCCGGCGCGGCTGCTTCCACCTTGAGCGTAATACCTTTGTCATCGGCCAGCGGATCGTAAAGTTCGCCAACGCCGCGCGCAATGTCGGCGGCGTCGAACTCGGTCATGGGCGTGCTCGCCTGACCGGATTCCGCGCGCGCGATCATGAGGAGCGCGTTGAAGGTACGAATCAAATTGTCCGATTCTTCAATCGTTGAATGGAGCGCGGAGCGATACTCCGACTCGCCCTTACCCATGCGCAATGCTTCCTCGCAGCGATTGCGCAACCGCGTAAGAGGGGTTTTGAGATCGTGGGCGATGTTGTCGGAGACCTCCTTGAAACCTTTGAGCAATGCCTCGATGCGCTCAAGCATGGCGTTGAGATTGACAGCCAGTCGATCGAGTTCGTCTTCCGAGCCAGTGACCGGCAGCCGGCCGGAGAGATTGCCGGCCATGATGGTGCGCGTGGTCTCAGTCATGGCGTCGACGCGCCGCAGCACGCGGCGCGCGACAAAAAATCCGCCCGCCAGCCCGAGCACGATCACCAAGGCGATCGACCAGCGCCCGGTAACGACAATAATGTGATAAAGCCGCTCGCGCTCTTCGAGATCGCGGCCGACGAGCAGGCGGAACCCGCCGGGAAGCTGCTCAACCCGCACCAAAGCACGGTGCTCGCCGCCGTCCTGGTCATCGAGCCGGCGATAGATGGTTTCGCTCCAGCCAACGGTCTGGAGCGCATCATCGCCCAAGAAACTGACATTGCCGGCCAAACCCTGACCGGCAGGAGCGGTGACAAGATAGAGACTTGAGCCGGGCCGACGCGCGCGGCTTTCAACGATGATTACCAACCGACGGAGACCGGCCTGATTAAACTGCTGGGTCAGGCCGGCAACTTCGGCATCGACCGTGCGCGTGATCTCTTCTGTGATCAAACGCCTGGTGTTCCAGGCGAAATAGCCGAGCAACGAGGCCGCGAACAGCGCGAACACCGTGAGATAGACCAGCGTCAGCTTGAACGCCGTGGTGTGAAACAGCTTACCGAGCGCTGTCACGGATCACATATCCCGCGCCGCGGATGGTGTGCAGCAATGGCTGCGAAAAACCCTTGTCGATCTTCGAGCGCAATCGAGAAATGTGCACATCGATGACATTAGTCTGCGGATCGAAGTGATATTCCCAGACGTTTTCGAGCAGCATGGTGCGCGTCACCACCTGCCCGGCGTGCTTCATCAGATATTCGAGCAGGCGGAATTCGCGCGGCTGCAAATCGATCTCTTCGGTGCCGCGCTTGACCTGGTGCGAAAGCCGGTCGAGTTCGAGGTCGCCGACGCGATAGACCATCTCTTCGCTGCGGCCGCCGCGCCGGCGCGCCAGCACCTCGACCCGCGCGAGCAGCTCGGAAAATGCATACGGCTTCGGCAGATAGTCGTCGCCGCCGGCGCGCAGGCCTTGCACGCGATCGTCGACTTGGCCGAGCGCGGAGAGAATGAGCACCGGCGTGTCGATGCCCTTGGCGCGCAAGGCGTTGATCAGCGAGAGGCCATCGCGCTTGGGCAGCATGCGATCCACGATCAGCACGTCGTATTGCCCGTCGAGCGCGAGCGCCAACCCCTCCTCGCCGTCGCCGGCCCGGTCGGCGATGTGGCCGACCTCGGCAAAGGCGCGCACGATGTAGTCGGCGGCGTCGCGGTCGTCTTCGACAATGAGCAGGCGCATGGCGATCTCTTTGGATGCAAATGTTATAGCGCAATCCAAGCCGTCATGCGCAGGTCCATAAAAAACGCCGCGAGGGGCGGCGGATTGATCCGCCACCCCTCGTCAGACCTCGGTCCCGGCGACGCTAGGCCGGGCCGCGAGATCTTAAGGAGAACGGGGGACGGACCTTACGCCCGCCCCCCTCGGTCCGTTCCGCCAGCGGGGGCGACGAATGCCGACGGACGCACCAAAGCAATTTTCTCCGATCATGCGCTGCCAAGCGGGACCGCAATAAAGCGCGTCCCGGCTTGCGACTTGATCCGCAACAGCACACGGAGTTTGCCCTCGGCGCGCGCATCGAGCAGCGCCTTGCGCACATCCGCCGGCGTCGTAACCGTCTTGCCGCCAATGTCGAGGATCCTATCGCCGGTCTTGAGACCGAATTCCGCAGCCGGGCTGTCGGGATCGACCGCGGCGACGATCACGCCTTCGGCCGAGTCGCTCTCCGCAAGCGAGAGGCCGAGCCGCGGAATGTCGCTGCCTTGGCTGCCGCGATCGCCGCGCAGATCGCCACGGTCATCGCGCTCGCGGCGCCGATCGCCGCGACCATCGTCGCGGTTGGGACCGCGCCGGAATTCCGGCTCGCGATCGCGGCGACGCCGCAGGTCGCCTTCGGTGGGCTCGTCGCGCGACGCAGCCACATTGGGCAACTCGCCAAGCGTCAATGTCACGGTTTTCTCCGCGCCCTTGCGCAGGACGGCGAGCCGCACCGTGGCGCCCGGCGCCAGACCGCCGATTCGCTTGGCCAGATCGCGCGAGTCCTTGATCGCCAGCCCATTGACCGACGTGATGATGTCGCCGGCTTCGATGCCGGCTTTGGCGGCGGGGCCGCCTTGCTGCGGATCGGCGACCAGCGCGCCGTCAGTCTTTTTCAGGCCAAGGCTTTCGGCGATTTCGAGCGTCACCGGCTGCACCGATACGCCGATCCAGCCGCGGATGACCGAGCCCTTGTCCTTGAGCTGGGCAACCACGGACTTCACCGTGTCGGCGGGAATGGCAAAGGCGATGCCGACCGAACCGCCCGAGGGCGAAAAGATCGCGGTGTTGACGCCGATCACATTGCCGTTGGTGTCGAACGTCGGACCGCCGGAATTTCCCTTGTTCACCGGTGCGTCGATCTGAATATAGTCGTCATAGGGGCCGCTGCCGATGTCGCGGCCGCGCGCAGAAACAATGCCGGCGGTCACGGTGCCGCCGAGCCCGAACGGATTGCCGACCGCGATGACCCAGTCGCCGATCCGCGGCGCCTTGTCGGAGAACTTCACAAAGGGGAAGTTCCCGCCATCGACCTTGATGAGCGCCAGATCGGTGCGCGGATCGACGCCGATCACCTTGGCATTGTAGATCTTGCCGTCGTCGGTCGCGACCTGGACAGTGGTGGCCTTGTCCACGACGTGATTGTTGGTCACCGCCAGGCCGTCAGCGGATATGAAAAATCCCGAACCTTGGCCGGTTGAATAGCCGCGCCCGCGCGGTGGGTTGGGAGACCTGCCGTCGGGCATGCCGAAGCGACGGGAGAATTCATCCATCTCCGAGCCGGGCGGAAACGGAGATTCAGTTCTCGCTTGGGGTTTATCCACTCGGACGCGGACCGCAATGACGGCGGGCTTGACGCGCTCCACGATGTCGGCAAAACCGACCGGGTGCGACACATTCTGCGTGTGGACCTGCGCGTAGACGGTATGACTATTGGGCGCCACACCCGGCACGATCAACAGCGCAGCTGCCGAGAGGCCCAAGGCGGTGGTGGCGAGTAGAGCAAGACGGCGGGCCGAGAGGGCGCGCCATTTCGGGGATTGGCTCATCTTGATGTCTCCTGGTCATGCTGGCCTGATCCGGGGAATTTCCGGTGCCAAAGCATTTTGCCTTTGCCCAAGATGGGGGCTTGCGCCTTACCGGTGAATGGCCAGGGAATTAAACTCCGGTAAGGTTGCGCAAAGCTGCGCAAATTATTGAAATCATTTAATTAGCGCGCGGACTCTCTTTTGCACTTATTTGCCGGCCGTAATGGGCTGTCACATTCCGGCGAGCAGCATGAAATGACCCAGCCCGCCGGCTGTCCGGTCAAACCGGGCGCGCACCATTTAGATACTCCAAAATAAAATCCTGTAAGCCATCGACTGAGATGTAATCGCTCAGGGTGGTTGCGTTAATGGAACGGATGTCGGTAATGCGACCGCGACATGACGGCGACCCGCATCGGCATCGCATGCTCCAGACCATGGTATAGATTGCAGGTTTTACAGTGGCGGCGTAATCGTATGTGATTTCTTCGCCCGGCGCGATATCACGCCGCGCGATCATGTCGATCTCGCCACGGATCAACGCATTTGGGTCGCAAGAATGATTAAATGAAACGGATATCGGATCAAGCACGAGAAATGACGCATTCGATGTCTGAAGTGGTTCATCGAACCGTAATTGCCCCGAGAGCACTCTGTAAATGCATTGTGGTATCGAGATATTTTCACCGCCCATCCGGTGCACGATTTCGCGCGCTGCGATCGGTGCGGTTGCAAAAACGCCGCGTCCCTGAATCGCAGAATTGCGTATTTCTATCTTACGATCAAGCATTCTTCGTGTCCCACTCTGACAGCATATTCAACGTCAGCGGCTGGACGATTTCGGGGCTGGCCATTTAGCGCGTTATGCGACGAGTGATGGCGCAGCTTGTTCAGTGTTTCACGTTACTCCACCCAAGCGCTTTTCGTAAATGCGATGAATCTTGTCGATCCGTGCGCCGAGCGCAGATATAAATTCCCGCCTTGCAATGTTGATCGCCATTTTACCTGATCCCTGATGGGATCATGCCCCCTGCAATGTGGGGAAGGATACCACGCCCCAGTCGGCAGGTCTGTGACCGACTTGATGCTAGTCCGAGTGACGGAACCGGCGAAAAGGCTCGCTATTGCTTTGCAGTGCAAAATGACGCGAATGGCACGACTCGGACGATCCGGGATGTCCGCTGTTCCGTCGCTATCGGGTGGTAAGCGGACCTTGAGTAAGCCGTATTCAACAAGCTCGTGTCATGAGTGCGCATCCTAGAGCGATATCAGATGTTGTGGAATCTGAAACCGCTTTTTTTGTTTTGACGCATTTTCTACGGCGAACCGGTTCCCACTTCGCCGGAAAATGCTCTCGTTGGCGCGCCAGCAAGCGCGAATGAAGTTTCGCGCCGCTGCTATTTCTTCTTTTTTTCGTAGTCGTCCTTCCAGTGGCCCTGCTTTTTCAGCGCGTCGGCGACTTCCTTCGGCATGTAGGTTTCGTCGTGTTTGGCGAGCACCGAGTCGGCCTTGAATACGCCGGCGGCATCGAGCGCGCCTTCGGTCACGACGCCCTGCCCTTCGCGGAACAGATCCGGCAGGATGCCCTGATAGGCAACCAGGATCGCCTTGTTGCCGTCGGTGACTTCGAAACGGACGGCGAGCTGCTCGCCGCGCACCAGACTGCCGGGCTTGACCAGCCCGCCGAGGCGAATGCGGGTGCCCGGCGCAATGCGCTTCTCCACCACATCGGTGGGCGAGTTGAAAAATACGATTGAGTCCTTGAGCGCGCTCAGCACCAGCGCCACCGCGACCGCAATCACGCCGAGGCCGCTTCCGATCAGTGTCAGGCGCCGCTGCTTGCGCGTCATCGCCATTCAACCTTCGAGGCCGAGACCTTTGATCAGCTCATTGACGCGCCGCAGCTTGTCCGGCTCGGACGCGAGCGCCCGGCGGGCATCGGCAGCGGCCGCGCGCGCCTTGTCGCGCTCGCCCAACACCATATAGGAGCGCAACAGCCGCAGCCAACCCTCCACATCCGACCCTTCGGCCTTGAGCCGCTCGGCGAGGCGCGTAACCATGCCCTGCACCATCGCGTCGCGCTGCCCGGGTGTAAGCTCATTCGCCGAGGAAACTTCTCTCTCCGTCGGCCCGGGAGGCGCCGAGCCCTCCACGCGCGCAATCGCCTCGCGCACGACATCGAGCCAATTCGCCTGCGGCGACGCTTTCGCAAGCATGTCGCGCCAGATGGCGGCGGCCTCCGCCCGCTTGCCCTCCTGCTCGGCGGCAAGCCCGAGAAAGAAGCGCGCTTTAGTTTCGTTCGCGTCCAAGACCAGCGCACGCTCGAACACAGCCTTGGCGTCGGCCGTGACAATGCCGCCGGCGGCGGCGGCAAGCGCTTCGCCGAGATCGGCCTCGCGCTCGGCATTGGCGCCCAAAATGCGCAACACACTCTGCCGCGCCTTGACCGCATCGGTGAACCGGCCGAGCTGCATATACACGGGTGCGACCACCTGCCAGCCGCGGGCGTCGTCCGGATTCTGTGCAAGGTGGGATTCGACGCGGGCAACCAGATCGAGAATCGAGTCCTGCTCACTCGGTGCGCCGCGCCGTGCCGCGATGGGCTGGCCAGGCTCGTATGGCGAGCCGAACGAGAGATAGAGCGAGCCTGCGCCGATCGGAATGAGCACCAGCGCCACCAGCGCGGCGGCGCGCCGCCGCCACATTGCATCGGCGGGCGCATCGGCGGGCGCGCCGGCGGTTTTGGCGGTATCGGCGGCGGCGAGCAGCCGGCGCGAAATTTCGACGCGTGCGGCGGCCGCTTCGTTCTCCGCGATGCGGCCGGCGGCGCGGTCAGCCTCGATCTCGTCGAGCTGGGCGCGATAGACCGATAGATCGCTGTCGGTGCGCAGCCGGGCCTGACGCCCCAGTGGCCACAAAACGGCGAAAATCGCCGCCGCCGTCAGCAACCCAAATATCAACCACAGCGCCATGACGGAGGTTTTACATCATGTCCGAGTACGGCAAAATAGCCCCCCATAATCGTGCTAAATTTGGATGTGAATTCGCCAATAACGGGGAGGAAGCCATGATCGTCACCATCGTCACGTTCCAGTTGCCAAAGCCGGCAACCCTCAGCGAAATCACCAAGACCTTCCAGGCCACGGCGCCAAAATACCAGGGCATTCCCGGGCTGTTGCGTAAAAATTACTGGATGAGCGAGGACGGCCGCCGCGCCGGCGGCATCTATGTGTGGGCCGCGCGCGCGGACGCGGAACGCGTCTATACGGTGGAGTGGAAGAAATTCGTCGAAGCCAAATATGGCTCGGCGCCGCAGATCGAATACCTGCATTCGCCGGTGATGGTGGACAACCGCGAGGGCACGATCAGCGTGGGGGCCTGAGCGGTCCTGCAATTTCGCTCAGACTTTTACCGCCTTGCGTTCGGTGTCGTGCGCGGCGACCTCGGCGACCTCGGCGGCCTTGGCGAGCAGGGCGGCATATTCCTGACCGAAGACCTTGGCGCAGAAGCGCACCGCGGCATCCACTTGCGACTGCCGGTAAGGGCGCTCGGTCTTGCTCGCCACGCGCAGCGCATCGACCAGCGCGTGGGTGCCGCTTTCGAGATATTGTTGAAGCTCGGAGAAAGTGCGCAGTGTGATCTCGTTGACGGCAAGTTCGCCGGCATAGTTGCGACAGGCCGTGACGAACCCGACCAAGCTTTCCGTTTCCGCAACGTCGTCCGCGTTGAGCCGCGCGCCGGACGATGCTTCCTTGGCTGGCCGCAACAAACGCCGCACGCGGCCCGGGATCAATTCAATGACCGCGGTCAGCGCTTGCGATATCTGCGTGAGGATGGCGGCAAGCTGGCGCGACCAGGGCGTGTCGCTAGACAGATCAATCTCGGTGCGCACGCCCCGCACGGCGTCATGCACGTCCTTGAGCAAAGCCGAAACCGCAACGCCGCGGCCGCTCTTGAGATCGGCGGTAAGCTCGCCCACCATGCGCTCGATTTCGGCGAGTACAATGGTGACCGCAAGCGCATAGGGAGTTTCGGCAATGCGCGTGGCCGCGTCGCCTCCGGCAGCGGAAGTTGCAAGTCGAATCAGCTGCCAAGACGCGGCGAGCCTGCTCATGACAACGATCAGCGCGTAGGGAAACACGTCGGGACTGCGGCCAAGGGGGGAATCGAGCAGCGTCTTCACACTCTCGATCGTACCGCCGGACAGAGACTTGATGTGCCGCGGCATCTGTCCGCCCAACGCGGCAAGCCCGTCGCGAACTTTCAGTACGCCGGCAATAATGCGCACATCCTCGAGCGCACGGGGCGTGCCGATTTGAACGGTGAGCCGCTTGCTCGCCCTATCGTCGTGCTTGACCGCGTTAATTGCTTCGGCCATGCGCGGTGCCGCGCGATCCTGGAAGGCACGCGCAATCTGTGCGGCTTTGCTGGTATCGTTGGCGGCGAGCGCGCGTTCGATCTCGTGGCTGTAGGACGCCGCGTCGGCTTTCATTACGGCGTTGCAAATCCACTGCCAGATCGGATCGAGGGCAGTGCGCGCGATGCGCCCACGGTGCTGATGCTCGGGCGCATCGTCGACGAGGAATGGTTCGAGCGGCTGAAAGAACAAGCGCGGGGGATTGCCTAAGCGCGGCGCGCGCTGGCCGGCCTCGCGCAGACTGCGCCGCAATTCATTGAGCACGAGCTCGGCGCCGACCGCATCGTCGCCGCGCAGCAAGGCGCGCTCGAGCTCGCCGATCAGCAGAGCGCGCGCCTCCGGCTTGAGTACCTGGAGATATTCCCGCAATTGTTCGACGGGCAGCCCTTGGCCGAGCATCCCGGCACCACATGTTGATCTAAGTGGATTTTTGATACCGCGCCGGGCCTTAAGAACTGATGAAAACGGGCGGTCGCAAGGCCGCCCGTTCAGAAATTTAGTGCTTGCGACAGGTTACTAGGCCAGCGGCTGCCACGTGCCGTCCGGATTGCGGCAAGCGGTACCGCGCGCAACCTGTGGCCGGCCGTCGACATAGATAGTGTGCGTAAACGGCCTGCACGTCATGCCTTGCCGCTGAATGGCCGGGCCCGGCACGATATTGCCGTAGCGGCCCGAATCCGGATTGCGCCAGGCGACCGGCGCGCCGGATGGGCCGGATTCAAGTGCCTGCCTCTGCGCGGCATAAGCACGTTGCTTGTCTTCGTCGTCCAGCGCAGCGCCGATCCGGTTTCCGATCAAGCCGCCGAGCAATGCGCCGGCAACGCCCGCAGCCACACGCTCGCCTGGCCCACCACCGATCTGCGAGCCGATCAGCGCGCCAGCGCCGGCGCCGATCAGCGTTCCGGTATCCTCCTTCGGGCCGCCGAACGTACCGCCGGCGCATGCGGCCAAGCCTGCGCCCATAAGCGCAATTGCAATGATCCGAGCTGAATACATGGGAATCCCCCTTTGAGCTGAGCAGGCTTTTAGCGCAAGCTGCCATGTAACGCACGCTGCTATGGCGCGGCCAGAGGCACGCGGCCGAATGATGTTAAACTAGAAGCAAGAATTGGGGCAAAACTCTGTTCGCGCAGACGCTTTGCGCACGGTGGATCGGTGTGCGCAAAGGCGTTAATTGTGAGGAAAGCAGGCGTCGGAGAAGGGAACATGCGGAACTGCTGCAACAGCAAGTCTCGGCAATGGACGGTGCTACGCGCCGGTATCGCGCTGGCGGCCGTGCTGACATCGGCGATTGACATAAGGGCACAAGACTATCCGGCCCGGACGGTGAAGATGGTCGTGCCCTATCCGGCCGGCGGCATCACGGACGTGCTCCCCCGCATATTAAACGAATGGCTCACCCGCAAATGGGGCCAGCCGATCGTGATCGACAACCGGCCGGGCACCGCCGGCAATATCGGCGCGGAGGTCGTGTTCAAGGCCGACCCCGACGGCTATACGCTCATGGTCACCGCGCCCTCCCCGCTCACGGTCAACCAGAGCCTCTATCCGAAGCTCGCTTTTGAGCCCGCCGAATTCGTGCCGGTGTCGATCCTGGCGACGATCCCGTCGGGCTTGTTTGTCAATCCAAAGAAAATTCCGGCGAATAGTGTTGCCGAGTTCATCGCCTATGCACGCGTGAACCCGGGCAAGGTCACCGCTGCGACGCAAGGGATCGGCACCACGTCGCATTTGACGTCCGAGTGGTTCCAGCTCGCGGCTAATGTGAAATTCGTGCAAGTGCCTTATCGCGGCTCGGCGCCTGCGCTGCAGGGTCTGGTTGCGGGCGATGTCGATATCATGTTTGACAATCTCGGTGTCTCGCTTGCGCTGGCCAAAGGCGGGCAGTTGAAGCTCTTAGCCGTTGGAACCGACAAGCGCATGGCCGCGCTTGCGGACGTGCCGACATTGTCGGAAGCGCTGCCGGGATTTTCGTCATCCACTTGGGTGGGCGTGTTTCTGCCGCCGAAGACACCGCAAAAGATCGCCGATCAGCTGAGTGCCACCTTCGCCGAGGCGCTCAAGCAGCCCGACATCGCGCAGAAATTCCGCGACCATGCCTGCGAGCCGGTGGGCGGCACGCCGCAGGCGACCGCCGCGTTCGTGCGAGTGGAAGCCGAGCGCTGGAAAAAAGTTATCCAGACCGCAGGGATAAAGCTTCAGTGACGACTCACCTTACCTCCCCCTGGAGGGGGGAGGTCGACGGCCGAAGGTCGGCGGGAGGGGGTGATCTTACCTCCACGCCAATATTCACCCCACCCCGGCCGCTGCGCGGCCGACCCTCCCCCTGCAGGGGAGGGTAAGGAATTCAAGAACGGCGAGAACATCATGCAACGCAACACCAACCGCATTCTCACCACGCACGCCGGCTCGCTGCCGCGGCCGGCCGATCTGCTCGAAGCCAATGCGGCGCGCGAACAAGGCCGCGCGGTGGACGAGCGGGCGGCGGCCGCGCGCGTGCGCGAAGCCGTCAAGGAGGTGGTGAAGAAGCAGATCGAGCTCGGCATCGATATTATCGACGACGGCGAATATTCCAAGCCGAGCTTTGTTACTTATGCCAACGAGCGGCTGGGCGGGTTTGAGCTCGACCGGCAGGCAACGGCGCGCAGCCCGTGGGCGGGTTCGCGCGAGGCGCTCTCGTTCCCGGAGTTTTACGCCCAGGGCCACGTCGCCGCGCGGCAGGGCCGCATGGTCTGCACCGGCCCCATCGCCTACAAGGGACATGCGCAATTGCAGCGCGACATCGCCAACCTGAAAGCCGCGATCGGTAACGCCAAAATTGCGGACGCGTTCATGCCGGCGATCTCGCCGTCCAATGTCGAGGAGTGGCAGCGCAACGACTATTATCGCACGGCGGAAGAATATGTCGTCGCCATCGCGGAAGCGATGCGCGAGGAATACCAGGCGATTGTGGCAGCGGGATTCCTGCTGCAGATCGACGATCCGCGGCTGGTCTCCTATTACATGGTCGATCCCAAGGCGACCATCAAGCAGTGCCGCAAATGGGCGGCGCAGCGGGTGGAAGTGCTCAACCACGCGCTGCGCGGCATCGCGCGGGAGAAAATCCGCCACCACACCTGCTACGGCATCAACATGGGTCCGCGCGTGCACGACATGGAGGTCAAGGATATTCTGGACATTATCCTGACCATCCGCGCCGGCGCCTATTCGTTCGAGGCGGCCAACCCGCGGCACGAGCATGAGTGGAAAATCTGGGGGAGCGCAAAACTGCCGAAGGATGCGGTGCTGATTCCCGGCGTGATCAGCCACTCGACGGTGCTGGTGGAGCACCCCGAACTGATCGCCGAGCGCATCGGGCGGTTTGCAAAGACTGTGGGGAGGGAGAATGTGATCGCCGGCGCGGATTGCGGCTTTGCCACCTTCGCCAGCTCTAGGGAAGTCCACCCCAGCATCGTATGGGCGAAATTCAAGGCGCTGGTGGAAGGGGCAAAGATCGCGAGCCGGGAATTGTGGGGGAAGGCAAGCCGGCGGGCGGGGCGCAAGCCGGCGAAGAAGGCGAAGAAGGCGCGTTCACGCCGCGGGTAATTTAAGTTCCGCGCGCAGGCCGCCGATCGGGGATGACTCTTTATTCCGCATCGCTCTTGCCGCCAGCAACACTCTTCAGTTTAGGCGCGTTATTTCTCGACATACACGCGGGGCAATAGCATTGAGGAGCGCGCGGCTTGGCGTGAACTAAGCCGTGAATCACTCCACCCTCGCTGTCGAAAAATGGAATGAGCGCATCAAAAAAGCGCCCGTCTAGAATTTCGTATTTGCGCCATAGCGCATATGCGACCAAATCAGCGAGTTGAACTGCTCGCGATGCTCTGGAATCTACGAATAAAGGCACCTCTGCCATGTTCCGCAACGCACCCCATCTCGTCCCATTTACTCGGAAATGTCGAGCGAGCGCTTGAAGCGGCTGCTCGTGGTGCGTCTCGTCCATTATTACGAGACCACGTTGAGCTTTCCCGGGGTTGCCCTCGCGGTTATTTGTCCGTCTCAAAAACAAGTTGAAACGATTGCAAATTTCCTCGAACGCATACTCCACCGGATCACGCGGTGCGATATGTGCCTTGTTAACAGCTACGCCAAAGAGTCGGATGGCTGATTTCTGAGCAGAAATCACTTTGAGAGCGGCCTTGATCATGCGCTCTCGATCTGTCCGGTGAACACGATACCAGGGCTCAGCTCGACCCTGATACATTACGTTCCCGTGCAGCTCGACATCATGCGGATTTCCGCCGAGGCCAAATTTGGCAACCACGTCATCGAGCGCTTTGATGACGTGATATACGCCGCGCTCGAAAATGGCCACGCCACCGAGAATGAAATGCGCCTCGTTCGGATTTCCGACTGAACCTGAATCATCCACGTACAGCAAATGCATGCTGTAACTTGGTAGATTGCGAGGTTGTGGGCAAGAAAAATGCAGCTAGGTGAGGTCAGAAACCCCAACGGACCACGAAACCGTAGCCCTCCTAACCGCGCCCAGACCATACCCATGGATAGGTCTGGAAGGCAATACGCCAATGGCCGACTGTGCAAAATTTACCTAATCGGCCCTTTGAAATATTCAACTTTTGAGGAGGTTTTTAGTTCCTTTTTACCTATTTTGAACTCTACATCGCCTTTTTGGCTTTACTAAGACTTATGCAATTTCAAGCATATAGATGCGGCGGCCAGGCCGTTCACCCCGCCGGTAGGGTGAGCTCCGCGCGCAGGCCGCCGATGGGGGACGAGCCGAGCGTGAGGCTACCGCCGTAGAGCGTGGCGAGTTCCAGCACGATCGCGAGACCAAGCCCGGAGCCGGGCTTGCTCTGGTCCAGCCGCTGGCCGCGGCGGGCGACCTGGGCGCGCTCGGCAGCCGTCAAGCCCGGGCCGTCGTCGTCGACCACGACGCGCAATACGTTGCGATCGGGCGCCGGCTGTTCGCGCCCGACTTCGATGGTGACGCGCGCGCTCGCCCACTTGCAGGCGTTGTCGACCAGGTTGCCGACCATTTCTTCGAGATCGGCGCGTTCGCCGCGAAAGCGCGCCTGCTCCGGCAGATCGAGCGCGATGGCCAGATTCTTGTCGTGGTGAGTCTTCTCCATGGTGCGCACAATGGCATGGATCGCCGGCACGACCTCGGTGATCGTGCCCATTACGGCGGTGCGGGCGGCGAGCCGCGCGCGCTCCAGATGCCGCGCCACCTGGTCGCGCATGATGTCGACTTGCTCGCGCACTTTTGCTGCGAGGGGGTCGTCGCCGCGAGTGCTTGCCTCGTTGAGCATCACGGAGAGCGGCGTCTTGAGCGCGTGCGCGAGATTGCCCACGTGCGTGCGTGCGCGCTCGACGATTTCGCGATTGGATTCGATGAGCGCATTGGTCTCGCGCGCGAGCGGCGCGATCTCGACGGGGAAGCGGCCCTCCAGCCGCTCGGCGGTGCCGGAGCGGATCGCCGCCAAACTATCGGAAATGCGCTTGAGCGGAGCGAGGCCGAAGCGTACCTGAAACATGGTGGTGAGGAGGAGCACCACGGCCAGGATGACAAAGGTCGCAATCAGCGCGCGGTCGAAGGAGATGATTTCATCCTCGATCTCGAACGCATCGCCCGCGACCGCCACAAGAAACCGGCCGTCCACGCCGAGATCGATGGTGCGCTCGATCAGCCGCAATTGCTGCTCCTCGGGGCCCGGGACATAGCCCAGCCGCGTCCCGCCACGCATGGTGGACGTTTCACTGCCTTCGAGGTGCGGCAGGTTGCCATCCCAGAGCGAGCGGGAGGAGCGCACTTCCGGCTTGGGCGAATCCTTGGTCGTGTCCTTGGGCGTGTCCTTGGGCGTGTCCTTGGGCATATCGAGGCGGGTGATCTGCCAGTACCAGCCGGAGAGCGGCAGATTGAACAACGGCTCGCCCATCGAGGCCGGAAATTTGTCGTCGGGGTCCTCGGGGTTGGCGAGATCGGCCACCAGCGTGCGCAGATAGCCGTCGAGGCGATGGTCGAAGGCGCGCTCGACCGCCTGGCGGTAGAGCGAGGACAGAACGAAACCCGTCACCAGCAGGATGACGACGATCCAGCCGGTCGCCAAAAGAAACAAGCGCAGCGCAAGCGAATTAGCGCGCATTTTGTTTGCGCATGATCTTGTCCGAAAACCGTTTTATACTAACGGCCTCGGAGAATGACTTACTTTCCCCGTCACCCTGAGGTGCCGTCGCGAAGCGACGGCCTCGAAGGGCGACGGCCCCTACGGTGCCAAATCCGGGCCGTTCATCCACCGAACTCGGGTTTACCCGAGATCGGAATTTCAATGCGCAAGTCGGCCAAGGCCGACTTGCGGTGGCTCGCTTCGCTCGCACCTCAGGATGACGGTCATTGCTCAGTGCCGTTGGTATTAAACTTTTCGGGATCATGCGTTTGGCGGGGTGAGGAGATAGCCGAGCCCGCGCACGGTCTGGATGATGTCAACCCCGAGCTTCTTGCGGATGCGGCCGACGAACACTTCGATGGTGTTGGAGTCGCGATCGAAGTCCTGGTCGTAGAGATGTTCGACGAGTTCGGTGCGGGAGACCACGCGGCCTGAGTGGTGCATGAGGTAGGAGAGCAGGCGGTATTCGTGGCTGGTGAGCTTGACCGGGTTGCCGTCGACGCTGACACGGCCGTTGCGGGTGTCGAGCCGGACGGTCCCGCAGGTGAGCTCGCTCTTGGCGTGGCCGGTGGAGCGGCGCAGCAGCGCGCGAACGCGCGCCAGCACTTCTTCCAGGTGGAAGGGTTTTGGAACGTAATCGTCGGCGCCGGCATCGAAACCCTGCACCTTGTCGCTCCAGCGGTCGCGCGCGGTGAGGATGAGCACCGGCATGGCGCGGCCGGCCCGGCGCCAGGATTCCAGCACCGAGATGCCGTCCATCTTGGGTAGGCCGATGTCGAGGATCACCGCGTCATAGGGCTCGGTCTCGCCGAGATAGTGGCCTTCCTCGCCGTCAAAGGCGCGATCGACCACGTAGCCGGCGTCGGTGAGCGCGGTCGCAAGCTGACGATTGAGGTCGGGATCGTCCTCGACCACGAGCAGACGCACTGGCAATTCCTCCTGCTCAGAGCTCGTCCATCAGCCCGCCGCCGGCGGCCTCGACTCTGGCATGGGTCACTCTGCCATCATGCGCAAGCACTGTCAGCACTTAGACGAGGCCTTTTTGGACGAGGCCTTTTGCCTCCCGGCAGAGCTGGGCGCGGACCACCTGCCGGCCGTGCCCGCCATGAACCGCCTTGATAGCCTTGCCAAGCAGCGCCGCGGAGCGGAAAAGCTGACAAACACAGGTGACGCTATTGCTTTTTCGATCCCGAGCTCTGGCACAGCACCTTCCACGCCGCGTTGTGCTCCTTGACCTGCGCAACGGTCTCCCCGGTGTCGCGCGCCGACCAGTAGACCGGCGCGAACGCCGCGCAGGCCACGCGCACGCTCTCAGTCTTGCCGCTTGAACCCGTCGTCTGACATGAGCCGAGCAGGATCGCGAGCGGCAGCAGAGCGCACCAATTCGCGTGCCGCCTGAGCGTTGGCGATGGCATCGAGCGCCTCTTGGTTGGATTTGAGCAGAGCTTGCGCGGTCGCTGCGCCGATCGTTTTGCGATCGCGCAGATATTCGACCAGTGCGCGGATGATCCCGAGAACGGCGGCGATCAGTACCAGCCAGTTCACGACGATGTTGACGGGTTTGCGTGCACGAAGAACGACCACGCGAGCGATATCAATGCAGCGACCGCACCGCCGATGAGCTGCACCTGGTCGCCGTCGATGGTGCCTTGGCTTACGAAATAGGCGCCGATCGCGGTGACAACCCAGCGCGCGGCGGACAGAACTTGGTCGAGATTTGGCATGGTAGTCTCCTTTGTTAAGCTTGGCGCGCCGGCTCCGGACTTATGCTCGACGACGGACGCACAATTCCGTTGCGAATTGGAAATGCATGGTGTCTTGCCGCCGCTTGAAGTCGCCGCCCCAAAACGCGCCTTGCGCCTTGAAGGCATCGATCGCGGCTTGCGGCATCTTGCTTGAATGCGTGCGGTTGGGTGGGCGTGATTGGCTCGTCGACACGAGGACGCACGGCTATGCCGAACTGCCCGACGTGATGCCCGTCGAGAACTGGCTCAAGTTGGATCGATCAATGAATTGATAGCGGATTCCGCTATACAGTTGAATCCGTGGGAACGAGTGTCGCCAAAAGCGAGAACGAGTCGGGCAAACTCATTTTTACCCGTCCGGCGGCGATTTGTAATCGATATAGATCAAGAATCTCCGGGATATTCTCTCGTGCAAGGATTCCTGCATCGATTAATCCGCGGATGTTTTGTGCCACTTTATGCGCAATTGACCTGAGCCCCTTCTTTCATCCAGTTGGAAGTAGAGCCCGAACGTCATTTGAGCCGTATTGGCTCGGTGATGCAACGGGACGGGGCGCGGAGCCCATGGCGTAGCGCAGCGACCCGTCCCGTTGCATGGAGTCGCTGAG
>CAZNSG010000219.1:0-5696 GCA_964575715.1 uncultured Hyphomicrobiales bacterium | reverse complement strand
GCGCCTTGCCGGCGAGCTTGGCATTACGCCGACTTCGCGAGCGCGCAAGTCGCTCCGCAACGCCGGCCAGGACGGTCCCGATCTCTTCGGCAATAAGTGGGACTTATGACCATGGAATGCGGTCCGGCTTGGCTGTTCGATGCTTCGCCGATTCCTGACCCGTTGGGGCACGGCGAGCGCGCGGTCGAGTTCCTGAGTTTCCTTCGGCATCCGAAGAGCCGCGCGCCCGACAAGGCGCTCACCTGGGATCCGTGGCAGCTTCGCATTGTTCGAAAAATCTATGGTCCTTGCCACGATGACGGCCGGAGGATTTGCCGCGTCGTGTACCTGCAAGTTGGGCGCGGCAACCGGAAGACAAGTTTAGGGGCCGCGCTGGGGATTCTGAATACCTTTGGGCCTGAACGTGTGCCGTCCGGGCAAATCGTCACCGCGGCGGCCGATCGAAAGCAGGCGCGGATTGCTTTCGAGGAAGCCGGCGGGATCATCATGCAGACGCCGCAGCTTGCCGCTGTGGCGCGCATTCAAGATTTCAAGAACAGGATTGTTCATCCGAAAAGCGCCGCGGTTTTCGAATCGATCAGTTGCGAAGCGGCCACTCAGTTCGGCAGAACCCCTATGTTCGTTCTAGTGGATGAATTGTGGGCGCACCGCAAGGTTGATCTCTGGCACGCGATTCGAACGGGGTTGACGAAGCTTGCCGGATCGCTGCTGGTCATCATCACCACGGCCGGGCGCGGCACGGCAACGCCGGATTATCCAATTTTCGAATATGCGAAAAAGTGTGCCGCTGATCCGTCGTTCGACCCGTCATTTTTGCCGATCGTTTTCGAAGCGCCACGCGATTGCGACTGGCAGGACGAAGCGATCTGGCACGCCACGAATCCGGGATTGAAGCACGGCTATCCCGATCTCGAATCCATGCGCCAGCTTGCACGCGAGGCGCGCGAACGGCCGGCGGATCGAGCGGCCTTCCTGCAATTTCATTTGGGCATCAGGCAAGAGCACAGCTCAACGCCTTATGTCGACATGCACGTCTATGACGAAGGCTCAGCGCCGATCGATCTGGAAGCCCTGCGAGGCCGCAAGTGTTTCCTGGCTGGCGACATGTCGGCGACAACCGACCTAAGCGCGGTCGTTGCCGCCTTCCCCGACGATGATGGTGGAGTGACGGTGGTCGCGTGGTTTTTCATGCCGCGCGAAAGCCTTCAGGCTCGCGCCGACCGCGACAACTTGCCTTACGTGCGATGGGTACAAGAGGGCTTCATCACCGCTACGGAAGGCAACGCGATCGACTATCGCGTGATCGAGGCGAAGATCAGGGAAGCGCATGAGCTGTACGACGTCCAGGAAGATGCTTTTGATCGGGCTTACGCTCAGCCGGTCATGGGGCCTCTGCTCGATGACGGCTTTCCCGTTGTGACGCTCCAGCAAGGTTGGCTGACCCAGAGCCCTGCCTTAAATTTGCTAGAAGGCAGCATCGTCAACCGGAAATTCCGGCATGGCGGCAACCCCGTGCTCCGAACGCATTTTGAATCCGTCGCGATCCACACCGACAGCGCCGGAAACCGCACCATGCACAAAGGAAAATCGAAAGGCAGGATCGACGGCGCATGCGCGACCTGGATGGCCGTGTCGCGCGCGTTGGCCGGCGAAAGCAATGCATCGATCTACAGCAACATTGAAGAGCGGCCGGCCGGCTTGCTCTTCGTCTGATCATAGGAGCAAGCGGCAATGGCGACCGGCAAGGTGAAGTTCTTCAGCGCTGAAAAGGGATTTGGTTTCATCGTGCCCGACGATGGCGAGCCCGACGTGTTCGTGCACGTTACAGCCGTTCAAGAGGCCGGCATGGATATCCTGCTTGCCGATCAGCGCGTCTCTTTCGAGATGGGCACGAACAGCCGCACCGGCCGATCGAAGGCGGTTAATCTGCGGGTGCTCAGTGCTTGACCTTTTTATCGCTCCAGAAGGCCAAGTTTTCCGCAGCGTCCTTGCTACGCGCAATGTCGTGCTTTTCTCTCAAGGCATAGTACCGCTCACGGGCCGCCTTATAGGCTGCATCATGTGGGTGATCATCATCATCAGCGTGGACGACTGGATTCAGTCGAATGAATTCTTCCGTCTCTTCGGCGGTCAATCCAAGGATCACCGTGCGGCCGTTTGCATCTTTGGCGAACGAACGCATCTGGTCGAGCCACAACTTGAGAATGGATTCGCGAGCCAAGAGATCGGCGATCCGAGCTTCATATTCGTCGTCTTCCGTCATCGTTGGTTTTTTTCACGCAATGTGGAAGCTGCCGTCATCATGCTTTAGTGTGGTAGACTTGAACCTGGATTCCTTTTTGTTTTTTCCCTCAAACCACACGCAAATTACATCGTCACCTTCAGTGCTCTTTACCGTCATCAAAGGCCCGCCTGACTTCACCTTAACGGTGTCTCCCGATTTGAATGCTGTGTCCGTCATTTGCGCTCTCTCTGTTTACTGGATGCTTTGAGCCCTATTTCGGTGAGTCGCCGGATCGCCGTTGCTCGCGTTGGAAGGTCCGGCTCTGTCCGGCGCCATTCATCAATGTCGGTAAGTAGATTGTCGTGGCAGCGAACGCCAACGGTCACGCCGCGGCCAGTCGCCGGGCGCCCTCGCTTTTTGGCTAGCCTTTTTTCTTGACGTGTCATGAATAATGGCTAGCATAAAAAGGCGAGCCGGTCGAGTGTTCGAAGCACCCGGCCGGCTCTAACCCCAGCCAAGGAGTACACCATGGCCAAGGCTAAGCCCAAACCTAAGTTGGAATTGTTACCGAAAGCGGCACAGCGCCGCGTCGAGAAGGTGCTGGACGCGCAAGAGGGACCGGCGTCATTCGTCGATCGCCTTCCGTTCGTCGGGCCGGCCGGCGCCAAGCGCCGCAAGGATCAGTTGCCGCGCGATTTCTGGCACAACGTCAAAGCGACCGGCGATCACCTCAGGGACAGCGACATCGGCAGCGCCTATGCCTATCTCGCCTTGCAGGCGATCAAGGCCAACAAGTTCCAGCCGTTGCTCGGCTGGATCGTGCTCGACATGATCGACAGCAAATGCCCGAAGCACATCGTTGTCGGGTTTTTCCAAACGATCGCCGACGTGTGTCTTGGCCTGCATCAAATCCCGGCCTCGCATGTGCGGCTCGTGGTGCCGAAATGACGGCGGTCGAATATCTTGATCGGCCGCCGGCAGGATGGTTTCCGCTCGACGTGATGAAGGCGGGTCCCGGTCGTAAATGGGATTGGTGCGGCCTCATGGTCGATGTGCACCCCGACGAGTTGAAGCACTGCCACTGCAAGACCGCGTTCCTCTACGTCCACCCGGACGACTACAAGCCGGATGGCAGCCGCACGGCTCAAGAGGCATGGGTTCGCGTGCCGGGCAAGCATCGGAACAAGGAAGCCGCCTGGAACGCCTTGCACGACATCATCAGCACGCCGGGGCATTAGCAACGATCCTCGCCGGCTGGATCGCGCCAGCCGGCGAGGGTGATTCTCAAAAGAAGCGGAGATCAAAATGTCAGAGACACGTCGTGCAATCCCGATGGACGTTGATCAGGCTGCGCTCTTCGCCGAGACGGCGGCGGGCGATCACCAACGCCGCATTGAACTGGCTCAGTGACGCTGCACGCGCCGGCATTGACGCCCGGATCGCGCAAGGTGCGCAACTCTACCTTCATGTGCAGATGATCCCGGAATATGTCGTGGTGCTCGCCCTGGACGCGGCGCCGGGCGATTCGGCGCAACCGCCCCTTGAGATCGCCCGCTACACGGGCGCGACCAGCGAAGATATCCAACGGATGCTGAACTAAAGCCGGTAATTAAATACCTCTAACTTCACCAACTATCGCCAACTTCGCCACTTTCGGTAATTTTTACCAAAAAGTCCTTGCTACCGCTCCATATCCGAAATAGTTTCCGTTTCGGATGATCCTGCGCTCTTCACACGAGCGAAACAGGCGGAACGCAATGGCCAAGCTCAGTCAAATGATCCCGGTTCTCTCGCGCCTGTTCGACGTCAGAGACTACCCCAAAAAGTCCGTCGCGGTGTACGCCCGTTACCTTCGGCTCGCGAAGCTGCTGAGCACGGGCGGGCGGGGCCTTGGCGGCGCGGACATGACGCCCGCCGACTGCACCAACATGATCCTGGCCATGACCAGCGGGCTTCGCGCGCAAGACGCCGCCGAGTCCGTGAAGGTTTATCGCCAAGTGAAGCCGAGCTATCTCGAATGGCAGCGCGACGAAGACGCGCCGCGCGTTCCATGGCTGGACGAACTGAAAGGCGAGATGCTGGCGACGGTGCTCGATCGGCTCCTTGCGTCGGCGATGACCGATGAATTCGCCGAGCTCGGCCGCGTGGCGATGGACGCGACGACGGCGCGGAATTGGTACGTCTTCGTCAACATCAAATCCCCCAAGCCCGGCGGCGAAATTCTGATCGGCGGCGGCGTTCCGCAGTTTGGCGGGCCGCTCCGTCAATACAACAAGATCATCGCAGAGATGTCCTATTGCGAGCCGCCGCGCTCGGGACCGCCGGGCAGCTTCCCGGAAATTGGCACAGAGGCTTACGAAAAATGGCACGCCGAACAGCGCGGCTGGAATTCCAACCGCGGCCGAACCGAAACGATCGACCGCGGGATGATCCAGACGCTCGGCGCGTTACTCGCGGGGAAAAGCGAATGAGTTCAATCACTGGCACGAGCGCGATCGGCAAGGCACTCGACAATATTTCGCCCACGACCGTCGGCAGGCTGATCCGGCTGAAGGTGCTCAAGGCGACGAAGATGCCGGGGCGCGGACGCACTACGCCGTGGCGCGTCTCGCGTGCCGAGATCGCCCGATTCCAGGAAGCGATGCGAGCCGGTGATATCGCGCAACGCCTCGAAGCTGCGGAGTGACCGTGATGCTGACGAAAGAGCAACAGAGTATCGCGGACATCGTTGTGCTGAAGTTGATCGAGCTTCCCCTTGACCAACAGGTGTCCGGGCTGAAGCAAATCCTCGAAATGTATGTTGGCGCGCTGATGGCCGAATTCCCCGACTTGCCCGAAGAGGCGGTGGTGACGAATTCAGTCAACTTCAACCGCGCAATCATCAGCCGCTTGCGCGAGCTGGTCTTGAGCGGCCCTCACAGCGGGCACGGGTGAACCTATGGCAAGCGATGACATCGTGCACGTTGATCAACTTGAGAGTTTTCATCTGCTCACGCCCGTGAGTGAGCCCGACTTGATTATGCTCAGCATTAAAACCCGCGACGGCTCACGTTTCAATTTCGCGATGCCGCGAAAGCAGTTTCTGCCTGTGCTGAAGGTTTGGCTCTTCGATCTTGAGGCCGCTGATGCCGCGATCGAGGCCGGCTCGCCGCTTCCCGGCAAGGCGTTCGGTTCACCCGATAAGAAGGCGAGTTAGATGGCTTACGAACACGTCAATAGTGCATGGCCGGTGGCACAAAATCTATTGCCGCTCACGTCGGCTATTCCCCGGTTCCAAGCCGCACCGATACACCTGGGATTGCTGCGGCATAGAGGAACAAAAACAGGAGGTCTAAAATGCTTCGCATCATCGTTACGACTGCACTGCTGATCGGCGCGACGCTGCCCGCCGCGGCCGAACCAATAACGTTGTCTATTGCTGCGGCTGCATTGGCAGCGGGACTTCCATCGGCGGTGGCCTTTGCAATTGCTG
>CAZNSG010000218.1:0-11142 GCA_964575715.1 uncultured Hyphomicrobiales bacterium | reverse complement strand
GGCGATAGATCCGTACTCATACCTCATCCTGAGGAGCGCACACCGATGTCGGGTTTACCCGACATCGGCATACTTAAATGCGCAAGTCGGCTATAGCCGACTTGCGTGTGCGCGTCTCGAAGGATGGCCAGGTCGGAGCGTGCAGCCATCCTTCGAGACGGACGCCATAGCGCGTCGAAGACGCGCGTTAACGCGCTTATGGCGTCCTCCTCAGGATGAGGTGAGTCAGACAATGGCGCCGTTGGTATTACAGCGAAACCTGGAAGGAGGAAAATAAATGAGAATCTTGGTGTTAGTGGTAGCGGCGCTGGCCGCGTCGATCAATGTGGCGAAGGCGCAGGATGCGGCCGCAGGCGAAGGCGTGTTCCGTCAGTGCAGGGCATGCCATGCGGTAGGACCGGAGGCGCGCAACCTGGTAGGTCCGTTGCTGAACGGGCTCGATGGCCGCAAGTCGGGCACCATCGAAGGCTACTCCTACAGCGAACCGAACAAGAATTCCGGCATTGTCTGGAACGATGCCAGTTTCAAGGAATACATCGCCAACCCGACGGCCCGAATTCCCGGCACCAAGATGGTGTTCATCGGCGTCAAGAACGAGAAAGACATTGCCGACCTTTGGGCATTTCTAAAGCAGTTCAAGGCCAACGGCTCAAAGTAGCCATCGGTACTTCCGTATAGACGCAATCATCGGCGCCGCGCGATCACGCGGCGCTTTCGCCGTTTGCGGGAATAATCGTCTGCACAACGATGCCGCGGGCGTGCGCATCGGTCACACCGAGCGCGCGCAGCGCCAGCAGCGTGAGCATCTGCACCGCGTCGCGCACCTTGGCGGGATCGTCGGCCAATTCCGGCGCGAGCGGCCCGATCAGCCCCTCCAGCAGTGCGCCCACCAGCGCGGGGGCCGCAAGGCTTGGGTCTTGCTCCGGCAGGTGGCCGCCTGCAATCGCCGTGCGGATGCGCGCTGCAAGCTCGGCGACGAATGCTCTGCGGTAGCCAAGCCGAATGACGTCGACATCTGCGTCCACCGGCTCGGCGATCAGAGCGTAGGCGAGCTGCCGGTTACGCAAGGCGCGGGTCGCGAAGGTCGCAATAACCGCGGCCAGCGCCGAGAGTGGGCCGGGCGCGGCATTGGCGGCATGCCGTACCGCGGCCACTTCGCGCTCGGAAATGCTGGCGATGAGCGCGCCAAGCAACTCGGTCTTGCCGGGGAAATAGCGATAGACGGTGCCGGCGGCGATGTTGGCGCGCGCGGCGATGGGCACGATCTGGATCGCCGCCATGCCGCCTTCGCTCGCGACGCTAAGGGCAGCGGCGACGATTGCGTCCTTACGGGCGGTGAGCCTGCGGACCACGTTTTCGGTGCGGCGATAGGCCATGGCTAATCTGGGTTGCGGGTGAAAGGGTGAACCACGATTCACCGTTGCACGCAACTCGCATCGTTTCACCCATCCGCATTGCTAGCGGTCTGCTGAAAAACCCTCGATGGTCATTCCGGGGCCGGCCGAAGGCCGGAGCCCGGAATCCATAACCCCTGCTTTTCCGTATCATTTCGACAGGGGTTATGGATTCCGGACAGCCGCTTCGCGGCTTCCGGAATGACGACGAAGAGTTTTTCCGCAGACTGCTAGAGCCTTATCGGTTTTGATGGAATCAGAGCCGGGCTCTAGCATTTTGTTTGAGCATGATCTTTTCCGACCTTCCTTCGCCCGCCGAAGCGGGCTTCCAGCCTTCGCAGCCGAAGCGTCTGCTTCGGCGGAGTAGGCTCGCGAAGGCGGGAAACCGGTATCCACCCCCGGATCATAGGCGAGCGAAGCGACGCCGTCCTTCGGACGGCTATGTCCGAGGGCAGGCTTTTCGGGATCATGCTCTAAAAATTATTCGATCACTTCGTCGGCGCGGGCGATGAGCGCGGGCGGCATGGTGATACCGGACGCCTTGGCGGTCTTCATATTGATGACCAATTCGAATTTCGTTGGAGCCTGCACCGGAAGTTCCCCGGGTTTTTGTGTGCGCAAGATGCGATCGATGTACGAGGCTACCGCTTTGCATTCGGCGGCCGTATCCATGCCGTATGACAGCAGACCGCCATCGGTTGCGAAAATACGGGATGAATAAACCGCAGGCAACCGATGGCGGTTGGCCAGATCGATAATCGAGCGGCGGTGGAGCACGGCGCTGGAATCCGGCGGGATCAGCAGTGCGCCATTTGATGCGCGCGCAAACGCAGCAATCGCGCGTTCGAGTTCCGTGGCGGTGCGAAATGGCATTGCGACCGGCTTGATCGCAGTCGCGGGAGTGGCGGCCTCCATTGGACCCAGATAAATCCTGGCATCGAGCGCGGTATCGGGATTGAAAACCAGCGCTATCCGCGTTGTGCGCGGGGCAATCTCCTTGACGATTTCCAGCCATTTCTTGCCGATCGTGTGGTCGAAAGCGGTGAATCCGGTGATGCTGCCGCCCGGCCGCGCCAAATTCGAGACCAGGCCGTTGCCAATCGGATCACTGACGTTGACGAATACGATCGGAATGGATTCGGTTCGCCGTCGAAGCGCTCGCACATTGGCCGCAGAGTCGGTGACAATGACGTCGGGTCCCAGTTCGACCAATTCAATCGCGGCGGCAATCGTCCGATCGACGTCATCTCCAGGCCAGCGGTAATCGATCCGGATGTCGCGGCCGCGGATCCACCCCAAATTCCGGAGTTCATGCTCCAACGCAGATTCCATGCGCTGCCATTGCAGGTCGTGCTCGGGAGCGCTCAGCAAGATGCCTACGCGCCGTGTCCGTTCCGGCGGCTGCGCGCGCGCCACAAGCGGAAAAGCGGCGGCGGCTGCGAGCAACGTGATGAGTTCGCGGCGCCTCATCGACGGCTCTCTTCTCCCTCCCCCGCAAGCGGGGGAGGGTTGGGGAGGGGGCAGAATGATTGAAGATTCGCAAACAAGCCCCCTCCCGGCTCGCTGCGCTCGCCGACCTCCCCCGCAAGCGGGGGAGGTGAAACAATTATCAGGCGGCGTCGCATACTCATCTCGTCGGCAACCTAACACAGCCGCGAGGTGAGTGCGGCCTACCGGTCGCCTACCGCCCCTGCCCTGCCAGCGCCTTGGCGCGGATGGCTTCGAGCGTGGTCATGGGCGTGATCGCGTTCGGATCCACCTTGAGATGAACAAGCGCGGGCAGGCCGGATTTCTGCGCCGCCTCAAAAGCCTTGGGGAATTCGGAGGTCTTCTCCACCGCCACACCGTAGCCGCCGAAGGCGCGCGCATAGGCGGAAAAATCCGGGTTCTTCAATTCGGTCGCCACGATGCGGCCGGGATAATCGCGCTCCTGGTGCATGCGGATGGTGCCGTACATGCCGTTGTCGACAATGAGCGTGATAAAGGCGAGGCCGTACTGCACGGCGGTGGCGAATTCCTGCCCGTTCATCAGAAAGTCGCCGTCGCCGGAAATGCCCACCACGGTGCGCCCCGGATGCAGGCGCTTCATTGCTACTGCCGAGGGCACGCCATAGCCCATCGAGCCCGAACACGGCCCGATGTGAGTAGCAAAGCGGCGGAAGCGATAGAAGCGATGAATCCAGGACGAGAAATTTCCGGCGCCACTGCAGATAATCGCGTCGTCGGGGAGATTTTCGCGCAGCCAAACCATGATTTCACCGAAGTTGACGCCGCCGGGCTGCGGCGTCGCCTCGTCGGTCCAGGCGCGGTAATCGGCGTTGGCGGTTTTGGTCTCCGTGCGCCAGGGAAGATCCTTGGGCGGTTGCAACCCTTCCAGCATGGCGGCGAAGGCGGAGGGCGAGGCATTGATCGCCAGATGCGGATGATAGACGCGGCCGAGTTCCTCCGCGCCCGGATGCACGTGCACGAAGGTCTGGCGCGGCCCGGGAATGTCGAGCAGCGAATAGCTTTGTGACGGCATTTCGCCGAGCCGCCCGCCGATGAGCAAGATCACATCGGCCGCCTTGATGCGGGCTATGAGTTTCGGATTGGGTCCGATGCCGAGGTCGCCGGCGTAGCATTCGTGCAGTGAGTTGAAGAGATGGCCGCGGCGGAAGGAGGTGGCAACGGGCAGCGCGAAACGTTCGGCAAAGCGCGTGAGCGCGGCACAGGCGGCCTCCGACCAGCGGCTGCCGCCGGCGAGCACGATCGGCTGCTTGGCCGTCGCGAGCAACTTCTGCAGGCGCGCCATGTCGGGCGCGCCGGGCCAGGTCTCGACCGGCTCGAAGGCAGGCGCGTCGGGCACCACGACACGCTCGACCAGCATGTCCTCAGGCAGCGCGACAACGACCGGGCCGGGGCGTCCGCTGGTCGCGGTGTAAAACGCGCGCGAGATAATTTCGGGAATGCGCGCGGGGTCGTCGATCTCGGTCGCCCATTTGGCCATCGAGCCGAAAACGGCGCGGTAGTCGAGCTCCTGAAACGCCTCGCGCTCGCGCATCTCGCGCGCAACCTGGCCGACGAACAAGATCATGGGCGAGGAATCCTGGCGCGCGATATGGACGCCATGGGAAGCGTTGGTGGCGCCGGGACCGCGGGTGACGAAGGCGATGCCGGGCCGGCCGGTGGCCTTGCCGATCGCCTCCGCCATCATGGCGGCGCCGCCTTCCTGGCGGCAGACGGTGAGTTTGATCGGGCGGTCATAGAACGCATCGAGCGCGCCGAGGTAGCTCTCGCCCGGCACGCAAAACACATGCTGCACGCCGTGGGCGACCAGTTGATCGACCAGAATTTCGCCGCCGGTCCGGGTGCCGTCATTGGCGCGCATGGGATGTCTCCAGAGAGGTCAGTCATCATTATCCATTCTAGCCGTTTTTGTCGCCGTGATGGCTGCCATTTCGCTTCGAACGTTTCTTATTCACTCAGTGTGTATTCCTTTTCGCCTGGCCATGCCCGATCGAGATTTCCATCACCGGCTCGACGCTAAAGCTCCGAGGCCTCTCGCCGCGGTGGAGTATCTCCCGCATTGTTGTGTAGGCGGATTCCATATGCCGGGTGAAGCGCTCGGTATTGAACAACGGAGCGATATCGCGGTTGCGGATAAGCTTGGTTTTGATCTCGGCTAGCAACGCCGGATCGCGCGCCAGCCGTAACGCCAATGCCTCATATTCGTCCGCAGATCGGGTGATCAGTTCAGGCAGGCCCACAGCATGCAATGCACTTCCCGCGGCCCGCCCTACGAACGTCTCGCCCAGACGTGTCACTACCGGCAGGCCGGCCCACAACGCATCGCAGGCCGTTGTCTGGGCGTTGAACGGCAGCGTATCGAGAAACAGATCAGCCTGCCGATGGCGCGCCAAATGGTCTTCCGGTCGCGGCAAAAACGGCGCGAAAACCAGCCTGTTGGCATCGACGCCGCGCGCCGCGGCCGCGTGTCGCAGATTGCGCATGGCGATTGCGTCCCCGATCGTCAGCCACAGGACGCTACCTTCGATGGCAAGCAGCAGCCGCATCCAGATGTCGAAGATTTGCGGCGTGTGTTTGTAGCTATTATTGAATGCGCAGAATACAAAGCCGCTTTCCGGCAATCCCAGCTGCGCGCGGGTCGGCGGCCGGTCGGCAAGCATCCGCGTTGAATCATAGGTCAAATACGAATCGGGCAAATAGGCCACGGGTTCGCTGAATTTCGTCCGCTGATCCTCGGGAATGACGAAGCGGTCGGCGAGGATATAATCCATATAGCCGGTTCCGACGATCCCCGGGTAGCTCAGGTAGTTCACCTGAATCGGAGCAGCGCGATAGCTCAAGATCGCGGGGCGCGAATTGAGCGTAAAACCCATCAGATCAACTACGATATCGACTTCGAGCTCGCGCAGCAGCCGCGCCACATCTCGGTCGCTCTTGCCGTGAACGTCGATAAATCGTTCAAATGCGCGCATGAGCCTTAATCGCATCGTGCTCTGGTCGTCCGGGCCAAGGGAGACCGCGATTATCTCAAACCGTGTACGGTCGTGCTGCTCGAACATTCGCGCAAGCAGGTGCGATACGGCATGATCACGAAAATCCGCCGAGAGGTAGGCGACGCGAATGCGATTGTGCGAATAGTTTTCACCCTGCCAAAGCCGCGGGGCGGAGGCAGGGCATTTGTCTGCAACATAGATTTGTGCGCATTTGAGATGATCGTCAGTCGAACACGGTAGCGCAAGAATGGCAAAGGGGTGTATCGCGGGATGTTCTTCTCGAATCGCCGATGCCACCTGCGCGCAGACGTCATCAATGCCCTGCCAGTCGCAGAGAATCATCTTGGTGAGAAGATGCTCCCCCGCGAGATATTTCAGATCGGCGTTTGTCGTTACCAACTTTTCGAAGCAAGCCAGCGCCTCTTCGAAACGTTTTAGCTCTTTCAACGTATTGGCGCGTTCATAGAGCGCTTCCGCATAATCCGGGTTGATCGTCAGCGCTTTATCGAAGCAAGCCAGCGCCTCTTCGTAACGATTGAGTGCACTCAGGCTGACTCCTCGGTTTCTGAGTGCCTTGGCATTGTTCGGGTTGATCGCCAATGCCTTGTCGAAGCACGCGAGTGAGTCCTCATAGCGATTGAGCACTTGCAGGATGTTGCCGCGATTATTGAGCGCATCGGCATAGTCCGGCCGTGCGCTTAGCGCCCGCTCATAACTTGTCAGCGCTTCTTCATATCGCTTCAGCTCTTTGAGCGTGTTAGCGCGGTTGTAGTGCGCCACGGGGTAGTCCGGCCGCAGGGTCAACGCCCGCTCATAGCTCGCCAGCGCTTCCTCGAACCGTTTAATTTCTTTCAGGGCGTTGCCGCGGTTGAAGTGCACCTGGGCATGATCGGGCTTGCGCGCAATTGCCCGATCAAAACTCGCGACCGCTTCATCGAACCGTTTGAGTTCGAGGAGCGTGATGCCGCGGTTGTTGAGCGCCTCGACATTATCCGGCTGCACGCAAAGGGCACGGTCGAAGCTCGCGAGCGCCTCGCCGCTGCGATCCAACTTCAATTGAATCACTGCCAATAAATGCAGTGCGTCAAAAAAATCGCTTTTGGCGGCTGCGATCTCGTTGCACAGCTTTTCCGCATCGGAGAGCTTTCCTTCTTGAAAGGCCGCGATCGCACGGTTTAGGGCATCGGACAGGCTGTTCGCATCGGTCGCCATTTCCGAACCCCAATATTATTTTCGACGGCATCACCGCTTGATCGGGCAGAACTTGGCCGGGATCATCAGCGAGGTCTTCTGCTCCACGAGATAACCGGACTCGTTGAGCTTCCCAAGATAGTTCCGCCATTCGGGATCGGCCAGCATGGCAGCACGCCGTCTGGTGCGGTCGGCGGCATCCTCGTAGCCCCACAGGTGCACGATGGTGTTGACGTCGCCGCTCTCGGCGAACATGTAGGCGATCGGCGTGCCCAGATGGCGCGATTGCGTCGCAAAACCGTGTTTCTCGTAGATCTCGAGATGGCCTTGGGTCATGCCGGGCTTGATGCGGTAGCTGCGGTGATCGACGAGCACGTTTTCCTCCCTTGAGGCGGCGCCAGTCGCCGCGGGCCGGATATTATAGAAATACACGCGAAGGTCATCTGCGAGCATTGAATGGCTACCTCCCCCTGAAAGGGGGAGGTCGGCAAGCGAAGCTTGCCGGGTGGGGGTTTATTCAATTCGCGATAACGCGCTCGATTTACTTCGGTGGAATACGCGCGTTTCGCGTCCGCTGACCCCCACCCCAACCCTCCCCCTTTCAGGGGGAGGGAGAAGCGGGCAATGTGCGATCATGTCCTTCGACCTTCGCCGCGCGGGTGTCGCCTTTGCCGGCGCCGCGGCTTTTCTCAACCTCTATGCGCCGCAGGCGATATTGCCGTTCATGGCGCATGAATTTTCCGCCAGCGCCGCGGAGGCGAGCCTGATTCTGACCGCGGGGACGCTGGCGGTGGCGCTCACCGCGCCGTTCACCGGAGTAGCCGCCGACGTGCTCGGGCGCAAATGGGTGATCGCCGGCGCGCTGGCCCTGCTGATCGTGCCGACCGTGATGGCGGCGTACGCCCCGTCGCTCCACGCGCTGATTTTCTGGCGCTTCGTGCAGGGGCTGCTGCTGCCGCCGATCTTTGCCGTCACCATCGCCTATGTGGGCGACGAATGGCCGGCGCGCGAGGCCACCGGCGTGATCGGCATCTATGCGGCGGCTTCGGGTATCGGCGGATTTCTTGGGCGTTTCCTGCCGGGAATTCTCGCCGATGACATCGGCTGGCGCGGCGGATTTCTGCTGATGGCGGGGCTTACATTAGTTTGCCTGCTGGCGGTGCTCGCATTCTTGCCGCGCGAGCGGAAATTCGTGCGCGCGAGCAATCTCGCCGCTTCGCTGCGCCAGATGTTCAAGCATCTGCACGATCGCAAGCTGATCACCATCTTCGCGGTCGGCTTTGGCGTGCTGTTCAATTTCATGGCGGTGTTCACCTATGTGACCTTTCATCTGGCGGCACCGCCGTTTAGCCGCTCGGCTGCGTTTCTCGGCACGATCTTCGTGGTCTATCTTGGCGGCGCGATGCTGGCGCCGTGGACCGGCTTTGCGGTGGCGCGGCTGGGCCGGCGCGCATTTGTTCTCTGCGTGCTGGCGGTATGGGTCTGCGGGATGCTGGTGATGCTGATACCCGCGATTCCTGTCATCATTGCGGGCCTCTTGGTGGCTGCCACCTGCGGCTTCCTCTGCCAGGCGGCATCGACCAGCTATGTGGCGATCAGCGCGCAGGGCGGCACATCGTCGGCGGTCGGGCTCTATGTGATGTTCTTCTATATCGGCGGCAGCTTCGGCGCTTACTTACCGGGGCTGGCGTGGGAGGCGGCGGGCTGGCCGGGGACAGTCGCTATGGCGATCGGCATGATCGCGCTCATGGGGCTGGTCGTCGCGCGCGCCTGGGAACGATAAAATTTGGGAGCGTTAAACAACGGGAGGACGATTCAATGAGCAACATGCCGTCGCAGAACCAGTTTGAATTCCTGCGGTCGATCGACACGCCGACCGTGTGCAACCTGCTCGAAATCGTCGCGCCCGAGCGGCGGGGCTTTGGCTACACGGTGCGGCATCTGCATTGCCCCTTCCCCGATCTGCCGCCCATGGTGGGCTTCGCCAAGACCGTCACCATGCGCGCGCAGGACAAGGTGCCGCTGGGCGAGACCGGCTACATGAACAAGCGGCTCGATTATCTCGACTACATTGCCGCGGCCCCGCAGCCGGGCATCGCGGTGATCCAGGACCTCGACGACATCGTCGGTTTTGGCGCGTTCTGGGGCGAAGTGCAAACAAACGTGCACAAGGCGCTGGGCTGCCTCGGCACCATTACCAACGGCTCGATCCGTGACATTCCGCAGGTCGCGCCCGGATTCCAGATTCTCGCCGGCTCGATCGCGCCCTCGCACGCTTACGTGCATGTGGTGGATTTCGGCAGCAACGTGAACATCCACGGCATGGCGGTGAGAAGCGGCGAACTCATTCACGCCGACCGGCATGGCGCCGTGGTGGTGCCGCTCGCCACCATCGACGGCATGAAGGCCGCCGCCGACGGGCTAGCGGCGAAGGAAGCGAAAATCATCGCGGCGGCGAAGTCCGGCAAGGGTTTGGAGGCAATTAAGGCGGCGATGCGCGGTTAGCGCATTCATCGCTGATGACGGCAGTTCCCGGAAATGCCAATATTCGATATGTGCCGTTTAGCGCATCAATGAATGTGAACAATATAACGTTGGGAGGCTACGCCGATGCTGAAACTCACGAGTACAATCGCGCTTTTGCTGACGCTTCTGATCTCGACCGCTCACGCCCAGAGAAACCGCGAGTGGGTGCCGCTCGGGCAGCAGTCGGTCGGCTTCGGAGTCGACCGCGACGTGATCAACATCGGCCAGTCCGAGGACTGGTACACGAACCGTTCATTCCGGGCGCTGCATTTCGTGGCCGAACGAAACGACGTCCACATGATATCCATCCGGCTGGTGTACTTTAACGGCTACGCTGAGGATTTCCGCATCGATCGGCTCATCCGGCAGCGCCAAGAATTGCCGATCGATCTGCGAGGCGAGCGGAGCTACCTCAGGCAAATCGAAATGGTTTACCGCTCGCGGCCCGACTTTCGCGGCGAGGCGGTGATCAGGGTTTTCGGCGAGCCAGCGCGGCGTTTCGGTGGGCCTCCCGGTCCACCTTCTTCACCCGGTCGCGGCGATTGGGCGGAACTTGGCTGCCAGCAGGTCAATCTGTTCGGCAATGACCGCGACACGATCCGCGTCGGGCGCCGGGACGGCCGCTTCAAGGCGATCCGGCTGCACGTTCGTGGCGCCGATGTCGAGATGCTGGACCTCAAGGTCATCTATGCCAATGGACAGCCCGACGATATTTCGGTCAGAAATTTGATCCGGGCCGGCGAGCGCACGCGGCCGCTGGACTTGCAAGGCTGGGAGCGTGCGATCGATCGCATCGAGATGGTCTATCGCACCGCGATCAATCCCGCTGCCATTATCGCTCAGCAGGGGATTCGTACGGCCACCGTGTGCGTGGAGGGACTGCGGTGAGCTGACCGCGCGACTTGCGGTTAGTGCTCGGGTGCCATTGCGGAGGGTAGCCGGCTGAGAGCACGGCGAGGATGGCGGGCGGCGTTAGCACTTTGACGAAAGCGCCGTGCGGCCGCCGCTTGCGCGCGGCGTAGCCTTCGGGTGTCCATCGCAATAGAGAGCCGCCGCGCACCGCGAAGGCGCCATCATCCAACGCGACGAAGGCACCGTCGGGGAGGTCATCGATTGATCGCCGATGCAAACGCTTGGCGCGTCCGTTGAGCCGCTCGGCGTGAAGGATCACATCCATCGCGGCGGCGCGCGGCCGCGTGCGAAGTTTTTGCGCGCGCGCCCAGAAATCCGCGAATTGTTGTGCATCGTGCCGGCGGCATTCAAAACAGGGGCGGTGACCGGCGGCGAGCGCGGTCGCTTCATCGAGAAAGAACAATTCGGTGTAGCCGGAGCCCCACACTTGACGCCGGCGGTTGTTGAAATTTAGTTGGCAGCAGATCCACGCGCGCGTCACGTGGCGGCGCGCACCCAGCGTGCGATCCGCGCGATGAAATTTGCCGCCGCGATTGCCGAAGAAGTTTCCGCGCGCGGGGGTCACGATTAGTTCGCCGAACGGGTTAATGCGGTTTTGCAACGGCATGCGAGCGGCGCTC
>CAZNSG010000217.1:0-1782 GCA_964575715.1 uncultured Hyphomicrobiales bacterium | reverse complement strand
ATGTGCATGTAAGGCTTTATCAGCGGCCCGATAGTTTCATAAAACTTCATGATTTCGGAAAAATGCTCATGTCGCTTTTTAACCCACTGGACGTACTCCACGTCGTGAGGTGCCGTCGCGAACGTGGTTGGAATTCGGTGTGGCGCGATCTCCGGTAACATGAGGGTATCGGATCAAGCGGCGAGGTCAATTGGCTGATCGATGAGCTTTGTGGCGAGCGTCTCCCAGCCATCAACCTTGCGCATATTGATCTGACCGGAAGCGAGCAGCGCCCAGAACAGCATGGCGGCCGTGTCCGCCGACGGCAGCACGGTTTGCGTCTTGATGCGCCGCTTGAACTCCTCGTGCAGCCGCTCGATTGCATTCGTGGTCCGCGCGCTACGCCACTGGCTGGGCGGCAGACGGGTGAAGGTGAAGAGCCGGTCGCCGGCTTCTTCCAGGCTGTCGGCGACGGCGCGGTGCTTGAGCCGCCATTTGCGGATGAAGGCCTTGCGGCGGGCCGCTATCTCCTCGGGCGAGGCTGCATAGATCATGTCGTTGTAATCGGCGGTGATCTCGTCATGCAGGCGCTCGGGCGCGTGCGCGAACAGGTTCCTATGCTTGTGGACCGTGCAACGCTGCACCGGCACGCCGTCCCAGACGGCGGCAATCGCCTTGTCGAGCCCCGCCGCGCCGTCGACAATGAGGAACTCAGGATCCCGCAACCCGCGCTGGATGAGATCGTCGAGGACGCTGCGCCATGCCTCGGTGCTTTCGCCGCCCATCTGCTTGATCGCGAGCAGCACCTTCTGGCCGTCCTCGCGCACGCCAAGGACGACGAGCAGCGAGATGGAGGTTGCCTTGCGGTCGAGCCGGACGCGCACCACGGTGCCGTCGAGAATGAGGCGCACAATCGGCTCCTCGGCCAGCGAGCGGGCGTTCCAGGCGTCCCAGTCGCCCTTCACCTTGCGCCAGACCCGGCTGACCGTGTCCTTGCCGACCGCGCCGCCAAACACGGCGCCGAGCGCGCGGCGCACCCGGCGCGTGTTGGTGCCGGCAAGGTAGGTGTTGGCGATCAGCGCGTCGGCGGCAAGCGTGCGCCGCTGGTAAGCCCGCAGCGCATGGCTCTTCCACTCCGTCGTCGTGCCATCGGGAGTGTTCAGCCTGGCGCGCGGCACGGCGAGCTCCACTTGGCCGAAGCTTCCCAGCAGCGACCGCGACCGGTGGCCGTGGCGGTGACCGGTGGCGCCGACCGCTCCCTCCGCATCGCCGCTCGACGGCTTCGCACGGCGAGCGTAGTGCGAGCGCGCCAGAACCATGTCGAGCTCGCCTTCGAACATGGCTTGCAGAAATTCGTGAACCCGATCGCGCAGGCCCGCTTCGATCGGATCAAACCAGTTGTCGAAAAGATGGGCAGCCGTCTCGGTTGTAGGCTGCGAGGAATCAAGCTTCGTGGTATGATTTGTCATGGCGTGGTCTCCAGTCCGGCGCTTCAACGCCGGATGATTCGAGGTTGATCACCCCGGAGACTACGCCACCCTTAATTCCTACCAACCCCGCGACGGCACCAAACATCATCGCGTGAGGCAATGACGTGGTGGGCACGCTTCCGCCTTCACTAATGCTACGGCGGACAAGTCGCTTTGCCCATCTACTTATCTTCTCCGTCGTTCAAGCTCGCCAGGAGCTTGTCCGGCGGGCCGGCCTTGACGACCTCGCCGCGTCGCGCGGCTTTCATTGCGTCGATGGTTTCGGCATCGAGGTGGGCGTCTTCCGCCGGCGCTTCGGCTTTGGCGATCAGCG
>CAZNSG010000216.1:0-4554 GCA_964575715.1 uncultured Hyphomicrobiales bacterium | reverse complement strand
CGCGCCGCGCTTGGTTATTTCGATGAGCACCTGAAGCAGAAGAGTGCCAGCTCATTGCGCTGTGCCGTCAAGGCGGCGCGCTTCGATTACTGCGCGCGTGTTCGCATCAAGATCGAAGCCGTCGAGCGCATGTACCTTGATGAGCTGATGGCGACATTCGACGCGGTTGAAGGGCTCAACGCATTCATCGGGAAGAGGACAGCACAATGGCAGCATCGCTGAACAGGCCGAAAGCCGCGGACATCGTTGCGCAGGCGCAACGGCTGTTTGATGATCTCTCGTTCACGGCAGCGCGCGAATGGAAGGCCGCCGCGCCTGGGCGCAAGGTCGTCGGCTACATGCCGATCTACGTACCGCGCGAAATCATCCACGCCGCCGACATGCTGCCGCTTGGAATCGTGGGCGGGGGCGATCAGCTCGAAGTCATTCACGGTGACGCTTACTATCAAAGTTACATCTGCCGTATCCCGCGGTCCACCATCGAGCTAGGTGTTTCCGGCCGGCTCGATTTTGTCGACGGCATGCTTTTCCCCTCGATCTGCGACGTGATCCGAAATCTGTCCGGCATGTGGAAGATGATGTTCCCGAACGTCTACGTTCACTACTTCGACGTTCCGCAGAATTACCGGGATGACATCGGTGGGAACTATTACATCAATGAGCTTTCCGAACTCATGCATGATCTCGGCGAGCTGCGTGGCAAGCCGATCACCCACGATGAACTGCGCCAGTCGATCGCGGTCTACAACGAAAATCGTCAACTCGTGCGCCAGCTTTATGTGTTTCGCGCGCAGCGGCCGTGGCAGGCGCCGGCCGCCGAGGTGTATCTTATTTTGCGTGCCGGCCTCGTGCTTCCGGTCGAGCAGCATTCGGAAATGCTCCGAGATTATCTGGCGGCAGCAGAACGCGAGGAACGGCCGCGTCGCGACAACTGCCGCATCGTGCTAACCGGCGTATTCTGCGAGCAGCCGCCGCTCAATCTCATCAAATCGCTTGAGCTTGCTGGTTGTTACGTCGTGGACGACGACCTGCTGCTGGTCACCCGGTGGCTCACCGGCGACGTGCCCATCGAGGGCAATCCGCTGCAAAATCTCGCGCTCGCTTTCCTGCACCAATCGGAATCGACGGCAGCGAAATACGAGCCGGATCTCAAGGAAAAAGGCCAGCATCTTGTGCGCGCGGTTAAACGTTCGGGCGCCGAGGGCGTGATCTTCGCCTGTCCGAGCTTCTGCGATCCGGCGCTGTTAGAGCGCCCGATGCTGCAGCACGTCCTCAAGGACGCCGGCATCCCCTACGTCGCCTTCAAGTACGCCGAAAACTCCGGGCAAATGCAGCCCATACGCGAACAGGCCGGCACCTTCTCCGATTCCATCAAGCTATGGAGCGCGCCATGACCACGGTATTCGTTACGCCGAAAACCAAGACCAAGGAGGTCAACAAGGATGCCTCCATGCTCAAGCAGAAGGGGATGATGGCGGCGCATTACGATCGGCTGACGAACGTGCCGCAGTCCGGGGAAAAGGTGGCCGCGACCTTCGTGCCGGGCAATCTCAACGAGTTGCTCATGTGCTTTGACTTTGTCAACAACCTGCCCGAAGTCAATGCCATTCAAAACGGATTGCGCCGCACCAGCGGTGGTTTCGTGCTCGAGGCCGAAAAGATCGGCCATTCCGAAGACGTCTGCACCTATGTGAAATCCGATATCGGCATGATGGCGAAAGGTAACATCGCTCCGAACGGAAAGAAATTCCCGGATCCCGACGTTTTGCTCCTTTCTTACACCGGCTGCTTCACATTCATGAAGTGGTTCGAGCTGCTGCGCGAGCAGTACAAGTGCGAAACCATCATGCTGCATACGCCCTACATGGGCGACGGCAAGATCACCCCGAACATGATCGAGTACATGGTCAAGCAGATCAAGCAGGAGGTGATCCCGACGCTTGAGCGCATCTCGGGCGTCAAGTTTGATATCGACCGGCTACGTGAATATCTCAAGAAGTCGGCCAAGGCCGAAGACGACCTCGTCTGGGTGCTGCAGAGCGCCAAGAACAAGCCCTCGCCCATCGATGCCTATTTTGGCGGTATCTACTATATCGGTCCGATCTTCGGGGCCTTCCGCGGCACCGATGACGCGATCGAGTACTATAAATTCCTGCGCGCTGAAGTCGAGGATCGGCTGGCGCATGGACAAGGGCCGGTCACGCCGGACGGCGACATGGGCAAGGAGAAATATCGTCTGGTCGTCGAAGGGCCGCCGAACTACACGCATTTTCGGCAGTTCTGGAAGATGTTTACGACGAAGGCGCGGTCGTCGTCGCCTCGAGTTACACCAAGGTCGGCGGCGTCTACGATCTCGGCTTCCGGCATGACCCGGACAAGCCGATCGAGACACTCGCGGAATACTGTCTTGGCGTCTACACCAACCGCAGCCTGCCGATGCGCATCGACATGCTCTCGAACTACGTCAACGAATACGAGGCTGATGGCCTGCTGATCAACTCGATCAAAAGCTGCAACAGCTTCTCCGCCGGCCAGCTGCTGATCATGCGCGAAGTGGAAAAGCGCACCGGCAAGCCGGCGGCATTCGTGGAATCCGATCTCGTCGATCCGCGCTACTTCTCGGCCGCCAACATCAAGAACCGGCTTGAGAGCTATTTTCAGATGATCGAGCAGAAGCGCGCCGGCGCGCGTTCCGCGGCGTGAGGATGGCTGTCATGAAAACATTCGTCGGCATCGATCTCGGCTCAACCACCACCAAGTCCGTTCTGCTCGACGAGAATTGCGAGGTGATCGGCCGCGGCATCACGAACTCGCGCTCGAACTACGGCACGGCGGCGCGGGTAGCAAGCGAGGAAGCGCGCATCGATGGGCGCTTTACCCTGATTCGGCGCGCGTTAAACGCGGGCGGCGGCAAGAGCAACGAACTTGATGAATTTCTTGGCGCGCTCGAGCGCGCCTTCCGTCTGGTGCAGTTCCGCGAGCAGCTCGATGATCTTGAAGCAACCTGCCGCGATCAAGTAAAGGGCGAGCGATTCGCCAAGGTCGAAAGCGCGGCCAAAGAGGCGATCGTCGAGGTCTTCAAGCGTTTGCGTGAAGAAGCGCCGTCGCTCTTTGTGCCCGGCGCCAAGCGCAAGTCGGACTTCTTTCGCGACATTGCCGGCTCGCGCTACCACGTTCAAGCCGAGGAAATCGCCCGCACGGCCAAGCTGCCTTATGAGCTGCTGCTCAACGTCTACGACAAGTCGATCATCGAGGTCGAGAACCGGCCGCCGTCGGGGGAATTAAGCGACAAGTTTCGCCGCGCGCTTGCCCATGTCCTTGCCGCGGACAGTGTCGTTAAGACCGGATCCACCGACGTGCCGCAGACCATCGAGAACACGCTCGGCATCGACCTCGAGGAGACCTATCTGGTCGGCACCGGTTATGGCCGGGTCACGCTGCCGTTCTCCAAGGAACATATTCGCTCGGAAATCCTCTGCCACGGTCTCGGTGCGCACATGATGTATCCAAAGACCCGCACGGTTCTCGACATCGGCGGGCAGGATACCAAGGGTATCCAGGTCGACGGCAACGGTATCGTCGAGAATTTTCAAATGAACGACCGCTGCGCCGCCGGCTGCGGGCGCTATCTCGGCTACATCGCCGATGAGATGAACATGGGCCTGCACGAGCTGGGGCCGATGGCGATGAAATCCGACCGGCCGGCGCGCATCAACTCGACTTGCACGGTGTTCGCCGGTGCCGAGTTGCGCGATCGTCTGTCGCTTGGCGAAAAGCGCGAGGACATCCTGGCCGGGCTACACCGCGCCATCATCCTGCGGGCGATCTCGATCATCTCGCGTTCTGGCGGTGTGACTAACGAATTCACCTTTACCGGGGGCGTTGCCAAGAATGAAGCCGCCGTGCGCGAGCTGAGAAAGCTCATCAAAGACAACTACGGTGACGTCACCATCAATATAAACCCGGAGTCAATTTACACCGGAGCGCTCGGCGCGGCGGAGTTCGCGCGCCGGGCATATCTCGGCCAGGCGGAAGGGGCACAATCATGACCGTCGCAGCTGGCATTGACGTGGGCACCGCCGTCGTCAAGGCGGCCCTGTTTCGCATTGAGAATGGAGAAACCACTTGGCTGGCGCGAACGACTCTGCGCATTCGGCAGCGTGACGCCATGGAGCTTGCCCGTATCGCCTATGACCAGATTCTCGCGGAGGCGAATCTGAGCGAGAAGGACATCGATTATGTGGCAACCACGGGGGAGGGCGAGGGTGTGCCGTTTCATACCGGCCATTTCTATTCCATGACCACGCATGCGCGCGGCGCGATCTATCTCGATTCGGCATCGTGCGCGGCCCTGGACGTGGGCGCGCTGCATGGCCGCGCCATCAGCATCGATGAGCGCGGCAAAGTCCTCAGTTACAAGATGACCAGCCAGTGCGCGTCCGGGTCGGGACAGTTCCTCGAAAACATCGCGCGCTACCTGGGAATTGCCCAGGACGAGATTGGTGTTCTCTCTCGCCAGGCCGACAATCCCGAGATTGTAAGCAGCATCTGCGC
>CAZNSG010000215.1:0-3516 GCA_964575715.1 uncultured Hyphomicrobiales bacterium | reverse complement strand
GACCCAATGGTTGCTGTCCGGGTCCACCACCAGCACTTGCCCGTCCAAATCGAGCAGCGCATCGAGCGCAGGATCCCGCTTCATTTATTATCATTATCAGATAATGATAAGCTATTCAAGAAAAAAGCAGCGCGTAGGGCGGATTAGTTCCACTGCGTCAAAAATTCCGCGGTCGTCCTCGCGGCCATCCTTCGAGACGCGCCCACGCAAGTCGGCTATAGCCGACTTGCGTGGGCGCTCCTCAGGATGAGGTCGGCAGGTGCACCACTCATGGGCGCGAGCAGCAAACGCCCCCCTCATGGTGAGGAGCGCAGCGAAGCTGCGCGTCTCGAACCATGGCAGGGAATTGATACCGGCGAACCAGCGTTTGCGGACAGCTTCAATATTTCCGACGCAGTAGATCTAACCCACTCTACGCGCCCTCACGCCGCCGCGTCGGTGAGCACGCCGACAATGTCGTCGACCACCGCTTCGACCAAGGTCTTGTCGTCGCCTTCGCCCATGACGCGGATCACCGGCTCGGTACCGGAAGGACGTATCACCAGCCGTCCCTGGCCATTGAGCCGCTTTTCCCCGCTCTTGATCGCCGAGCGCACCTTGGCGTTTTCCAGCGGCTTGCCGCTCTTATAGCGCACATTGCGCATCACCTGCGGCAGCGGATCGAAGCGGTGACAAACCTTCGACACCGGCTGGTTGAGCTTCTTGACCACGGCGAGCAATTGCAGCGCGGTGACCAGCCCGTCGCCGGTCGTCGTGTAGTCGGACAGAATGATATGGCCCGACGGCTCGCCGCCCAGGTTGAAGCCATGGGCCCGCATCTCATCGAGCACATAGCGATCGCCGACCGGCGCGCGCACCAGCTTGATCCCCTGCGCCGCCATGCGCCGCTCAAAGCCGAGATTCGACATCACGGTGGCAACCACGCCGCCGCCCGCCAGCCGGCCGTCCTCTTTCCAGCTCTCGGCGATGACCGCCAGAAGCTGATCGCCATCGACCAGATGGCCGTTCTCGTCCACAATGACGACGCGGTCGCCATCGCCATCAAGCGCGATGCCGACATCCGCCCTCACCTCGCGCACCTTCTGCGCGCACGCCTGTGGCGCCGTCGAGCCGCATTCGCGATTGATATTGAACCCGTCGGGTTCCACGCCGATCGCCACCACCTCGGCGCCGAGCTCCCACAGCGCATCGGGCGCGACCCTGTAGGCCGCGCCATGGGCGCAATCGACCACGATGCGCAAGCCTTCGAGCGATTGATTGCGCGGCAGCGTCCGTTTGGCGAATTCGATATAGCGATCGTGACCGCCGTCGATACGCTTGGCACGGCCGATATCGGCCGACTTTGCCATCCGCTTGCTGACATCGGTTTCGATCAACTGTTCGATTTCAAGCTCGACCGTGTCGGAGAGCTTGTAGCCGTCCGGGCCGAACAGTTTGATGCCGTTGTCGTCGTAAGGATTGTGCGAGGCCGAGATCATCACGCCGAGATCGGCGCGCATGGAGCGCGAGAGCATGGCGATCGCCGGCGTCGGCATCGGGCCGAGCAGCAGCACGTCCATGCCGACCGAGGTAAAGCCCGCCACCAGCGCGGTCTCGATCATGTAGCCGGAGAGCCGCGTGTCCTTGCCGATGACGACGCGATGGCGATGCTCGCCGCGCTGGAACACCAGACCCGCGGCCTGGCCGACCTTGAGCGCGAGCTCCGGCGTGATCGTGCCGTTGGCGCGTCCGCGGATGCCGTCGGTGCCGAAAAATTTGCGAACCACTGCGGCCAATCCAAGCTCCCCTGCCGCCGGAACTCCGGCAGCTACTCCAACTGTGCTTTTGGATATTAGAACCATACCGGGTCCCAATGCTGCAAAAAAATTGCGGCAGCGTTAGCGCCCCTCCCAGCACGAATTAATACCAACTCTCACAATTAGTCATTCCGGCCGAGCCGCATTGGCGGCGAGAGCCGGAATCCATAAACACCTACGGCGATTATGGATTCCGGGTTCGCCACGCCTTCGCCCTTTCGGGCGGAGTTTACCATCGGGCCGGCCTTCGGCCGGACCCGTTGGGCGGGCGCCCCGGAATGACGAGTCGAAATTTATGCGGGTTGGTATTATCCAGTCATCCGAGCGATTTGTCCCACAATGGGTCGCCATCTAAAGACCCGCGCACCGCCGCCGCGGCTCAAAAATGCGCCCCCCGCCCGGCTTTAATTTTCATGCTATCGAAGCGCCCATGGCGGAAAGGGGGCCTAATATGAAAGACATCACCTGCATCGAGGACCTGCGGCAGCTGGCCCGCCGCAAGGTTCCGCGTGCCTTCTTCGACTATGCCGAGGCCGGCTCCTATGCGCAGGAAACCCTGCGCGCCAACCGCGCGGACCTGGAGCGGGTCACACTGCGCCAGCGTGTGCTGGTCGATGTCGACAAGCGCGATGCCAGCACAACCATCATTGGCGAAAAGGTTCCCCTGCCGATCGGACTGGGCCCGGTCGCCATGACGGGTCTGGTGCGCGGCAACGGCGAGATTCTGGCGTGCCGTGCGGCGCAGGCTGCGGGCATCCCCTACTGTCTCTCCACCATGTCGATCTGCTCGATCGAGGACGTGGCCTCCGCCGTCGAAAAGCCGTTCTGGTTCCAACTCTATGTCATGCGCGATCGTGGATTCGTGCGCGCGCTCATCGAGCGCGCCGCCGCCGCCAAGTGCAGCGCCCTGGTGCTCACCGTCGATCTGCAGGTGCTTGGCCAACGCCATTGCGACGTCAAGAACGGACTTTCTGTCCCGCCCGCGATGAAGCTCAAGAACCTCATCAACATGGCGGGCAAACCGGGATGGGTTTTCAGCGTGCTGACGGGCAAGCGCTGGACCTTCGGCAATCTCGCCGGCCACGTGAAGGGCATGGAGGGCGTCACATCGCTGGCGCAATGGACGTCGACCCAGTTCGACCCAACGCTGAACTGGAAGGATGTGGAATGGGTCAGAAGCATCTGGCCCGGCAAGTTGATCATCAAGGGTATTCTCGACAGCGATGATGCCAAGCTGGCCGCCAAGAGCGGCGCCGCCGCCATAGTGGTGTCCAACCATGGCGGACGCCAGCTCGACGGTGCGCCGTCGACGATCGCAATGCTGCCGAAGATCGTTGACGCGGTCGGCTCCGACATCGAAGTGATGTTCGACGGCGGCATCCGCAGTGGACAAGATGTGATGCGCGCGCTCGCGCTTGGCGCGCGCTCTTGCCTGATTGGCCGCAGCTATATCTTCGGCCTCGGCGCCGGCGGGCAGCGCGGCGTCGCGCGCGCGATCGAAATTCTGGCCAAGGAACTCGACGTCACCATGGCGCTGTGCGGCGTCAAGTCGATCAAGGACATCGACCGCCGCGTGCTGGCGCAGGTGTAATTCTCAGGCTTTCACCTCTCCCCGCTTGCGGCTATACGATTCACACATTTCAGAAGCCAATAGAAATTGACTCTGGATCAAGGACTTAGCTTACCCTCGATGTGGAAGCAGCCAAGGTTCGGGGTTGGA
>CAZNSG010000214.1:0-14776 GCA_964575715.1 uncultured Hyphomicrobiales bacterium | reverse complement strand
CCGGTCTGGCGGTCAATCGTGCGAAAATTGTTCATCGGAAGGGCGCTCTCATTGGGAGAATCAATAGTTGTGATTCTACGCCCGTTGCCAGACTGCGTTAAGTCCGACAGGCTGCTAGGGCCCTATCGTTCTTGATGGAATCAGAGCGGGGTTCTAGCTTCTTGTTTGAGCATGATCTTTTCCGAAAGCCGGTTTCCACTTTTCGGGATCATGCTCTTTGTTTGAGCATGATCTTATCCGGAAACCGGTTCCCACTTTTCGGGATCATGCTCTGACACAGCGTGCGCGTGATTCTGCTCGCCGCCAGGCTCCCCGCCGCTGATATTGTGTTTCGAGCTCGAAAAATTTACTATGCATCGTATCGTATCGATGTGGATGTCCCATGCGTCTGACGATCTGTAGGGCTGCGGCCTTCGCGACTGGCCTCCTGGGAATAGCCAGCTTTATCGTGCCGTCGTCGGCACAAACGCCGACACAATCGGCGACTTGGCCGCAGCGCACGGTCAAGCTGATCGTGCCGCTCTCGCCGGGGACAGCAACCGATGTCACCGCGCGCCTCTATGCCGAGCGCCTGTCGCAACATTGGGGCAAGCCGGTGGTGGTGGAAAATCGCCCCGGCCCCGATGCGCTGGTTGCGGTTACCGCCTTTGTCGGCGCGCGTGACGACCATACACTACTGTTCTCGTTCGGCGGGCCGGTCACCGTCAATCCGGTGCTCAACGACAAGCTGCCATACGATCCGGAACGCGATTTGGTTCCGATCGTTTCCGCCTCCGACTCATTCCTTGCCATCGCAGCTTCTACTTCCCTCAACGTCGACTCGCTCGCGGATTTGGCCACGCGCGCGCGCGCCGAACCCGGCAAGCTCAATTGGGCCGCCACTCCCGGTATGCCGCAGTTCGCATTCAATGGATTCCTCAGCAGCGCTAAGCTCGACATGGTGCAGGTCGCATATCGCGAATTTGGCCCCGCGCTACTAGACCTGGGCGAGGGCCGCATTGCGGCGGTGGCGAGCGGCCTGCTCCCGCTCCTGCCGCTGGCGCAATCGGGCAAGGCGCGGATTCTCGCGGTCACTAGCCGCCAGCGCTCTGCAGCCGCGCCGCAAGTTATGACCGTGATCGAGGCCGGATTCCCCGATGCTTTGGCGGAGGGTTTTCAGGGATTCTTTGGCTGGCGCGATATGCCCGATGCGCTGCGCGACCGCATTGCCGCCGACGTGCGCGCGGTAGCGCCCGCCATGCCGGCCGAGCGGCTGACCGCGCTCGGTCAAGTGGTGCGGGTCGGCAGCACCGCCGATTTCATTGCCATGCTCGCCGACCAGCGCGCCCGTGTCAAAGCGATCGTGCAAGCAACAGGAGCAAAGGCTAAGCCTTAAGCCTTCCCATTCCACGCCAGAAAGCCCAAAATATAAGACGTGCTCAAAACACGAATGCAACATGAGACCCAAGGTGAGGAAATCATGCCCATGATGAAAACTCGGACAATGTTATTCGCCGTCGGACTTCTTGGCGCGCTCGGCCTGCTGGCCGCGTCTGCTCCCGCGCAAGCGCAAGCCTGGCCGCAACGGGCGGTCAAATTCATCGTGCCGTTCGGACCCGGCGCCGGCGCCGACATCGGCGCGCGCTTGTTTGCGGACAAGCTGGCGGCAAGATGGGGCCAGGCGGTGGTGATCGAGAACCGGCCGGGCGGCGATAGCATCGTCGCGATCACGGCATTCCTCACTGCCAACGACGACCACGTATTCCTGTTCGGACCGTCCGGAAGCTTCACGGTGCATCCGTTCGTCTACAGCAAGCTGTCATACGATCCGAAAGACCTGATCCCGTTCGCCCGTGTGTCCAACACCATCCTGGCGGTCGCGGTGGCGCAAAATGCGCCTTACGGAACGGTGAAAGAGTTCACCGAAGCCGTGCGCAAGGAACCGGGCAAGTTCAACTCGGGCCTCGTCTCGGGCATCACCGAATTCACGTTCTGGGGTTTTGAACATGCCGAAGGTGTGAAAATCACCCAGGTGCCCTACCGCGACATCAACGTAGCGCCGGTCGATCTCGGCGAAAATCGCATCCAAGTCGTGATGGCTTCGCTGGCGATCGTGCAGCCGCAATGGCAGGCCGGCCGGATCAAACTAATCGCGGTGAACAATCGCACGCGCGCGCTCGCCGCGCCCAATGTTCCTACCGCGCGTGAAGCCGGTTACCCGTCGCTGGAAGTGGAAGGTCTCGTCGGCCTGTTTGGATTAAAGACCATAGCGAACGAGCTGAAGGAGAAAATCGCCGCTGATTTCCGCGCGGTGGCGGCCGACGGTGCGATCGCGGATCGGCTCAAGGCCACCGGTCAGGTCATCAACGTCGGCGGGCCGAAGGAATTCGCCGATGCGATCGAGGAGCAGCGCACCAAGGTCGCCGCCACCGTCAAGGCGATCAACTTCAAGCCGAGGCAGTAACGGAGATGGCCGCGCCACATTGTCAGCGTGCCGTACAAAGGCGGCGCGCTGGCCCTCCTGCTCGCCGGGCGCATTCGGCTGATTTTACCGACACCAGCCACCATAATGGGCGATCATTGTGAAATCATCTGGTGCCAAGGCTGACTGAATGGCAGCGTTGAACAACGTTGTCATCATCGGTGGCGGCATCGGAGGCCTTGCGGCCGCGCTCGCACTTCTCAAGTGCGGTTTCGACGTCGATGTTTACGAGCAGGCCCCAGAGATCACGGAAGTCGGCGCCGGCATCCAGATCAGCTCGAACGGCACCCGTGTGCTCTATGCACTCGGGCTCGAGGAGGCGCTTAAACTCGTCCAGGTTCTGCCGTCGAGACGACAGATCCGCCACTGGAGCACTGGAGAAACCTGGAACTGGTTCGATCTCGGTGCAACCACGACGCGGCGCTACGGAACGCCCCACGTCATGCTGCATCGAGGCGATCTGCACGGCGTCCTCGCCGACGCGGTCCAGCGCCTGAAGCCGTCCGCCATCCAGCTGAACATGAAATGCGCCGCCGTCAGCCAGACCGGCGAGCAGGTCGAAATCCGCTTCGAAACCGGCGAGGTGGTGCACGCAGCGTTCGCGATCGGCGCCGACGGCATTCACTCGAATGTCCGCCAATGCCTGTTCGGCGCCGACAAACCCGAGTTCACCGGCTGCGTGGCCTGGCGCGGACTCGTGGCGATGGAAAAGCTTCCACCGCACATCGCGCTGATGCTTGGCACGAATTGGCTCGGACCCAAGGGTCACGTGCTGCACTATCCTGTTCGCCGCGGCGAGATCATGAATTTTATCAGCTTTGTCGAGCGTGAGGACTGGCAAATCGAATCCTGGACCGTACAAGGTACGACTGACGAACTCGCCAACGATTACCGCGGCTGGCATCCCGACGTGCATGCCATCATCCACAATATCGAGACCCCATTCAAATGGGCGATGATGGTGCGCGGCCCGATGGTGCGGTGGAGCAAGGGGCGGATCACATTGCTCGGCGACGCTTGCCATCCGACGCTGCCGTTTCTCGGGCAAGGCGGTGTGATGGCAATCGAGGACGGCTATATCATCGCCGCCTGCCTGAAGAAGTATTTCACCGACCCGGCAACCGCCTTTGCGCGCTACGAAGACATCCGCAGGGAGCGCACCGCGGCAGTCGTGCGCAAGTCGCACGAGAACAGGAAGTCGGCGTTCAGCCCGGCGCTAGCCGACAAGGCTGCCATCGCGCATGAAGTTGCGCGCGAGTGGCAGCAGGAGCGTGTCCGCGAGCGAATGGAATGGCTCTACGCCTACGACGCAACGGCGGTAGCAATTTGACCGTCCTGCTCAATGCAGTGCGCGGGTAGATGCAAAAAGGCCCGGCGTTTCCGCCAGGCCTTGAATTTTTCGGGAAAGTCGCTGCGACGGATTACGCCGCCTCTTCCTCGACGACCTCCGCCTCTTCGGCGGGCTTGGGTCCGCGGCGCGGGCCCTTGGCGAGCGCGGCTTCGATTTCCTTGACCGCTTCGGTCTCGGTCACGTGCTGCACGGCCGAGATTTCGCGCGAGAGCCGGTCGAGTGCGGCCTCGTAAAGCTGCCGCTCGCTATAGGACTGCTCGGGCTGCGTATCCGACCGGAACAGATCGCGCACCACTTCGGCGATCGCAACAATATCGCCGGAGTTGATCTTGGCTTCGTATTCCTGCGCGCGGCGCGACCACATGGTGCGCTTGATGCGCGCGCGGCCCTTGAGCGTCTCGATCGCGCGCTTGACCAGCGGCGGCTCGGCGAGCTTGCGCATGCCGACGGTGACGATCTTGGCGGTGGGCACCCGCAGGGTCATCTTGTCCTTGACGAAGTTGATGACAAAGAGTTCGAGTTTGTGCCCCGCCACCTCTTGCTCCTCGATGGCGATGATCTGGCCCACCCCGTGGGAGGGATAGACGATGAACTCACTGGTCTTGAATCCCTGACGTTGGGTCGTCTTTTTGGCGTTCATGCCGGGCGCTGCTCCTTGCTCGGGCTTTTGACGGCCGAGCGATTTGGCCACAGGGGCCCCACGCCGCGCATGGCCGCGTGAAGCTTGCGAACTCCTCCGGCCGACTCCAGCCGAGGTCTTTTTTCCCCGCCGGCTCAGGCTGGCGGACTTTTTGGACTTTTGACGCGTTTTCCCTGTCACAGCTCTTGCGTGTGCCGTACCACGCCCCAATTTCGGGTTTATCGCGGACGGTGCCCGAAAAAATAAGCTCCCCACGGGGAGCGACTCGGGTGCCAATCCATGTTTCAAGCAATTATCAATATATCACATTTTCCGCAAAAATCAATGCTTTAAGTCTCCATAAATGGCTAATTAGCCATAACATCGATACAATATCGTTAACAATGGTTAACGTCAGAACTAATCTCCGGTACCTGGCTCCGGGGAAAAGTGTTTCGCGAATTTCCCGGGCACCCCCTCCCATTCCTTCGCATCGGCGGGGGCCTCCTTCTTGACCGTGATATTAGGCCAAGACTTGGCGTATTCGGCATTAAGTTTAAGCCATTGCTCCAGGCCCGGCTCGGTATCGGGTTTGATCGCCTCCACCGGGCATTCCGGCTCGCATACCCCGCAATCAATGCATTCATCCGGATGGATGACGAGCATGTTGTCGCCCTCGTAGAAGCAGTCCACCGGGCACACTTCGACGCAATCCATGTATTTGCACTTAATACAGCTTTCGTTGACGATGTAGGTCATTCCACTGCTCCGGACCGGGCAGACGCCGAAGCGGCGCTGCCTATCGCATGGTGGGGTCCCTCGCAAGGGATCGAGCCAATCCCGGCGCGGGGGCCGCCTCTTGCGTCAACTCCTGGTAGAGACGGCATGCCATCTCTGAAGAACCCCGGCGCGCGGCAAATTCCAGCACCTTCAATACCCGCACGCCGCGATCGAGCGCGATCGTGATCACGTCGCCAGGACGCACCGTCCGGCTTGCCGCATCGATCCGAACTCCATTGATGCGAACATGGCCCGTGCCGGCAAGAGCAGCGGCGGCCGATCGCGTGCGCACCACGCGCGCATGCCAGAGCCATTTATCTATGCGTTGCCGATCCAAGTTACCAGGGCAGCGCTTTAGAGCGGAATCGGTTTGCCTGGAATCGAAGTGCGCACCAAACATATTGCATTTGCGCATGATCTTTTCCGAAAACCGGTTTCCACTTTTCGGGATCATGCGCTAGCGCCGTTCCTTCGCGTTGGTTTCAAGTTGCTCCTTGAGCGCCAGCAGCTTGGCAAACGGCGAATTCGGATCCGGCTCTTTGCCGCGGCGCTCATCGGAGGTCCAGGTGCGCGGTGAGCGACTGCCATCATCGCGATCACGACGCTCGCGGCGGCCGCCAAAACGCTCCGTGCGCGATTCATTACGACCATGCTCGGTGCGCCCTGTGCGCTCAGTTCGCTCGCCCTGCTCAGGCCGGCGGGAGCGTGGACGCCCGCGTTTTTCGCTGCGCTCGCGATCGGGCTCGCCCAAGCGGCGCGCCTCGCCGGTTATAGCCGGCGCCTGCGTTGACGCGGGAGGTGCGGCTTGCACCTCGCTCGCAGGCTGAGGCTCCGGACGCTGTTCCGGACGCTGCGCCGCACGCTCGCGGCGGCGCGGCGGGCGCTTTTTTTCTTCGCGCTTGCGGCGCGGCCCATCCGGGCGGCCAAGACGCCAGACCTCAATCATCTCAGGCTCCGCGGCGGCAGTCGCAGCGGCCACAACGATTTCGACTTCAGCAGGAGAAACGCCGCTCGACGGTTCCGCTTGTGCCGGCGGCGGTGCGGCTGACCCGACTGCCGCTTCCGCCGGAACGTCGGTTGAATTTGGCGTGCTCTCGCCTGCAGCCGTTGCAGCAGCCGCGTCCGATGCAACCACCGCCGGCTCGACGGTCTCAGTATCGGAAGGCAAGGTCGCAACTGACGCCGCTTCGCCTTGCGAGGCGGGCGCGGCGGCGGGCTGCGCCGTTTCCTCCACGGTCACTGCCGGTGGCACGGCCGGCTCGACCGGCTTTGGCCGCTTCTCCATGCGATAGCCGAGTGCGCGCAGAATCGATGCAAAATCCTCGCCCGATGCCCCCGTGAGCGATGTCATCGCACCGGTAACCAGGAAGGCTCGGCCGTCGAGCGCTCCGGCCGGCCGCTTGCCGGCTGAACCAACGCGCCACGCCAAGGCCGGTCGGATCAAGTCGGCAAGCCGCTCAAGAATATCGACCCGGATCGCGCGCGCGCCGCATACGCAATAACCGACGGTGCGGTAAAGCAGCTTTGGCATCTTCTCATCGACCGGAATCGACGTGCGGCCGCTCGCGGCCAGATGCTGCAAGTTCTCCAGCCCATGTTCGGGTCCGCCGTGCTTGAGCGCCCACAGTTGCACCGCGAGCGCCCGCGGCGAGGGCTTGAGTAACGCCGGGATATAGATGTGATAGGCGCCGAAGCGCACGCCGTGCTTGCGCAACGTGGCGCGGGCGGACTGGTCGAGCCCTTTGACCTCCTCGGCCACCTTCTGCCGCTCGAGTACGCCCAGGGCTTCGACTAACTGAAAGGCTATGCCGCGAGCAATTCCGGTCACGTCCTCGGCGAGAGCAAGTACGAATAGCGGATCGAGCAGCCGCTCGATATGTGACTTGAGCCAAAAATCGAGCCGCGTCTGCACCGCCTCGCGCGGCGCGCCGGTGAGCTGCTCGTCGGCGACAATGCGCAGACGCGGGCGCAACACATCGTCGCCCGCGACAAGCTTGGCAACCGCCTCCCCCACCCAGCGCAACGTCCCGTCGATCGTGAGCACGAACTCGCGGTCAGGCGCCTGCGACAGACGGCGCGCGCGCGTGTCAATCTCACCGGCGAGCGCGCTGCGCGCGGCGGCCTGCAACGCCTTGGCTTCCGAACCGTCGGTGGAGGAGTCTGGTGTAAAACTGAATCCTTCAAGCCGACCGATCATATGCCCTTCGGTTACGACCTCGCCAGTTTTTTTGATTTCGGTGTCCAGCATCGTGTTCTCACGCAATCGCCGCATCAGCACGCTGGTGCGACGATCGACAAACCGCTCGGTGAGCCGCTCATGCAAGGCATCGGAGAGCTTGTCCTCCACAACACGCGTGACCGCCTGCCAATGCTCCGGGTCTGCAAGCCAGTCCGGACGGTTCGCCACAAAAGTCCAAGTTCGTACATGCGCGATCCGATTTGAGAGCGTGTCGATGTCGCCACCGGCATGGTCGGCCTGCGCGACTTGGCGGGAGAACCAATCGTCCGGAATACTACCCTCCCGCATCAGGAATCCATAGAGGGTAACAACCAATTCTGCATGCGTGGCCGGCGCAATTTTGCGATAATCGGGAACTTGGCAGACCTCCCACAGCCGCTCGATCGCCGCCCGCGTTGTCGCCATGGCGCGGATTTCATCGTCGCGCGCCGCGTGTTCGAGCACCAAAATGTCCTCGGCGACGGGCGCGCGTGTCAGTCCGCTTTCGCTCGGCACAGTTGCGAGCGAAGCCTGCAGCGCGCCGAATGAAGCAAAATCAAGTTCGGTGTTGCGCCATTGCAATACCTTGATCGGCTCGAATGCATGGCTTTCCAGCGCCTTGATCAGTTCGTCGTCGAACGGCGGGCAGCGGCCGGTGGTGCCGAATGTGCCGTCGCGGGTGGCGCGGCCGGCACGGCCGGCAATTTGGGCCAACTCGGCGGGGTTGAGCTTGCGGAACTGGTAGCCATCGAACTTGCGATCGGAAGCAAATGCGACGTGATCGACGTCGAGATTGAGCCCCATGCCGATCGCATCGGTTGCGATAAGATAATCCACATCGCCCGACTGGTAGAGCGCAACCTGTGCGTTGCGGGTGCGCGGACTGAGCGCACCGAGCACCACCGCCGCACCGCCGCGCTGGCGACGGATCAGTTCGGCGACGGCATAGACCTCGTCCGCGGAAAAAGCGACGATGGCGCTGCGCCGCGGCAGCCGCGTGAGTTTCTTGTCGCCGGTATGAATGAGCGAGGAAAGCCGCGGGCGGCTCACGATATTCGCCCCGCGTAACAGCTTTTCCACCATCGGCCGTACGGTCGCGGCGCCCAGCACCAACGTTTCCTCGCGCCCACGGCGGTTGAGCATGCGGTCGGTGAAAACATGGCCGCGCTCAAGATCGGCGCCGAGCTGCACCTCGTCGATGGCAACGAACGCAAGATCGAGGTCGCGCGGCATGGCTTCGACCGTCGCCACCCAGAAGCGCGGATTCGGCGGCTTGATCTTTTCCTCGCCGGTGATGAGCGCGACGTTGTCGGCGCCCACCCGATCGACCACTTTGTTGTACACCTCGCGTGCGAGCAGCCGCAGCGGCAGCCCGATCATTCCGGAGGAATGCGCCAGCATGCGTTCAATGGCGAGATGAGTCTTGCCGGTGTTGGTCGGGCCAAGCACAGCCGTGACGCCGGCACCGCGTGCTCGGACATCGCGGGACGGTGGCGTTGAAAACGAAAGGGGCATCACGAGGGCTTTAAATCTCTACACCGAGCCCGACCAAAGCAGGATTGGATGGCGTTTGTCGAGCACTATCGGAAGCCGGTGTTTCCGGCACGAGCCAGCCGCGATAGCGGACGATCGGACCGGTCAGCGGATGGCCGATTTCGACATGAAAGCAGAAACGTCCGTTTTCCACATGCTCGTGGGAATCTCCAAACGGCGCCCACGTAACCGGCAACGGCAGGCCGAGAACGCTCCAGCGCCGCAGCAAGAGCCGAAGCCGGCCGCCGTCAATCACCAATGCCAGACCAAAGGTGAATGGCCCAAACCGTTCGCACAACAAGTATGCAAAACGCCCGCTGCCTGCCTCCTGCGTGCTTGAAAACGAATGTCCAGCAAATGTGCGCTGCCAATATTCGCGCCCCTCCCGCGCACGAAAGCTGACCTCGACCGGAACATCGTTTCCGGCCGGCGGAAAGCCGACCATGGCGGCAATGAGACGAGCGAGCGCTCCACGGCCGCGCTCCACCGTGGCACGGCCGGTGGTGCGTAAATTGGCGCTGAAACGGTCGTAAAGATCGTGCATCTGCTGCAACGGCTGCGGCAGCGATACGTACGCATCGCCAAGCAGCCGGCGATAGAGCGGCAGCGCCAAAGTCTCGGGTGAGGAATCTCGGCAACCGGTGAAAATATTTCGCCGGGCAAACGACGCTGCGTAATCTTGCACTTCAAGTTCTTCGGTCGCCGGCCGGGCGCCAGGCTGCGGCTGCCGGCCATCGAGACAATGGCGGATGATCGCCTCGGCGGCCATCGACGGGATGAACGGCCCGTCATCGCCTTCGGCCAGGAGATGCCACGAACGTTCAACCTTTGAGCCATCATCACGCACGCCTTCGACACTGACATACATGCCGCCGCGATGTTCACCCCAGCGCACGATATTGCTGACTCGATGCATCAGCGGCGCGAGCAATGAGAGCGAAGGCAACACCTTGAACCGAACCAGCCAGGCAAAGGCGTTCAGTGCACGGTGCAGGATCTCAGGTGCTGGGCCCACACCCAGCCAGATCGAGCGCAGATTCGGCCAGAGCTTAGGCAGCACCTGCAGGTCCGGCACATCCACCAGCGAAAAGAGCGTGCTCCTGAGCGGCAACCGCCCGGGCGGCGCGATGGTGTAGCGGCGCGAGGCGGTGAGCGCGTAACCGCTGGCCGATTTACCATCGCCGATCAGCATGACGGGTTTTCCAGCGTAGCTCGCGATCGCGCGAATGACGTTGCGACCGACGCCGGCATAAGGCGACGGCGCAATCCCGCCGCTGATTGCATGGATCTGCGCCAATCCGCGCGCGAGCTGCCGGACCACCGCGGCGGTGAGCACGGGAAAGCTGCTCACTCCCGACAAGATGAAAACTCCACGCGCGCGCGCTTCACCGTCGAACTGCGCAATGCCCGTCACAAAATCGGAGCCATCGGCAAGATCGAGATAATGAATTTTGAGCGCGAGCGCCGCGCGGACGATGCGATAGGGCTCGGAGCCATAGAACTGAAACGGACCGCTCGCATCCACCACAATGTCCGGCTTGGTTTCTTTCATCTGCGCCTCGACATCGCCATCGCGATCGAATGCGAGTGCGAGCAGCGCGGCGTTCGATGCAATGCCGGCGCAAAATTCTTCGGCGCGCCGTTTCGAACGGCCGGCGATCACCAGCGCCAGTCGACCCTCGTCGGCCAGCAGCCGCACAAGCCGCCCGCCGAACGTGCCATAGCCGCCGAGAATGAGAATCTTGGTTCGCTCGGCCGTCATGCCAGGAACCGGTCTGCGTATTGCTGCTCGGGTCGGTAACAAACGTTACGCTTGCCAAACCAGCGCAGCCGGTTGCGCGCGATCGTCGCATAAAGCTTGTCGCGAACCGGCAGCGGCAGGATGCGCAAGGCGCGCGCCAGCGACCAAGGAAAGCCTAACCCCTCCGCCATGCGAATGCTGCCTTCCGACTTGAACCAAGCCATGCCGTCCGCAAGCAAGATATTGGTCTCATAGTCCTGCGGGTCGAGACCGTAATGCACGTAGAGCGCCCGACCGAGCGCAGACTGGGCCGAGAGCAGCCGATAGGCGCCGGCATCGTCATGTCTGAGCACAAATTCCACCCAGCCCGAGCAAAGTGCGCAATAGCCGTCGAAAATGATAATGGGCCGATCATCGGGAAAGGCCGGTACGGCCGGATCGCGCCGATAGCTGTGGGCTTCTCTGCGGGCGTTCATCGCGTGCGATGGTAACAAGATCGCGGTAGCGCGACGCGGATAGCGCACTTCTGTACCACAATGTGACGCATTTGATGCCGCCGCTTAAGCTTGCGAACGAGTCTGGAACAAATCGCGGCCGAATCGCTGACTCGTGCCCTGTCAGAGTTTGTTCACTGCGACATCTGGCGGTTTGCGCGCTGCAAGCCACTAAATCGAGTGTCAGACGGTTTTGCTCGGTACAAGATTTTGCGAAAAAACATTAATGCCGGGCCGACCACGGACCAATTCGCGAGTCAACGCCCGGTCTGCGCTCTCAGCCTGGTTCCCCTGTGGATAAGTCCGCCGCTCGGGGCGATGCGCGCAAACCGGTCAAGGTGTCTTTGAGCTCGCGCTCGCGGCCCGCGGCGGTTGCGAAACCGATACGAATTCCGTCGCCTGCATGATCCCGAGCCCGACCGGTGTCGGGATCGAGAGGCGAAACGGCACAACCACGCGCGTCCCGGCGACGGGCGCCAGCCACATTTCCATCTCGCGCAAATTGACGAGATGCTTGATCGCAAAGCGCTGCGGATTGTGCCCGGCGAGCGGCACAAAATAGACCGAGCACACAACAGATGGACCGGAATAGCCCTTGTCCGGTCTAATCTCATCCATGCGCTTATAGACGAGCCGCAGGTCGTAGCGCATGCGGCCATCAAACACGGCTAGCGTGCGCTGACATGCCTCTGGACCCATCGGATTGGCTTTGCCGGGAACAGGAATGAGCGACGCCGACATCGGATCCATAACGCCGCGGCGATGGGCCTCGGTCAGCGGAACTTGTTCGGGATTCGGCGGTCGTGGAGGTAAAACCGAGAAGTCCTTCACGTCACCGGCGTCTAGCGTCATGCGGAATTCTTCGATGCTCTTGTTGGCGGTGACGCTGGCGGTGAAATTCGTGGGCACGGGCTTTCCTGCAACCATTGCACCGCGCGCGATGCTGCTGCCCTCGCCGCTCGTGAATATTCGCAACAAGCCGGCCGTCGCCCCGCTTGCCGTCGCGCTAAACTGGTCATCGGCAATATCAATCGTCCAGCGCCCCTTACCAATCGGAATGCCGGCGAGCGTCGCCATGTAGCTTGCTTCGAGCTTGCCCTGCGCCTGCGCTGGGGCTCCTCCCACGAGCACGCTCGCCATGGTTACAGCTAGGATGACAAGCCGAAGTGACGGCACGTTCACGATCCTTCCGGTAGGGTCCGGGCGCGAGTGGTAGATCGAATCCTCCACTCATGCGACCAAACGGATTTGCCGCGTCGGCAGGACCTGATCAAGTCATACAGTTGCGACGATCCGGCTTATCCCCCTCATGTTAATGGCGAATGCGACGTTTGTATGGAGGGGCCCTGCGCGACGGCACTCCAAATCGGCCATACCATCGAACTTGACGGCCCTTGACCCCCTCCCATATACGTCCGCGTATACGTCCGCGGCATTGCGGCATGTCCTCATCCGGCGCCAGCGCGGCGCTTACGCAAACATAAGGATTTTTTCCATGTCGCGGCGTTGTGAGCTTACGGGCAAGGGGGCACAGGTCGGCAATCGGGTGAGCCATTCCAACCGCAAGACCAAGCGGCGGTTCCTGCCAAATTTACTTAATGTGACCATGATCTCCGATGCGCTCGGCCGCTCGATCAAGCTGCGGGTCTCGGCCAATGCGCTCAGGACGGTGGATCATCGTGGCGGCCTCGACGCCTTCCTGAGCGCGGCCAAGAACGTGGAACTCTCGCCGCAGATGCGCGAAATCAAGCGCGAGATCCGCAAGAAGCAGGCTGTGGCTGGCTAATTTACATCACTCCCCCACCAGAGTGAACTGCAACAATACATTGCGCTGGAGCGCCGAAAAATTATCGTCGGAGATAAGCGTGAGCACGAGCTCGCCCGTCGCGCTGCGGTGGACCGAGATGCCTTCCATATTGTCGATCTGATAAGCCATATCGGCGAAGATCAGCTCCGGCCCATCAAGCAGTGCGCCTGGCCTTATCTGCGAAAGCGCCAGGCGGCGAATGCGCATGGCGACGCCGAGCGTCCAAGAAAACCGGCGTTCCAGGATCAGCAGATCCCCGCGCGGCGTTGTCGCGCAATCGCTGACGTCGAAGTCGTCGGTGCGCCGCACGGTGAAAGCGCCGGACGATTGGCCACCGATCAGGAAAGCGCGCAGATTACCCTGCGCATCAAGGCTGCGTTCGGAGATTGCGATCAGCGTGCCCGCGTGCGGTAGTCCCTTGGGCGGAATTGCCAGACACTCGATGCCCTTATTGAATGTCAGCGTCCGCAACTCCGGCGGCACAGCGATCGGCTGGCCGCGCGCAGCAAAGCCGTCCTTGCCGTAGTTGAAGCGTACGATTTGATTGACGCGCTCGATGCCGACATAGAGCGTGCCGTTGTCCTCCGCGATCGCCTCGGTGTCGAACCAGCCGCGCGCCGTGAGCGGTCTTCCGTCTGGACCGAGGATAGGCGCCGTCTCCACCCCGGCCAGATCAACCGGCCGGCCTGCGCGATAGACGATGCGGCCGCGGAACCAGTGACCCCGATCGCTCAGCCCCAAAAAGTGCTCGCCATCGGAGCCCACGCGAAGGGCCGAGAGGCCGCCGAATCTCTTGTTGGGCGACGTCAGGATCATCCCGCCGCGAAATTCGAGCGCGCCAAAACGCGTGCGCGCGACATCGCGAGGATCGAACGCTTCGATCGGCTGCGCGCGAACCTCGATGCGAGTGGCCGGCTCTGCAATATTGCGGGCGACATTGGGGACGAAACTGGAGACGCCATTGGGGGCTTGGGCCGCGGCCGGGATCAGCGCAAGAACAAGCAGGGCCGCGGCGGCGGCAATGAATTTTTTCAAACCAATTCCCCTGTGGTTGGCGCGCGCAAACCGAGGTCAGGAGTGCAAGCGGCGAGCCGGCCGTGCCGGCCGGCGCGGCTGCGGAGCCGCATTCTCCTCGAAAAGTTCCGCGAGTTTGTCGGTCATGGCGCCGCCCAGTTCCTCGGCATCGACGATGGTGACCGCGCGGCGGTAATAGCGCGTCACGTCGTGACCGATGCCGATGGCGATCAACTCGACCGGCGAGCGCGTTTCGATATCCTCGATGACCCAGCGCAGATGGCGTTCGAGATAGTTTCCCGGATTGACCGAGAGTGTGGAATCGTCGACCGGCGCGCCGTCGGAGATCATCATCAAGATCTTGCGCTGTTCTGGACGCACCAGCAGGCGCTTGTGCGCCCAGTCGAGCGCCTCACCGTCGATATTTTCCTTGAGCAGTCCCTCGCGCATCATCAATCCGAGATTCTTGCGCGCGCGCCGCCACGGCGCGTCCGCGGATTTATAGATGATATGGCGCAGATCGTTGAGCCGGCCCGGATTGGGATTCTTGCCGGCGGCAAGCCACGCCTCGCGCGCCTGCCCGCCCTTCCAAGCGCGCGTGGTAAAGCCAAGGATTTCGACCTTGACGCCGCAGCGCTCGAGCGTACGCGCAAGAATATCGGCGCAGGTCGCGGCCACCGTGATCGGGCGCCCGCGCATTGAGCCCGAATTATCGAGCAGCAGCGTCACCACTGTGTCGCGAAAAGTGGTGTCCTTCT
>CAZNSG010000213.1:0-2249 GCA_964575715.1 uncultured Hyphomicrobiales bacterium | reverse complement strand
GTGTTCCAGAACTATCGCGAGGCGCTGTTCCCCTGGCTGCGCTCAATCGATAACATCGAGTATCCGCTCAAGCTCATGAAGTTGCCCAAGGCCAAGCGTCGCGCGCGCGTTGAGAAACTCGTCGCCCACCTCGGGGTCAAGATCGACCTCAACAAGTATCCCTATGAAATGTCCGGCGGCCAGCAGCAGCTCAGTTCGATCAAGCGCGCGCTGGTAGTCGAGCCGGAAATCCTGTTTCTCGACGAGCCGTTTTCCGCCCTCGACTACGAAATGACTCTGTTCATGCGTGAGCAGCTTCAGCGCATCTTTATGGAGACGGCGACCACCACGGTGCTTGTGTCACACGATCTCGAAGAAGCAGTCTATCTTGCCGACCGCATTCTGCTGCTCTCGCGCGGCCCGGCCCGGATCGCGGATTTCGTACCCTATAATGCGGTGCGGCCCCGCAACGACGCGACGCTTTCGGATGCAGGGTTCGTCCAGGTCAAGGCGCATTGCCTTGAGGTCTTTCAACGCGAGGTGCGCAGGGGATGAAGACCTTCAATTTCGATCCCTATCTGCCGATCATCGGCGTGATCGGTCTGGTCACGCTGTGGTATGCGGCCGTGTGGTACCGGGTCGTCGATCCGGTGCTGCTGCCGTCGCCGACCGACACCTTCAAGGCCATGTACACCGGTATGGCGGGCGGACGGCTGGGATTTGACTTCGTCAGAACGGTGGAGCGCACCGCGCTCGCGACGCTCATCGCCGCTGTGATCGCCATTCCGCTAGGCATTTTCCTGGGCGCGTCGGAGAAGCTCTACCGCTCGGTCGAATTCGTGATAGATTTCTTTCGCTCGACGCCTGCGTCGGCGATGTTCCCACTCTTCTTGGTATTGTTTGGCGTCGGCGACGGAACAAAGATTTCAGTCGCCGCCTTCGGTGCAATGCTGGTGATCCTGTTCAATGTCGCTTATGGCGTGATGAATGCGCGCAAGACGCGCCTTCTGGCGGCCAAAGTCATGGGCGCATCGCGGTTCCGTGTGCTGACCGACGTGATGCTGATGGAATCGCTGCCGCAGACCTTCGTGGGGCTGCGCAACGGCGTGTCGTTGGCGCTCGTGATTGTCGTGGTCGCCGAGATGTTTATTGGATCGACCGACGGACTCGGCCATCGAGTCTTCGAGGCGCAGCAATTGTTCAGGATGTCCGACATGTATGCCGCGATCTTCGCGGCGGGTGCGCTCGGCTACGGCTTGAATCTGCTGTTCCTTCTGATTGAGCGCAATTTCGTCCATTGGTCGGGCAAGTGATCGGCAGCCATGGCTGATGAAACGCTTACGCGGAAAACTGCGCGCGAACTTGCGTCGCTGATTAAGACACGGGCGGCGAGTCCGGTCGAAGTGCTGGACGCACATCTTGCCAAGATCGAGCGGCTTAATCCCAAACTGAATGCCATCGTGACGCTGGCAGCGGACCAAGCCCGCGACGGCGCGCGCGCGGCCGAGCAGGCGATAATGCGCGGCGAGGCTGTGGGCGCAATGCACGGCCTGCCGATCGGCGTCAAGGACATCACGGCAACTGCCGGCATCCGCACGACCTACGGTTCGCCGCTCTACAATGACAATGTGCCCAAGGAAGACGCCGAGGTTGTGCGCCGCCTGAAGGCCGCGGGGGCCATCGTGCTTGCCAAGACAAACACGCCGGAGTTTGCGACCGGCGCCAACACGGTCAATTTGGTGTTCGGTGCCACGCGCAACCCGTGGAATCCTGAACTGAGCCCGGCAGGCTCGTCGGGCGGTTCGGCGGTCGCGGTCGCGACCGGCATGCTGCCGATCGCGAAGGGAACCGATTTCGGCTGCTTCATCCGTATCCCGGCTGCGTTCTGTGGAATCGTCGGCATTCGTCCAACGCCGGGGCTGACGCCGAGCTATCCGATGCCGTTGGCATGGGACCCCGGCCAGGTGCACGGACCGCTGGCACGCACAGCCGAGGACGCTGCGATGTTCCTCGACGCAATCGTCGGCTTCAGCCGGCTGTCGCCGATATCCATTGCGCCGCCATGGAAGAGCGCGCTGGCCGAGGTCGAGCGAGTGAATGACGCCAAGGGGTTGCGCGTGGCGTATGTGTCCGACATCGCCGGCATTGGCGTGGATACCGAGATCGACGGCATCTGCCGCAAAGCCAGCGAGCGATTGCGCGAGGCGGGAGCATGCGTCGAGCAGATCGCATTCGACGTCTCCGACGGCCGCGACCCGTATCAGACCTGG
>CAZNSG010000212.1:0-4170 GCA_964575715.1 uncultured Hyphomicrobiales bacterium | reverse complement strand
CCCGATGCTCGAATTGCACGGTCAGCACATTGTCGAAAAAATTGCTCCACATCGGCGAGAGAAACAGCAAGCGCTGCATTGACGGCATCAGCGTGCCATCGATCAGCGGCCAGGTGTTGTAGATAAGCCCCCCGCGCAGGCCCGCGACCAGCGCACCGAAAAAGATTTGTATGAGCACAAGAACGAGAAGCCCGATCGCCCCGGCGCGAATGCGCGAGTGCACGACATGTGGTGCCGGCGCGCGCAAACTTTGAGCCGTCCACAGGATGGCGGCATAAATGATGCAGGCAAGCGTGAGATGAAATGCCAACCGCTCATGCGCCACGCTCACCCGCACAGCGAGACCGGACTTGACCATCCACCACCCCACCGCGCCCTGCAGCGCGCCGAGACCGAAGATCGCCCACAACCGCACCTGCAAGCTCCGCTCGATCCATCCCCGCCACAAAAAAAAGAGAAACGGCAACAGGAATGCGGCGCCAATCACGCGCCCAAGCAGCCGGTGCGTCCATTCCCACCAATAGATGATTTTGAACGACTCAAGACTCATGCCGCGATTGCGTTCGCGGTATTGCGGAATGGTCTGATACTTTTCGAATTCCGCCTGCCACTCCGCCTGCGACAGCGGCGGCAATGTCCCGGTGACCGGTCGCCATTCGACGATGGAGAGCCCCGACTCCGTGAGCCGCGTCGCCCCGCCCACCAGCACCAGGATGAAAACGAGCATCGCGACCGCGAGCAACCACAGCCGGATGGCGCGGCGGCGGTAGGCGATGTCATGCGCGTCGGTCATCTTCGCTTTCGGAAATCGTGGCGGATTATATAGTCCCGGCGCTTTTGTTACATCTACCGCACTGGCACATGTACATGGCTTCCCGCAAGATTAATCAAATCCTTGCACGTCGGAATGGAGCAGCGTAGAGGTTCGCTTGGTGGCGGAGCGTAGCGCAGCCCGGTTAGCGCACCAGTCTGGGGGACTGGGGGTCGGGAGTTCAAATCTCCCCGCTCCGACCAAAAAAGCCCCGCAAAATCAGGCGTTCTTAGCGCTCACGCTTCCTGCCCCCGATCACGATAAGGGAACGGAAGGGCTACAAAGCGCACACAGCGGAACGCAAAGTCCCGCAATAGTCCCGCAGTCCGTTCCCGCGGCGTTCTCGCCGACAACGCCGATCGCGACCATGCTGCACGAGCACTTTGAGCGCGGCGGAACCGCGGCCGAAGGCGTGCGCTTGGTCGATCTGCTTGAGCGCAGCCCTATCACCGCCAGAAAGCATGGCGGGCGCGGTTCGCGCCTCTCGCCCGATTGGCGGCCGACAACCGATGAAATTGCATACGCGGAACATCGGGGAATGCCGGCGGCGCGCGTGTTCGCAGAGATCGAAAAGTTTCGGAACTACTGGACCGCGAAGAGCGGAGCCGGCGCGACCAAGCGCGATTGGAGCGCGACTTGGCGCAATTGGATCATCACAGCAATGGAGCGAGGCAATGGCCCTGCCAGCTATCGGGGCCAAGGCCCCGGAACGTCTAACACTCCCCGACGTGCGCCGACTGGATCGGATGCCATCTTGGCCGGCATGGGTCGACTTGCGCGTCGGATCGATGAAAGACGAACCGCAGAGGTCGACGGCGGACGGCAAGTACCGGACGATTCCGACGCTCCCCGCCAACTTGATCTTGAACGATGCCGAACGCGCTGAGATTGAGCGTCACGCCGCGGACCTTGACGCGCTGTGCGCTCAGACGCCGACCGATTCCGACGAATGGGAAGGCGCAACGCTGATCATCATCACGAAGCTGATGCTCGCGCTGCCATCATCGCAACAGAATGAGGCGGGCGCGGAAGCGACGGGCGAGGCTTTCCAGGCGGCGCTTGACGACGTGCCGACGTGGGCCGTCGCCGCTGCTGTGCGCCGCTGGTATCGCGGCGACTGCGGCGAGAATGAACGCGGGCAACCGTATGACTATCACTGGCGCCCGGCGCCGGCCGAGCTGCGCAAGATCGCCCTGGTCGAAAAGTGGCGCGTGCAACAGCGCACACAGACATTGCGGAAGCTGATCGCCGCTGAGCCGCTGATCGAATTCAGCGACGACCATTGCACCGACATGCGAGTGCGATTGGCAGCGGTGATCCCGCGTGCCGCGCGCATGTGAGGCGCTGATCTCAATTCGTAAGTGTGCGCGTGCGTGCGTGATAGCCAGTCCGCCTATAGGACCGAAGCCGGGGAACATGACCTGGTGGGCATCCGTCGAATGGCATCGACACGAAGGGAGCCTTGGCCAGCAAACGGCCGATGTTCTCACGAGCGGGCTCTGCTTGGCAGCAACCCGCAGGGCGTCTGAGTCCTGATGGATCGGGATGACGACACGGCCGCTACGCCAGCCCCGCGTCATGTGAAGCGCACGTAAAGGCCGACCGCATGACCGCGGCCGTTCCACCTGCTGAGGGTGGTTGTGTCGATCCAACTGTGTCTAAGGGCTCCTAACGTCGGTGGCCATGAGGACATCGCTTCGCTGTGTAGGCGAAGCTATGCCGTCAGGCAGCCTTCATCGATAGCCATGAACAGAGAGAGAGGAAGATAGGAAGATGAGGCTCAACAACAACGCAGCGCGATCGAGAGTGAACGAATGGCTTGCATCATCAGGCCGTCGACCGCTCGCCGACGAACTGTCCTTCATCGATTACGCGACTGAGCTACGGCGATTGATCATGGCAGACCAAGGCCAGCCACCATTCGCGGCCCGCGCCGATGCCGTCGCGTATGTGCGAACCATCGCACGCGAACACGCGGACTGCTGATGATGAGCGTCGATACTGAGGAACAGCAACCGATCTGAAGGCGCTTCGCAGTGTCTCCGCGCTATGGCACTGACAAGGTGATCAGCGACGAAGTGAGACGCCAAGGGCACTGCAAGCTATCGCGTCGAGAGATCGCACGACGCGCGGACGTGAGCATGCGGTCAGTAGATCACAGGCTTGCCATGCTCGCGGACGCCGGCACGATCTCGATCACGAAGAGCACGGACGCATTCGGACAGAGCGCGCCGAACATCGTGCGCATCACGTCGTCAACGTGGCTCGCGCTGCTCGGGCTGAGCTGACCACCACCGGGGCGGCTTCGAGACTTTCGGCAGTAGGGAGCCGGGACCGCGTGGGTCCACCGCGCGAGATGGGTCCGAATTCAGAAACCCTTTGTTTTACGGCACTTTTCACGCCATCGCCGCACCGAATTCGCACCATTTTGCCCGCACCGCCGTCCTGTGGCCGGTGGTGAAGTTGGTGAAGTTGGTGAAGTTGGCGAAAGTTGCGGAATTGATAGTGCTCGGGCGTCGGCGGATTCTGATTCCGGGATGGTCCGGAACGCAATGCTCGGCAGATTTCTCAAATTGTTCGAACGCAAGAGCGACGCCTATGACGCGTTGCTCGGGATCGGCATGCAGACGGCGGCGAACATCGCCGTCACGCCCGAGCTGGCGCTGAAATGCACGCCGGTCTATCGCGGCGTGAGCATCCGCGGCGAAGTGCTCGGCTCTCTGCCGTTCATACTGTACCAACGCCGCGACGATGGCGGCAAGGATCGTGCGACCGATCATCCGCTCTACAAGCTGATCCACGATCGGCCGAACCCCTGGACGAGCGCCACCGAATTCGTGATGCAGCTCGAAGTCGACTGCATCACCGATGGCGGCGGCTACGCACTCGCGAATCGTTCCGGCGACAAGATCGTTGAGCTGATCCGGCTAGCGCCGCGATCCGTCGCCGTCGATATTGACGACGCAACCCTTGAGCCGAAATACGAAATCACGCTCAAGAACGGAACGAAGCGCACCTATCGCTGGCAGGATATTTTGCACGTCCCGACGCTCGGCAACGTCGCGCCGATCAAACAGGGGCGCGAAGCGATCGGCTTGTGCATGGCGATGGAGCGCCACGCTGGCGCGCTCTTCGGCAACGGCGCGCGGCCGGCTGGCGTGCTGAAGTTCAAGCGCAAGCTTGACGACGCGGTGCACGGCCGTCTGATGAAGTCGTGGGGCTCGGGACACAGCGGCGAGAACGCGGGCAAGACGGCGATCCTCGAAGACGACGCCGATTTTACGCCGCTCACCTTCAATTCCGTCGACTTGCAATTCCAAGAACTGCGCAGCTTCCAAGTGATCGAGATCGCGCGCGTG
>CAZNSG010000211.1:0-20723 GCA_964575715.1 uncultured Hyphomicrobiales bacterium | reverse complement strand
CAGCAATTGCAAAGGCCACCGCCGATGGAAGTCCCGCTGCCAATGCAGCCGCAGCAATAGACAACGTTATTGGTTCGGCCGCGGCGGGCAGCGTCGCGCCGATCAGCAGTGCAGTCGTAACGATGATGCGAAGCATTTTAGGCCTCCTGCTTTTTGTTCCTCTATGCCGCAGCAATCCCAGGTGTATCGGTTCGGACTGGCACCGCCTCGGAAAATTCATCGCCGCCCTCGCGCAGGTTCCAGCCTTCAACGCCGCGGATTTCGTTTGGCGTCAGCACGCGGTTTTTGAGTGCAATTTCATGCGATTTCCAGCGCGTCTCGGGATCGCCGCGCAACAGGCCGGAAAGGTCCAGCTCGAATATGTGAGTGCGCCGCGCCGCGCCGCTGAAAACCGATCGGTGAACCTCGCTCTCGATTTTCTTGCACCAGGTCGAAATGGTCGACTGCGCAAAGAACCGGATCAGCGTTTCGGAATTGGTGAACGTGCCATGCGACAGATCGCCGATGATCGGCGGCGGCACCTGATAGAGCCGCGCGGCTTCCTCGATCGCGAAGCGCCGCGCGGCCAGCAGCTCCATATCTTCGGGGGTGGCCGTTACGCTCTCCCACTTGATGCCCTGGTCCAAGACCAGCGCCTTGGCGGCATTGTAGGGGCCGGTGAATAATTCCCTAAAAAGCGAAGTTAACCTCTTTAGGCCTTCATCCGACATCTTGTGATCGGTTTGCAGCACGCCGGACGGATAGGCACCGTTCTTGTACTGGTTGCCGGCGTATTCAGTGAGCGCCAGCGCGGCGGCGATGACCGGGTGCGCGCGATCGTGGCGAGCGCGCCCGAGCAGGCCATCGTCGCTCCGGTCGCGGAGGTGAAGCACTTCAGTATCGAGCAGGCGCCGCCGTTGCAGCGTGATCGGATCGGTGAAATCGTAGACCATGCGCCCGTTGAGCAGCATCTTGGGCGCGATACGATCCCACGGCACCGGCCGCAATTCGACAAGCTGGTTGCCATCATCAAGGACTTGTTCGGCAAGGCCGTTGCCGTGGCGCAAGGTCTGCGCCACGAGCCATTGGCTAAAATCGGGCCATGTTTGATGCGCGTTCGCGCCGTCGCGAACGATGCGCGCGAGCGGATGCTCGGCGTCTTCTTCGCGGCCCTTGTCGGTCACGCGATAGACCAGCGCCGGCAGGCTCGCGACCGTGCCGGATATTGCGTCGATCGCCGCCGTGGCGGCGCTCAGCCACTCCAAGCGCATTGCGTTGACGCGCTGGCCGAAATGCTGCTCGCCATCGAGCCATTCGACCAAGCGCAGATCGCGTTGTGTCGCGGTCCCGAGATTTTGCGCTCGGCTGAAGATGCGGGGCCATTTCACCGGAAGCTCTCCGTCAATCGCCGTGCAAGCGCGAGCGACAGACGGCGCTCGCCGTGCGAGCGCGCCGACACGCTCGTTTGCGGATAGGCGGGCCAACTGTTCACGATCGATATGTCCACCAGATTAACCTTGAGCAGCGTGCGGTCGCTGCCGCGCCATTGGTCGCCGCCGGCCGGGATGGTGAAGCCGAAGGATGCGCCGCCAATATCGCCGCGCTCCACCAACGCGAGGGTATCGCGGCCGAGCTGCGTCTCGGGCAGGTCAAGCTCGAAGCGCAGGCCGCGATCATCCTCGTTCAGCCGCAGCGTTCCGCTGCGGGTGCGGGCCAGGAGCTTGCCGGGATCGTGATCGACAAGCGCGACCACGTCGGTCCCGCCCGCCAGCGAACCCTTGAACGCGCCCGGCGCGATCGTTTCCGTAAAATCCGCGATCTTGGCCCGCACGCCGAACGTGGCGGCATAGCCGGTCAACTTGCGATCGGCTAGCCGGAACTCGATGGTCGCACGGCGTTCCATTAGGATGCTGTGATCCCAATCAGGCGACCGAACTGCGCCGGGCGGAAGATCGCGATGTCCGCGCGCAAGATCGCGCGCACCATAATTTGATTTTTTTCAAAGGCCGTGCCGCTCACCTTCGAGGTTTCGATGGTCAGGTTCTGCCGCACGGCAATCGCCATGTTTTCGAAGCCGCCGAGGAACGCGGTGCTCGATGCGTTGTTTGAGCCTTGCGTTTCAGTGACGCTCACCTGGTTGCTGACCAATTTTCGCAGCGCCGCGAAATCGGCCGGCGCGGCGAGTTTGGTCTTATCCGAGGTGATCCCGGTCACGATCTTGCCCAACGTGTTTTTGGTACGGGCTGACCAAATCAGCGTTGAGGGTGCACCATTCGCAAGCTCTACATCGCGAATGAGGTCGAGAAATTTGTCGTAGTCTGCGGGGGTCCCGCCATTCGTGCCCATTGAGCTTTCGTTGACGCTGGTGGCGGTCCGCAAGCCACGCGGCTCAGCGTTTGAGCCGGAGCCGAACAGTTCGGCATAATCGAGTTTCAGGGCCAGCGCCGCGGCCAATTGGCTGTCAAGCTGAGCTGCAAAATTTGGGGCGTCGTCCATCAGTTCGGCGTTCATCCGGCATAATGCCGCTAGACTTGACGGAACGAGCAAGATCGCGTCGAAACTCGCGTCGCTCTCGCCGATCGTCGCACCTTCGCCGCGCCAGCTCGCAGTCGGATCGGTGACGACCCGGACGATGGTCATGTTATTTCCGGTCACCGGGATTGTGAGCGCGCCGGCATTGGAGAGAACTGACGCATTGCGAGCTAAGTCGATCACGTTCGCGCTGACGGGATCGGGAATGAAAAATCCGCCCGTGGTATTGACGCCGCTGCCCATCGCGCGGTGCTCGCCCTGGGCATCTTTCCAGTTGCCCGTCAACGCGGCGCGGACGGCGCGCCCGACCGACAGTCCTTCCGCCGATTGCCCGGTCGTGGCCTTAACGTAATCTGCCATGCGTTGTTCGGGCGTCAGCGCCCAAGCGGTTCCGTCTTGTCCGGCTTCTTTGACTGAATTTCCAGGCGCTTTGCGGTCGAGCTCGTCGCGCTGCTTCGCTCGGACTTCTTTGCCCTTAAGATCGGCAAGCTCAGTTTGAAGTGCTTCCCACTGTTCCAGCCTCTCGCCGGTCAAGTCATCCTCGCCGGCTGTTTCGGATGCTTTACAAAGCGAACGCAATTCGGTCTCGACGGCGCTGATGCGGTCGACGATATCTGTCACTTTCACGTGCTTGGTCATTTGTCAGTCTCCATCTGGCGGCGGCGCCGCCGCTCGGGGAATGCGCGCCTCACGGCGGGCAAAGGGTTGAATGGTTGCGGCCGTGGCACCTTGACCCCAATCACAGAACTTTTTCCGGGGCAAAGGGAGGTGCCTTTTCGTTGTTCGGCGGACCGCGGCGCCGTCATGGATCATCGCCCCGAATTTCATTCGCCGTCTTCGGCGCCAAGAATGTTGCGCTCGTGTTCGATGCGCTCCGTTATGAGGTTCCGTATGGTGCTGACGTAGAATTCGATCGAGAGGACGATCCGGCCGATGCCTCGATATTCCCGGTCATTTTTCTCGTGGTCAGGATCGTAATTCTTCGAGGCGAAGAAGTGCCCCATGCTTTCCGATTTCACGTACACGATACGATCGCTGCCCTCGTTGCCCTTGGCGCCCATCTGGCTTTTGAATTCGCACGCGAGATGGCCCGCCGTTCGCAGCGAGACGTTGAGCTCAAGCAGCCGCGCAAAAACATACAGTACGATCAGGTCATCCTCTGAGAACACGCGCGACGCTCCCTGAGTTGTCGGCGGCGCGCACGGATAGCAGTCGTTGGCCACAGCCTCATTGAACTTAATGCGATCCAGATTGACGATGCGCATTGCTAGTGCGACGCGGACGCGGGTCTTAGCCATGGCATTTGTCTCCGACTTTTTCCAGAACTTTGGTTCTAACTATCAGATGAGCAATTGCACAAACTGATGTTAAAAGCAAATAGATTTCTAAGAAGCTCGGCAACTGTGGAAAACCCGCCGGCCAGGGGCCGGCGGGCTAGGTCAAATTCAGGCCGCCCGCGCGGGCTTATTTCGCTCGTGGCAAGCCGCTAGTCTAGCGGCTCTCACCTCTGCGTTGCTTGTTCGCGCGAGAGTTTCTTGTGGGGTGCGCGTCGAGGAAGGCGATGTCGTCGGCGATTGCCTTTTCGACAAGCTCTTTTTTCACGCCGATGTAGGTCTTGCTCAGTTGGTGGCGTTTCCAGTTCACCGACACCACATCGGGCGCGGGAGTGAGAAGATGCTTGCCCAAAGCTTCGCGATAGCTGTCCAGGATCGACCAGCGCGCCTCGTGGCTGGTCTCAGTGTGCGCGCAGGCTTCCTTCAAGCCGCGGTTCTTCGCGCGCGACACCGCGTCCGTAAAGTCCAGCAGCGCGCTCCAGTAGTTCGTGAGGGCGGCGGCCTTCCACCATGCCTCACGCCGCGCCGATCGCAGGCGCTCATTCTTCGCCGTCGTCGTCAGTGTTCCGGCCGCCTTGCGCGGCGCGTCATCAGCACCGGGCGTGCGATGGTGGGTTGTAAAATCAATGAGCTCGGCAGACATGGTGCTATCCTCCTGTTTGTGTGTGAACACACTGGCAGGGAGGCTTGCCGCTCAGTCTTTTTTTGATAGGAGTCCAGGCGGGCATGGCGCGCTCTAATCCAGCGTGTCAGGTCAAGTCCCGGCCCGTTGGTTCATGCCAGCGGGTCGGGGCGCTAAACATAGACCGATTTGCATGTGGAGGGAAACCCCCGCAGGAAAAGCCCCACAAATGGCCGCCCGTGCGTTATTTCGATTCTCCCCTTCCAGACATGAGCGTAAGTGGACTGATGATTGACCGCAAAGCCGAAGCCCCGAAAGGGACGACAATGAGTAACGAAATACACGACGATAAAATCACCACTGACAAGGACGGCAACCGTGTTCGGCGTGGCCTCACACATGAAGAAACCGCCTGGTACGAAAATTACCAGCGCCGCCGCGTTCTCCCAGAGGCCGATCGGAAACCACCAGATCATGCGGATGGAGAAAGGTTTCTTCAGCTTGACGACAAACACCGCGCCGCCTGTGCGTTTGTGATAGACGCGGAACGCGAGTTGCGAGACAAGCCGCCTCTCCATTAGCTGTCAATCACGCGCTCAGCACCAGCGGCCGGTCAAAATCCAAAACAAATTGCGGTGTCCGCGAATGCAGCCCCACGGCCATTGCCAGCGCCACGGCGCCGTCGACGCGTTCGGTCGATTTTGACTTGCTGATCTTGCGAGCGCCGGCCGCGTCAACTTCGACCACGCAATTCGCAATGTTCCATGACAGTATCGGATTGCCGCCGTGCTTTAGCCGGCGGTCAATGATCGCGATTTCCAGGCTATCGACGGCCGGCCCCATTGATTGAAAACCTTGCCCGAAATCAATCAGCGGCAGGTCGATCCCCTCATCGGCGAGTATCTTTTTCAGATCCTCGATCCGCCAGCGATCGTATGCCACGCCGCGTAAATCATATGCCGACGCGACCTCGGCAATGCGGCAAGCAATCGCGCGCCGATCAATCGCGCGCCCGGCCGGCGCTTCGAGGAAACCTTGATCGCGCCAGACGCGGTATGGCACGCGGTCGCGTTCCTCGCGTTCGAGTAGGTTGTCGCCGGGAACCCAAAACCATGGCAGCACCGCGCCGCCATCCTCGGGAAAAAACAAAACGAAGGCCGTCAAGTCGCGCGTGCTGCTCAAATCCAAGCCGGCCCAGCACGGCCGCCCGCGCAACGCCTCGGGATCGACAACGCCCGTGCAGCCGCGCCAGTCGGCGCCGGCAATAAACCGCTGATCGGGGTCGCATGGCTGGTTCAAATACAGATTTTTGAAGGCGCTTTCTCGCGCCGGCAGGCGCTTCGCCAGCGAAGCAGCGGCGCGCATTTCATCGAGAGATCGAAAATCATTGAGCGCGGGATTTGCGAGCGGCCAATTGGCTTCGTCCCATGGGTCCGCTGTGATCGGAACCTCGAAAATGAACGGCGCGAAGGTCGGATCGCTGATTATTCCTTCATTCACTTGCCGGCCGTAGACCGTCAGCTCACTCATGACGTGGTTCGGGTCGCTCGATTGCGTGCTGATCGCGATCAGCAGCGGCTCGTGTCGCGCGCCGGTCCCGGTCACAAGGTTGTCGAACAGCGCGCGGTCGTGCCATTGTGCCAATTCGTCACAGATTATCAGCGAAGGTGAAAGCCCGTGCGCTTTGCGCGCATCGCTCGAAAGCGCCTGATACGTTGAACCGTTTTCGCTGTCCTCGATTTTTTTTGCGAACCTCTGCACATTGCACCGCGCCCGCAAGATAGCGTCGGCAAATATGAAGGCTTCCATTTCGCGGAAAATAAGTGCGGCCTGGTCGCGATCGGCGGCGGCGGAAAATATTTGACCGCGCTGTTCGGCCTCGGGTCCGCAGAGGTGCGCAAGACAAATCGAAGCGGCCAAGGCGGTCTTGCCGTTTTTCCGGCCCATTGTAACCAGCGCGGTGCGCACGAGCCGGCGGCCATCCTCGCCGGCCCGATCGTAGATGCCGCGCACGATGTCCTTTTGCCAGTCGCGTAGCCGGAAATTTTGCCCAGCGAAAACGCCGGCCGTGACCTTGAGCGTTTCAATAAACGCGACCACGCGCTCGGCACGCGTGAGCCCGTCTTGCTGCCATGCGAGCCGTTTTTTTCGGCGAACGGATTTAATCGCACCGCGCCGCGGCGCGCGGTCGATAGGCTTTGCCCCAGGGCCGCGCTCACCCATGCCAAGTCCCCGCAAAATCGAGCAAAACTAACTCTAGGCGGCGACCCCCCACGATCCGTAGCCCCCAGGCCTGAGAGATTTTTTCAAGTGCCACGGTCATGCGTTCCACCAGTGGCCGGGATCGTGCGGACGCCCTTGCGCATCGCAGCCGATCGCCGTCAGCTTGCCACCGCTCTTGCGCTTGCCGTCCGAGCCTTCTTTCACCTGGTTGTCGTGCCGCCGGCAGAGCGAGCGCACGTTGTTGATCGTGTCGGCACCGCCGTCACGCCTGCGCTTGATGTGGTCAACCACGACGGCGCGTTGCCCGCAGCCGGCCACCACACACATGCCATTGTCGAGCTTGAGCCTTGCCGCCCTCAATCGTCGCCAGTGTTCGGACTTGTAGTAGCTGTCGCTCATCCTATCGCCACCCTCCGTTGCCCGTTGGCAGGGGATCATGCAGCCACCAGCGATCTGCTTCCTTTGTCGGTTGCCCCTTTGGGGCCTCTCCACGGTCTCGATCGATGATGGTCGCTCTGCTTTCATCCTGCTGTTGTCTATCAAGACTTCTTGCAGCCGATTTGCTGTACTCTGATGATGGTCGGCAGAAGATTGACATTGCGAGCTTGCCGAGGCCGCGCATTGGCAGGTGGAACTCATAGGCGTTGCTGTCCTGGACCAGCTTAGGCCCGAGCGGCGTCATCACCCTTTTGACCCGCCTGTGGGCCGTGACGAAGCCCATGCGCTCTAGCACCTGCATCGCCGTGATGATTGCCTGCCGGCTCTTGCGGGTGAGCATCGCCAGCGCCTCATAGGACGGGTACAGCTTGCCGTTCTGTTTCTTGATGATGAACAGCAACGTGCGCAGCAACTCGATCGCCACAGCGCCGAGCGTGCCGCCGTGCTTGCCCTTCTTTTTGCAGGCCCACGACTTGCGCTCGATCATCTGCGCCACGAACCAAATGCGGGCGATGTAATTGCGGTCGAGGTTGTTCTTGGGCGGGTCCATGAACAGCGACCCGCGATGGCAGCGCGCCCAATCCGGCCCTTCCGCAAGCGCCTCGGCGAGCGCCGCATTGATCTCCTGGGCTTGGCCCTGGTGGCGCTTCCGCATCTCGGCGGCGTCGCGATACGCCTCACAGTGCCATTGCTCGTTCCGGTTCTTGCACCTGATCGGCCTGCCGCCCTTGCTGGCGCCGGCCATGGCGGGCAGGTGCATCGGTGCGTTGTCGTATTCCGGCCGCTCGGCGCGCTGGCGGGCGACTAGGCGCTGCAACTCGTCGCTGGCGATCAGCGGCGCGCTCATCGGTCGCCCCCATACGCCGCGCTGATCGCTTCGCAGGCCGCCTTCAATGTCTTGAACGTGCCAAGGGGACGGTGGCCGTGTACCGATTTCGCCGCGAAGGATTTGCCCTCTTGTTCGATGTAACCGGCCGTCTCGCGACCGTGGGTAAGGGCGAAGGAATGACGCTCAGGCGCTTGCGCCGGCTTTCGGTTTTTCGTATTCTTCGCGTGCGACTGTTTTTCTGTTTTGCGATTTGCTCCGCGCTCGGCTGCAACCGACGCGGGGCTTCGCATTTTGGGGGGCGGCAACGCCGGGCGGTTTGCTACTGCGCCCGAAATGCTTTTGGTAACAATGTGTGCCGTTAGGCCGGTTTGACAGTCTAACCCGTTGGTACTATGCGCCCGGGGCAGATCGGCCCGGGGAGCCACCCTTGCTTTCGCGCTTTAATATTGCATCGTTTTTTTACCAAGGTGACAAACCTTGCGGCTAGGCGAGGTCGTCAATCAAGCCGCAGCGTGCGCTGCGTCGATCGCAGGCTTGATCTTGTTCAACTCACGGCCGATTTCTTTTTGTGCCGTCAGCATATCATAGCGGCTCTGCAGATTGAGCCAGAATTCGGCGGACGTGCCGAACAGCTTGGCAAGACGAAGCGCTGTGTCCGCTGTGATCCCAATCTTTTCAGCCGCAATGCGCTCAATCCGGGTCCGCGGAACGCCGAGCCTCTTCGCTGCGCTATAGGGCTTGAGCCCTAGCGGGAGGAGGAACTCTTCGCGGAGAACTTCGCCGGGGTGCATGGGTGCGAGCCTTTTCATTGTTCTGTTCCTCTGTCTCAGTTGTGGTAATCGACGATTTCAACGTCTATTGGGCCGTCCGTTGTCCATGTGAAGCAGACGCGATATTGGTCATTGATCCGGATTGAGTGTTGTCCTTTTCGATCTCTTTCCAATGGTTCCAGCCGGTTGCCGGGCGGGGCCTTTAAGTCTTCAAGCTGAATCGCGGCGTTGACCATTTCGAGCTTCCGTCGCGCGGTCTTGACGATATTCGCCGGGAATCCTTTTGGGCATTTCCCCGAAAAGACGGTCTCAGTTACTTTGCTTTTAAAGCTCTTAATCATTGCGAGAAGTATCAATGAATGATACGAAAGTCAAGTCTCGCGTATCACTCATTGATACGCATTGGCTCCATAAAAGTCAGTCACTTTAAATTCCCCAAAAAGTCTTTAGTTTCAATGCGCTTATAGGGCAATTCGTCACCATAAGTCTTTGAATCATTCACTCGTGGCAGCCCGGCCCGGGGAGCCAAGCCTTCTCAAGCGCTTCCATTACCCATCGCGCGCCAGACGCGTTCCGGCGTCGCCGGCATCTCGATATGCCGCACACCGAATTCAGCCAGCGCATCCACCAGCGCATTGGCCACCGCCGGCAGCGCGCCGACGCAGCCGGCCTCGCCTGCGCCCTTCACGCCAAGCGGATTGGTCTTGGTCGGCACCGGATTGCTCTTGACTTGCACGGCGCAAAGATCGGCGGCGCGCGGCATGGCGTAGTCCATGAACGAGCCGGTCAGCAACTGGCCCGCGCTGTCGAAACGAATGTCCTCCATCAGGATTTGGCCGACGCCTTGCGCGATGCCGCCGACGATCTGGCCGTGCAGAAGCAGCGGATTGAGCACGGTGCCGACATCGTCGACCACGCTGTAGCGCACGATCTCCACCGCTCCGGTGTCCCGGTCGATCTCAAGCTCGCAGATGTGGCAGCCGTTGGGAAAATTCTCGACATGCGCGGTGTACACCGCGTTGGCGTTGAGGCCGGGCTCCATGCTGTTCGGCAGTTTCGCCGGATTCACCGCGGCCTCTGCGACCTCCTTGATGCTGATGGTCTGATTGGTCTTGGCACTGGAGAAAATGCCTTCGGCAAAATTGACGTACGCGGCCTCGACCTTGAGGTTGTGCGCGGCGATCGCCTTGGCCTTGGCGATGATCTTCTCGGAGGCGTTGTGGAAGGCCGAACCCGACATGGTGGCCGAGCGCGAACCGCCGGTGCCTTCGCCGAAGAATACCTTGTCGGTGTCGCCCTGCAGATACTCGATGTCGTTCGGATGAATGCCAAACCGGTCGGCGACGATCTGCTTGAACACGGTCTCGTGGCCCTGGCCCTGATTGATGCTGCCGGAAAGGATCGTGACCGTGCCCGAACGGTCGAAGCGGATTTCGGCCCCCTCGATGCCCGCCGCGGCCGCGCGCTCGATGGTGTTGGAAATGCCAAACCCTCGCAGCTTGCCGCGCTTGCGCGAGTCTTTTTTCCGCGTCTCGAAACCTCCGACGTCGGCGAGCTTGAGCGCCATGTCCATGTTCTTCTCGAACTCGCCGCAGTCGTAGGTGAAGGTGAGGCCGGTCTTGAAGGGCATTGCCTGCGGCGCGATGTAGTTCTTCCGCCGGATTTCAGTGGGGCTCATCTTCAGTTCGGCGGCGGCGAGATCGACCATACGCTCGATCACATAGGCGGCTTCCGGCCGCCCGTTGCCGCGATAGGGCCGGCACGGATGGGTGTGGGTGAAAACGGCCGTCGATTCCACATACATGGCGGGCGTGCGGTAGACGCCGGCGAGCGTGCCGAGGTTGGCGGTGTAGGCCTGAAAGCCGGTTTGCAGATAGGCGCCGGCGTTGACCGTTGAAAACACGCGCAGCCCGAGGAAGTTGCCATCCTTATCGAGCGCGAGCTCAGCATCAGCGACGTTGTCGCGCGCCTGCGCGTCGCTTAAGAAAGCTTCCGAGCGCGTGCTCATCCACTTCACCGGCCGGCCGACCAGCTTGGAGGCGAGCAGCACCAGCGCCACCTCGTTGTAGACCGCCGATTTCATGCCAAAACTGCCGCCAATGTCGCCGGCGACAACGCGCACCCTGTGCTCAGGCACCTTGAGCACGTTTTTGGCGAGTTCGTTACGGTAGGGATGCGCACGCTGCAGCGTGGTGTATATGGTGTAGTGATGATCGGCGGCGTTGTAATCGCCGATTGATCCGCGCGGCTCCATCGATGCGGTGGTCACGCGGTTGATCACGAGGTGTTGCTTGACCACATGAGCGGCCTGCGCAAAGGCGGCGTCGGTCGCGGCCTTATCGCCAAAAATCTGAACGAAACAAATATTGTCCTTGCAGTCGTCCCAGACCAGCGGCGCTTTCGGCTTGGCGGCATCGGCGGTCCCGATCGCGGCAGGCAGCGGCTCGTAGTCAACCTCGATCAGTTCGGCGGCATCGGCCGCCTGATGCGGGCTGTCGGCCACGACAAAGGCAACGTAATCGCCAACCCAGCGCACGCGGTCCTTGACCAGCGCGGGATATGGCGGCCGGTACATGGCGCTGCCGTCGCGACGCTTCATTCCTCCCGGTACCGGCAGATCGCCGAACCCGGACGCCTGCCAGTCCGCACCGGTCAGCACCGCCAGCACCCCCGGCGCGGCCTTCGCCTTGCCGGTCTTGATGGAACGGATGCGGGCATGCGCATGCGACGAGCGCAGCACGAAGCCGAACGCCATCCCCGGCAGCACGATGTCGTCCACATAGCGGCCGCCGCCCCGAAGCAGCCGCGGATCCTCGAACCGTGACACCGACTGACCGATCGCGAATTCACCCATCTCACCCTCGATTATGGTCTGATTGACTATTGCGCTGGGATATCAATTGGCGCGCGCGACGGCGCCGGTGGGATCGCCCCATGATAGGCTGCACAGCCTGCTTGCCTCAAGTCCGCTTTATTCGACGGCAGTTGACGCATCACCCTTCGATATTCTCAGATGGCGATACGCATCGGGGCAACCCTGGGAAGCTAAGGTGTGCACACATCTTCATCGTGTACTGGCAAGCCAATGGACGAATACACTCTACCTCATGCTGAGGAGCGCCCCATAGCAGGCGCAGCCTGCGTATACTTGGCTGCGATGGGCGCGTCTCGAAGCATGGCCCCAAGCTCCGAGCGCGCGGCCATCCTTCGAGACGGGCGCTTCGCGCCCTCCTCAGGATGAGGTCGGAGCAAGTCCGATCATATGCGAGGGGATGACAGATACTTGTTCAGTAAATGGCTCGAAAAGATGTGTGCACACCTTAGCCCTGGGAGGATAAACAATGAAATTCGGGATCGGACAGCCGGTGATGCGAACCGAAGATCCGCGCTTCCTCAAGGGCAGCGGCCGCTACACGGATGACTTTGCACCGGCAGGTCTGGCCTACGGCTATGTCGTGCGCTCGCCGCACGCCCATGCACGGATCAAATCCATCGATGTCGCCAAGGCCAAGACCGCACCCGGCGCGCTCTTGATATTGACCGGCGCCGACGTCAAGGCCGAAAACCTCGGCAGTCTTCCCTGCGGTGCGCCGCCGATCGCGTTTGGCGGACCGCTGCGCGTGTTCATGGGACTGCACCCGATCCTTGTGCTGGACCGCGTGCGGCACGTCGGCGATGCAGTGGCGTTTGTGGTGGCTCGATCGCTGCATCAGGCGCGCGATGCCGCCGAATTGATCCGCATCGATTACGAGCAATTGCCGGCCGCGATCGCCACCGACCAGGCCGCCAAACCGGGCGCTCCGCTGGTGTGGGAGGGCGCGCCCAACAACATCTGGTTTGCCATGGAGCGCGGCGACAAGGCCACAACCGACGCCACGTTCAAGAATGCCGCGCGCGTCGTATCGCTTAAAGTTGTCAACAACCGGCTTTCCGCCAATTCCTTGGAGGCGCGCACTTCGCTGGGCCAGCACGATGCCGCGAGCGGCCGCTCCACGCTCTACAGCTCCTCGCAAGTTCCACACAAATTGCGCGCGGTGCTGGCCGGCTACGTCTTCCGCGAGCCCGAAGTCAATTTCCGCGTCGTCTCTCCGGACGTTGGCGGCGGCTTTGGCATGAAGGGCGGCGTGTTTCCCGAGGACGCGCTGGTGGTCTGGGCAGCGCGAAAAATCAACCGTCCGGTGCAATGGGTCTCCGAGCGCGCCGAGGCGATTTTAAGCGATACCCACGGGCGCGATTGCGTGAGCGAGGCTTCGCTCGCGCTCGATGCCGGCGGAAAATTCATCGGCCTGCGCGTGTCCACTGACTATGCGCAAGGCGCTTACCTCTCGGCCTCTGCCGGCGTGCCGGCGGGCCTGGGCTCCATGGCCTATACCAATGTGTATGCCATCCCCGCGGCACACATCAGCTTGCGTGCCGTCTACACCCACACCACGCCAACCGGCCCCTATCGCGGCGCCGGCAAACCGGAAGCCATTTACGTGATGGAGCGGCTGGTCGACGCGGCAGCGCGTGAAATGAACATCGATCCCGCCGAACTGCGCCGGCGCAATTACATCACGCCCGCCGCCGTTCCCTATAAAACGCCGACCATGCTGGTGCACGACAGCGCCAATTACGAAGCGGTGATGGACATGGCGCTCGATGCCGCCGATCTCAAAGGCTACGCCCAGCGCCGTTCGGACTCCAAAAAGAACGGCAAGCTGCGCGGCCGCGGCATGTGCTATTTCATGGAGATCTGCGGGCCGTTCAACGATCGTATGGAAATCCGCTTTGACGAGAACGCCACGGTCACGGTGATCGCGGGCACCCACAGTCACGGCCAGGGTCACGAGACCGTCTATGCCCAGATGGTCTCGGAATGGCTGGGCGTGGATTTTTCTACGATCCGCATGATCCAGGGCGACACCGATCAGGTCGCGTTCGGCCGCGGCACCTATGGCTCGCGCAGCATGACCATAGGCGGGTCGGCGCTCAAGAATGCCGCTGACGTTGTGATCGAGAAGGCCAAGAAGATGGCCGCGCACGTGCTGGAGGCATCGGCCGGCGATATCGACTTCGCCGACGGCAAGTTCACTGTCGTCGGCACCGACAAGGCCATCCGCCTCGTTGATCTTGTGAAGCGCTCGTTCGCACCGGTCGGCTGGCCGGCGGAATTCGGCTTAGGCCTGGAAGCGGTCGGCACGTTCACGCCGGCGCGGCCGAATTTCGCCAACGGCTGCCATATCTGCGAGGTCGAGGTCGATCCGGACACCGGCAAGGTGGAGCTTGCCCGCTATACCGCGGTCGATGATTCCGGAATCATCATCAACCCGCTGCTGTTCGAGGGACAAATCCACGGCGGCCTCGCCATGGGCATCGGGCAAGCGCTGCTGGAAAAGATGGAATACGAGCCGCAGTCGGGCCAGCCGCTGTCGGGCTCGTTCATGGATTATTGCATGCCGCGCGCCGAGGACATGCCCTCGTTCGATCTGCATGAACTGCCCGACCGCTGCCGCAGCAATCCAATCGGCGTCAAGGGCGCGGGCGAATCCGGCACCGTCGGCGCGCCGCCGACCATCGTCAACGCCATCGTCGATGCGCTGCAAGACTATGGCGTCACCGACATAGAGATGCCGGCCACCCCCGCGCGCGTATGGCGCGCGATGCGGGCGGGGGCGGGAGCGGGCTGATCAGAATCGCTGAAAGTTTGCAGAGCAGACTCAAAATCTAGTGGTGGTGACATCGTGCTGGTTCGAGTCCGGCCAGATCACCAATTTGGGGCACCAATTCGTTCGCCGACAATGAATGCCCCCGACGAAGCACCTTGCATCAATCAGAGGCCGTGCGTGAAGGCGATCCTGCTCATAAACCTGCAAGGGCTTTTTGGTAGTAGGACAGGTCGAAGTATTTTTCCGGCGCCGCCAGTGTTCCGCCTTCGGACTCGACCCGCAGTTTGAGCACGTTCTTGAAACCTTCGAGATTGAACGCGGCGTCCTTCGCCAATCCCTCGACCGGATCGCTTTCGATCTCATAGGCGCGCGCCGCGATGTCCGGCGGCAACTTGATCCGCTCGATCAAAAGATTGATCGCTTCGGCCTTGTTGGCCTGGTTCATCGCCCAGCGCAGTCCCTCGATATAGGCTTGCGTGTATCGCACCATGGTGTCGGAATTCGCCGCCGCCCATGACCGCAGGACGAATCCGCCGGTTCCCTGATAGGGCCCAAGTGCTTTCACCGCCGAACCGAAATCCTTCAAGCCGGCCTGCACTGCCATCAACGAAAACGGCACGTTGAGCATCGTCGCCGCAATGGTCCTGTCGGTCTTCACCACATTCAATCGGCCGAGCGAGCCACCGATCGGCTTCACCAGGTAATCGCCCTTGTTGAGACCCTTCTGCTTGAGCATGGCGTAGAGCACGAAGGCATAGGCGGTGTTAGGCGCGTCGACGCCAACGGTCTTGCCGCGAAGATCGTTGAAGGAGTTGATGTCAGCCTGCACGATCAGATGATTAAAAGCGGTGTCGCCGCCCAAGAAGATGACCGAATCGACCTTGGCGGCTTCGACCAGCGCAATGCTGTTGTCGATGCCGGCGTGCACGATCTGATAACGGCCCTCGGCGAGACCGTTGCGCAATTCGGTGGAATTCGGCGCGTTCTTGATATCGATGACAAGGTTGCGTTTGGCAAAGAAGCCTTTGGATTGGGCCGCGAGGATGGGCAGGTTGGCCATACCCGGGAACACCATAATGGTGAGCTTGGTTTCCTGCGCCGGCGCCACCGAAACCGCGGCAAGGACGATTGTGGCGGCGGCGGCAAATTGCAGGATCGATCGGCGTGATTTCATGGTTTCCTCCCCAGGGTTGGCGCTACTTATGCGTATCACCTCATAACACCGCGGCGGCACCGACATTCCTCCCACCGAATGCCGCCTCCATCTCGCGCCGTATTTTAACGGCGAAATCGTTTGGGTCATAGGCGACATCGGACCATTTCAGCCGCTCGCCCGCCGCGATGTCGCGCTCGAGCTTGACGTTCTGCGCCAGTCCCAGCGGCAGGTATCCGCTATCCAGCGATTGCGCGGCCGGCGTCTGCCTGCCCCATACGCAAAAGCCGCCTTCGCCGTCGAGCATCTCGCCTTTCTTCAGGTTGCGCTTGGCCGTGGCAACGACGTCGGAACGAAATCCCGTCGGCGCCCCGGTTGGCTCCTTGCGCAGCGCTGCACTGGCAACCGAGATGCCGAGTTCGAGCCCGATCATGTGGATCGGCCGGTAGAGCGCGGCATATCTTCCGCTGCGATCCGGCAGCATGGCATATTCCCTGAAACAACGGCGCGCGTAGTCGCTCTCGCCCTCGATCACCACATAAGTGCCAAGCGCGAGATGATGCGGCACATCTTGGCCGTCGCGCGTGACCGAGGACACGACTTCGGTGACACCCTCGGTTTCCAAGGTGCCGCCGGCCGTTTTCGGTTTGCACACGTCGGCAAGCTCAAAGCGGCTGGCGGGCGGAAATCCCAAACCTTCGCTCTGAGGCAAGAGGCCAGTGGCGTTGCACACCGCGGTCATTTCGATCCCCGACTTGGTGCCGTCGACAAAACTGTTGAACATTTTTGGATTGATCGACTTGCGGTCGTCGATCTTGAGATACTTGTCGAGTATATCCCACACGTTGTCGGGATTCGATTGGTGATAGTGCGGCTCGTAGCGCGTGCCCTTGCCCGCCGCGATCACCTTGAAGCCGCAGGCGCGCGCCCAGTCGACGTGCTCGCAGATCAGCGCCGGCTGGTCGCCCCAGGCCAGGCTGTAGATCACGCCCGCGTTGCGCGCTTTGCGCGCGAGCAGCGGGCCGGCGAGCGCATCCGCTTCCACGTTGACCATGACGATGTGCTTGCCGTGCGCGATCGCCATCAAAGCGTGCTTGATGCCGGCCTCGGGAATGCCGGTGGCCTCCACAATGACCTCGATATCGGGGAAAGCGATCAGCGCGTCGGCGTCGAGGGTGACATGGGTGCGGCGCTGCTTGAACGCGTCGCCGAGCGATGATGCAGCGAATTGCTCCGCCGGCCAGCCTGCTGCGTTGAGCTGGCTGCGTGCGCGCTCGACATTGAGATCGGCGACGCCAACGACATGCAGGCCCTTGGTCAGCCGGGCCTGCGCAAGGAACATGGTGCCGAACTTGCCGGCACCGATCAGGCCGACGGTGACCGGCCTGCCGGCCGCCTCGCGTTCGAGGAGCTTGGCGTGGAGGTTCATGTCGCGATCTTACCCTCTCCCCGCGCAGCGCTAGGGCATGCACACATCTTCAATCGGTACTGGCAAGCCCATTTTTCAGACCTCATGCTGAGGAGCGGCCGAAGGCCGCGTCTCGAAGCATGGCAACAAGCTCCGAGTGCGCTGCCATCCTTCGAGACGGGCGCTTCGCGCCCTCCTCAGGATGAGGTCGGAACAAGTTGTTTGCTCAGCATTTGGCTCCAAAAAAAGATGTGTGCATGCCCTAGCCGCGCAGCGGGGAGAGGTGAAGGTGAGATCGCGGTGCCCATTTGCCCTATTTTATCGGCACCACGAGCGAATAGCGCTCGTCGGCCGCGAGCACCTTTGCCTCGGGCACGCCAAGCTCCTTGCGCACGATGTTGGTGCCGAGCACCAGCGCCACGGTCTTGTAGAACGCATGCCGCCGGCTCATGCCCTCGCGCCCCATGCCGCAATCGGTCGAGATCATCAGGCGGTCGGCCGGAATATGCTTGAGCGCCGCGCGAATCTGGGCGGCGACCTCCTCGGGACGCTCGACCTGCAGCGTATGATGGTCGATGACGCCGATGCTGATTTTCTTGCTGGTGATGGTCTTGCCGATGGCCTCGAGATCGATCCCGCCTGAGGCTGAGGACTCAAACGTAATCACATCGGCGTCCACCAGATTGTAGGCATCGAGCGCAGGCTTGTAGGTCTGCACCTGTGCGAACATGCGCTGCGCCGATGGGTTGCCCCAGCACGAATGCGCCCAGACTTCGGTCTTGGCACGCAGGCCTTTGACGGTGCGGTTGAACACCTCGACCATCAGCTTGGGATTGATCACCGCGTCCACAATGTTGCGCACCGCGATCAGATGGATTTGCGGCTCCTCGATCTGGATAACCGGACAGCCGGCGTCGGCCAGCTCGTGATATTCCGCGTTGAAAGCGTCGGCGAGCGCGAACATGCGGTCCGGTATGCTCTTGTAGTGCCGATCCTGCACCGCGAAGGCGACGATTTCCGCCGACACCGCGCCCCATTTGACCGGCTTTTCGGTGAACCGCTGCGCCGCCTTCCACATGGCGGTGTATTGCAGATTGCCGCGGCCGATGGGCCCGACGACCGGCGGCATCACCCGCGATTCCAGATAATCGTGCAGGATGTGTCCGCGCGAAAACCAGATGCCGCCGCGCCCCGCCGGCGTCGGGATAGGATTTGCGTGGTCGAAGCCGCTCATGTGATTGGGCGGATAACCGGTCCAGCTTTGCCCGCCCACATCGTCATCGAAGCGGCAATCGCCGTCGGTAACGATGTCGAGACCGGCCAGTTCCTGATCGCGGAGAAAGCAGGTGAGCGCATCCTCGTACTGCTCGCGGAAGCGCCGGTTGACCATGGCTTCCAGAAAGTGCCGCGTGCCGAGATTTTCAATGTACCAGCTCGGGCGCGGCAACGAGCCGGTGATGGTGGTCGGCAGAATAATGTCTTTGGTGGCGCGATACATGGTCCGGTCCTCCCCGTTTTGTCGCTGTTCTTATCGTCGAGGATAGGCGAGCGGCAATATAAATCAAACCAACTCTCTCAATTCGTCATTCCGGCTGAGCCGCTGTTGCGGCGAGAGCCGGAATCCATAACCACCAGCCGTGATTATGGATTCCGGGCTCGCCACGCCTTCGCCCTTTCGGGTGGAGTTTACCATCGGACCGGCCACCGATCTCGGGTTTACCCGAGATCGGCGTTATGAGAGCGCAAGTCGGCTAAAGCCGACTTGCGTGGCCGGACCCGTTGGGCGGGCGCCCCGGAATGACGAGTCAGAATTTATGCGGGTTGGTATCAAATCTGTGCGGGTTAAGATGCGTGCATGGCAGGACAGTCTTGTGGGACAACGGCGGATTACACTATCCTTGCCCACCATCTCTGCCCGCTGTTGAGGACCCAGATCGCATGTCCGACGTCGTTGCCAATCCGGGCACCTTCACAGCCGCGCCATCGGCAGCGCCGGAGCATGCACGCTGGCGGGTCGTATTGCGCAATTTATTTCCCTTCGTGGTGGTATTCGGCATTTGGGAGTTCGTGGCGCGCGTCGTCATTGATCCCACGCACGCGCGGCTATTCCCGCCATTGGAAGTAGTCGCCGCGACATTCGTGCGCCTCACGGTCTCCGGCATTTTGCCGCATCACGTCCTGGACACAATCATCCGCCTACTATCCGGCTTCGCACTTGCGGCGCTCGTGGGTGTGGCGGTCGGGATCGCCATGGGGCGTTCGCGCCGAGCCGAGGATATTTTCCTGCCGCTGGTCAGCATCGGCGCGCCAATTCCCGGCCTCGCTTACGCGCCACTGTTCCTGCTCTGGTTTGGCCTTGGCAATAAGTCGGCCGTACTGCTGGTCGGCTTTGTGTCGGCATTTCCGATTATCTTCAACACCTGGACCGGCGTGAAGGCGGTCAAGGAAATCTGGATTCGTTCCGCGCAGGCCATGGGCGCGAACAATCGGCGGATGTTCGTCAAGGTGATCCTGCCCGGCGCGCTGCCCTATATTCTCACCGGCCTTCGCCTTGGCCTCGCCCAAGCTTGGCGCATCCTGGTCGGCATCGAAATGCTGGCATCGGTACCCTGGGGCTTGGGCTGGATGATTTTTGGCGCGCGCGAATTCCTCAACACCGATGTGATGCTGGCCGGCATTGTGGTGATCGGCATCCTCGGGCTCGCTTTGGAAAAGCTGGTATTTCAGCGGCTGGAAAAGTTCACGGTCGTGCGCTGGGGGATGGTCACGTCATGAACATCACAGGCGAACGCTCGCGCTCGAACTATCGCGCTGCGATCACGCTGGTGATCGCCGCCGCGGCTTATGAATCCATTGCGCGGATCGGATATTTTCCACCCGTGCTGATGCCGACGCTGCTAAAGGTCGCAGGCACGTTGCTTACCGTGCTGCTCGACGGCAGCATGCTCGGCCATGCATTGAGCACGCTCTACCGCGTGCTGGCGGGAATGACATTGGCGATCGTCGTCGGTCTGCCGCTTGGCATTCTGATGGGCCGATTCAAACCGGTGGAGAACTTCTTCCTGCCGCTCGCCAGCGCGCTGATGCCAATCCCCTCGCTTGCCTGGGTGCCGTTGTTCCTGCTCTGGTTCGGTCTCGGCAACACGGTCGCGATCCTGATCGTGTTCTATGCGGCGCTGTTCCCCATGCTGCTCAATACCTGGTCGGGCGTGCGCGCGGTCAATCCGCTGTGGCTGCGTGCGGCCGGCGCCATGGGCGCCGACGAGCACGCGCTGTTCTGGAAGGTCATCATGCCGGGCGCCTCGCCCTTCATCATCACCGGTTTGCGGCAAGCCTTCCTGCGGGCGTGGATCGCGGTGATCGGGGCTGAGTTTCTCGCCGCCTCCGACTGGGGGCTGGGCTGGGTGATCTACGACGCCAAGGAATTCCTCAACGCCGATCTGATGCTGGCCTCGCTCGCGGTCATCGGCTGCATCGGCTTTGCCTTCGAGCGGCTGGTGTTCGGCTCGATCGAGCGCGCCACCGTGCTGCGCTGGGGCATGGTGCGGACGGTGAAGGGCTAGGGTTGCCACGCTGCGCCGACGCATGCCGCAATCGACAACCGCCGCTGTGCCCCGGAAGCGGACGGAGTGTGCGGCGACGTGAAGTGCCACAGCACAAAATCGCTGCGCGATAGCCCGCTGCGCGGGTAGCCCGACCGCGAGCGCGGTAACCGGAGGTGAGATCGTCGATAGCGGACGAGGCGTCCTGTCTTGAAGATCGAGGTGTCGTCAACCTCATCCCAGAC
>CAZNSG010000210.1:0-35975 GCA_964575715.1 uncultured Hyphomicrobiales bacterium | reverse complement strand
GGTTGGGGTGTTTCCAGAGGCTCAGCTCCCTCCCCGTCAGCGACCAAAATTGGCGGTATTTTTGTCGGTATCTGCGTTTATCATATTTAGATAAGATATTGAAATATATCATGTTATTGTTGTAATATGGCTGCTGGCGCCCCAGCCAGCCCGTCATGATCGCCGTACCGATGACATGCAATTTGCCGATAAACACAAGAATTCACGGCAAAAATAAATCAACCGGTCCGCGCGCGTCATTTCTCGGCACCGATGCAAACTGACTATATCCGCGCGCTCGGCCTCGGGACTTATATCAGGGCGGCATGAACAGAAAGAATGGAAAGATGGGAAATGGCATAGGCGGGCCACGGAACGGCTCGTTTTCGGCTCTTGTGCCCGGACGATCGCGATAGTCTGGCTGCTGCCTCACGATCGCAGCCTCTTGCTGACGCGGAGCCGCCGCTTGCTGACGGGGGGCCGTCTCTTGCTGACGAGGAGCGGCCACTTGTGAAACTGCGGCCGTCACTTCCGGCGCACCAGCAGTTCTCACCGCCAGCAATAGATTCGATTCATTGGAGTGCCATCGATAGCCAACCCCAAAGTCAATCGGACTCGGCCGATTTTTCTGATAAATCTCATTCAATTTCGTCTGCCACATCCCTTCGAAAACAGGAATTGGGGTTACATACCGGCCGTATGGTTTCAATTGCCACTTGGCCGTATCGAATAGCCTGGCCGGCACGCCGGTATCATCCTGAAGGATGACGTTGCTGTTATCGAGGATGAAATTTCGCACCTGAGAGAAATTGGCATTGTGCAGAAGATATGACGCGCTCTTTACAAAACTGTCGCCCTGGCCGAGCGATTTGGTGAAATGCAAAAGTGCGATGCTCTTGCCGCGTTCATCGGCGAGATTGGTGCTAAAATAATATAAGGTCTTCTGCGGGCCATCTTTATCGGAAAAGATGATTTTTACTCCGCGCGCGGGGGCCAGCGGCCGGGATCCCTCGCCCGGGTGCAACACGCCCTGTTCGTCGAGATGCACCAAGCTTACGTCGTGGATCACTTTGCCCGAGCGCGCCAGAAACACATACAGGATCGGCATAGTCCCATTCACGGGACCGGCGTTCAAATCCGAGCTCATCTGCGACGTTATGAAATAACTCAAGGTCAGAACCGATCTAAGGGATCCCTGGATATTTCTGAGTGCCTGCACGACCGACGCGCGCGGCAATTTCATAATGTCTGGAATCTGGCCGACCGGTTCGAGGCCGCTCAGCACGTACGTCGTTGCATTCGGAAAGAACGCGTTTGCGTAGAGAAAATCCGGTCCGCCAAACATGTAAAACATGACCGGCTTCGGCGCGTTCAGGTTTGCGGCTGACCACGCGCGGACTTTCGCCAGCTGGTTTTTTTCAACATTGCCAAAAGCGGTATCAAAGTAGGCGGCGTGCTTTTGTATGTTTGGATCCTGCGCTATTTGGACGAGTGGTGAATTAGGCGATGTCTGCATTCCCGCGAGAAAACGCGCCGTGTCGTCAGCGCTAGCGATTTGGCCATCTTGCGCGCGAACAGAGGTTGCAAGCACCATGCCCGCAATTAAGATGGTGCAGAATCCTATTCGGTTCTTATGGAGTGAGTTGCTTGTCGAAGTGGAATTACGAGACGCAAACTTGAACATTTTCATAATTCACCAGATCACTGAACACCATCAATAAACCAGCAAGCGCTTGAACCGGCCGGTTGGAAATAAAATAGTACAGCATGAATGCCACCGCCGCCAGATGATAATGGGCGTCACCCGATAGCCCCAAGAGCGGAACATTCGAGGAATCTGGGGGTGGGCGTATCGGAGTTTTATGACTTTGCACCACCGCAGGAATTGAGCAGAAAATCAGGCTGAATTGAATGAAATCGAGTACGGCCTCAAAGGCTTGTATGCACAGCAGCAGAGTTGCAATTATGACCTGAAACAAAAATGGCCGCAGTCGAAACGTTAATTTTTCGACTTGCGGGAGAAAAACCCGAGCATCGGAAATCCTTCGCCCATCGCCGATGTCGCGCACGGACCATTCAACAGCGTTTTGGCTTTATTCCTAAAATCTCCTGACGATAGAATTGCAGAGATTGGCAACCGCGATATGAGAACTCAATGCAGGCTGCGCAATCCAGAAAATCGCTACGATTTGTGCTAATTCGACAAACATCCGGGATAGGCCGGACAACTCCCTGAGGAGAGGAATTGGTGCTCGCAACCGGACAGCTTAAGCTCGAGCGCATGCGCGATGGGCGCGTGGTCTATATTGGCGCCGAACGGGTCGCCGATGTCACCAGCCATCCGGCGTTCCGCAACGGCGCCCGCACTATCGCCAATCTCTACGACCGCAAGGCCGACCCGGCATCGCGCGATCTTTACTCATACGAGGAGGCTGGCGAGCGCTTCAGCCTCTTTTGGTTGCGCTGCCGCAATCACGACGATCTGGTTCGCCGCATGCGGGCACTCAAGGCGATTGCGGATGCGACCTACGGACTGATTGGCCGCTCGCCCGATCACGTCGCCGGCATGGTCACGGGGCTTGCGATGAAACCGTCGGTGCTCGACGATTTGCGCCCAGGTTTCGGCCAGAATCTGCTGCGTTACTACGATTACGTCCGCAAGAATGATCTCTATCTCTGTTTTGCGGTGATTCCGCCGACCGGCTTGCGTAGCCGCGAGCTGTTCCCGGGCCAGGAGCGCGACGATCCAAGCCTGCAGGTCATTGACGAGGACGACAGCGGAGTCGTGATCTCCGGCATGAAGATGCTGGCGACCGGCGCCGTGTTCGCCGATGAAGTCTGGATCGGCAATCTCACGCCCATCGACGAGAAGTTCAAATGCGAGAGCATCACCTGCGCATTGCCGCTCAATACCCCGGGCATTTCGCTCTGGTCGCGCGCGCCCTATGAGCGCAATGTCGTCAACGAAGCCGACTATCCGCTCTCTTATCGTTTTGACGAAACCGACAGCGTGCTGGTCTGCGAGCGGGTCAAGGTGCCGTGGGAGCGTGTGTTCCTGCACAATAACGGCGCCTGGTCGCGGCGAATTTACATCGAGACGCCCGCGAACTGCTACGCCAACCATCAGTCGAACGTGCGGTTCTGGGCCAAGATGAGCCTGCTTGTTGGCGTCGCCAGCCGCATCTGCCAGGCCAACGGGATCGACAAGATACCGGCCGTGCGCGAGACTCTGGGCCGCCTCGCGGCGCTCGAAGCCACGATCGGTGCGATGGTCAATGGTCAGCTCGAGGCTTGGGAATCATGGCCGGATGGCTATGCGACACCCAACCGCCGCTACATGTACGCAGCGCTCAACTGGTGCCAAGAGCATCACAGCGAGATCATCGACAGCTTGCGCACGCTTTTGGGCGGTATCCCGCTGCAGATGCCGGCGAGCGTCGATGTGTTGTCCGACTCCGATCTGCGCTCGCGCTTCGAGCGCTGGTGGGCGACGCCTGCCATGGCGGCCTTGCCGCGAATCAAGCTCTACAAGCTGGCCTGGGATCTGGTCGGCTCGGAGTTCGCCGGGCGGCACATGCTCTACGAGAAATTTTATGCCGGTAATTCCATGGTCGTGCGCAATCAGAACGACCGCGAAGCGCCCTGGGAGCAGTTCCACGCAACGGTCGATCGTCTGCTCGACGACGTCGCGATCCCGGATTTCGGCGAAAAGGGATAACAGCGCTAGCGGGAAACGGCCGTCGCACGCCAGCATTGCTGCCCTAATGGAGACTGACTTGCTATATACGATGCGCGATGAGACCTTAAGGCCTGAGGAAGTTGCTTCCGTTCTCAGAAGGCGGGATCATTCAGGCCCGTTCGGATTGAACCTGACATGATCGCCGAGATTGGACATTTTGCCCTTGTATTGGCGCTGGTCCTTGCGCTGGTGCAGTCCGTGGTGCCGCTCTATGGCGCGCGCAAGCGCGACAGCGGATTGATGGGCGTTGCCGTATCGACCGCGCTCGCCCAGTTCATTTTCGTTGTCATCTCCTTTGTGGCGCTCATGGCCTGCTACGTGCAATCCGATTTCTCGGTTGCCAATGTGGCGGAAAACTCGCACTCGGCCCAGCCGCTGATCTACCGCTTCACCAGCGTATGGGGAAACCACGAAGGCTCGATGCTGCTCTGGGTGCTGATCCTGGCGCTGTTTGGCGCGCTGGTCGCGCTCTTTGGCGGCAATATATCCGCTACGCTGCGAGCAAACGTGCTGGCGGTGCAGTCCTGGATCGCGGCTGCGTTCTATATGTTCATCCTGGCCTCCTCCAATCCGTTCCTGCGCTTGACCGAAGCGCCTCTGGAGGGACGCGACCTCAACCCGATCTTGCAGGACCTCGGCCTCGCCATTCATCCGCCGCTGCTCTACATCGGCTATGTTGGGTTCTCGATCTCGTTCTCATTTGCCATCGCCGCCCTGATCGAAGGCCGCATCGATGCCGCCTGGGCGCGCTGGGTGCGGCCATGGACGCTTGCCGCCTGGATGTTCCTCACCTTGGGCATCGCGATGGGCTCCTACTGGGCCTATTACGAACTCGGCTGGGGCGGCTGGTGGTTCTGGGACCCGGTCGAGAACGCCTCGCTGCTACCATGGCTGTCGGGTACCGCGCTGTTGCATTCCGCGCTGGTGATGGAAAAACGCGAGGCGTTGAAAGTATGGACGCTGCTGCTCGCCATTCTGACGTTCTCGCTCTCGCTGATCGGCACGTTCCTGGTACGCTCGGGCGTGCTAACTTCGGTGCATACGTTTGCCACCGACCCCACGCGCGGCGTGTTCATCCTTGCGATCCTTGTGCTGTTCATCGGCGGCAGCCTCGCGCTCTATGCCTGGCGCGCTCCGGAGCTCAAGCAGGGCGGCATATTCGCGCCGATCTCGCGCGAGGGCGCGCTGGTGTTCAACAATCTTTTCCTCACCACGGCCTGCGCCACGGTATTCATCGGCACGCTCTATCCACTCGCGCTTGAAGTCTTGACCGGCGCCAAGATTTCCGTCGGAGCGCCCTTCTTCAATATGACCTTTGGCCCGTTGTTCATGGCGCTCCTGCTGGCCGTTCCCTTTGGCCCGCTCCTGGCCTGGAAGCGCGGCGATCTGGCGGGCGTGGCGCAGCGCCTCATCGGTGCCGCCGCCGTAGCGCTCATCGGCATAGCGGTGACATTTGCGCTGGCGGGCGCGGATGCCGTGCTGGCGCCGTTCGCGATTGGTCTGGCCGTGTTCGTGATGGCCGGCGCCGTGACGGATCTGCTTGAACGCAGCGGGTTCCTGCGCCTGCCGTTTGCGACCGCGCTCGGTCGCGTGCGCGGACTGCCGCGTTCGTTTTTCGGCACCGCGCTGGCACATTTCGGGCTCGGGCTCATGCTCCTTGGAATTGTCTGTGAGTCGAACTGGGGCACGGAGCGAATCGCATCCCTGCGCCCGGGCGAAACCGTCGCGTTGAGCCAATACGCGCTCACCTTCGATGATCTGTTGCCGAGCGAGGGGCCGAACTACCGCGAGCTTGCGGCACACTTCACGGTTCGCAGCGCTTCGCAGGTCATCGGTACGATGGAGCCTTCCAAGCGCATCTTCTCCGCGCGCAACACTTCGACCACCGAAGCCGCGCTGATGAATCGCGGCCTGTCGCAAATCTATATCTCGCTCGGCGAGCCCAATCCTGACGGCTCGATTGCGGTGCGGGTCTATCACAAGCCGCTGGTCTTGTTGATCTGGCTCGGCCCGGTGATCATGGTCATGGGTGGGGCGTTCTCGCTCTCTGATCGCCGCCGTCGCGTCGGTGCGCCGAGGCCGGCGAAAATGGCGCTCCAGCCGGCGGAGTGAGCGATGAATTGGGCGCGCTGTCTTGTCATTCTTCTCGCGCTCGCGGGCGCGACTCCAGCCTTGGCCGTGCAGCCCGACGAAATTCTCTCCGATCCCGCGCTGGAAGCGCGCGCGCGGACGCTCTCGCGCGGACTGCGCTGCATGGTTTGCCAAAATCAATCGATCGACGATTCGGATGCGCCGCTCGCGCGCGACCTGCGCATATTGGTGCGGGAGCGGTTGCAAGCTGGCGACAGCGACGTGCAGGTGATCGAATTCCTCACCGCTCGCTTCGGCGAATTCGTGCTGCTCAAGCCGAGCCTGTCCTGGCAAAACGCACTCTTGTGGCTCGCGCCCCTCATGGTGTTGATCGCGGGCGGTGCGGGTCTCGTGCTGGTGTTGCGGCGCAGACAGTCGGCAACGGTCGATGCCATTCCACTTTCACCCGACGAAGAACGACGAATTCAAGAACTCGCCAATCGTTGATTAGAGCATGATCCCGCAAAAGCCTGCCCCCGGACTTGATCCGGGGGTGGGAACCGGTTTTCGGAAAAGATCATGCTCAACAAAAAGCTAGAGCCCGGCTCTGATTCCATCCAGAACGATATGGCTCTAGCAAACGTCGGTTGAAATGCCGGGACCTGCTTGAAATAGTACGAGGATGAAACCCGCTCCGTTCGAATACGTTCGGCCTGCCAACCTCGACGAAGCCTGCGCCCTGCTGGCCGCGGACGACGGCGCGCGCCTGATCGCCGGCGGGCAAACGCTGGTGCCGCTCATGGCCATGCGGCTTGCCCGGCCGACGCGGCTGATCGACATCGCCCGCGTTCCGGGGCTCGCCTTCGTGCGCGAAGAGGCCGATGGCATCGCGATTGGCGCCACGACGCGGCAATGCGAGGTCGAAAGCGATCCGTTGGTGCGCTTAAGGTTGCCGCTGCTCGCCAAGGTGATGCACTATGTCGGGCACATCGCGACACGCGCGCGCGGCACCATCGGCGGCTCGCTCGCCAACGCCGATCCCGCGGCCGAAATCGCGCTGGTCGCCGTAACGCTTGGCGCCACATTGCTCTATCGCGAGGGCGCCGCGACGCGCGAAATTCCGGCATCGGAATACTTCATCGGCCCCATGGTCACAACCTTGCCGCCGGCGGCCTGCCTCGTTGCCGTGCGCTTCCCGGTCTGGCGCGATGCGCGGATCGGCATTGGCTTTGATGAGATCAATGCGCGCAAGAGCGATTTCGCGTTCGCGTCGGCCGCCGCACAGATTGCGCTCGACAACGGCGGCATCTGCCGGCGGCTCGCGGTCGGCATCGGTGCGGTGACGGCTTTCCCGCTGCGGCTTGCGAGCGTTGCGCGCGCGCTGGAGGGAAAACGCGTCGAGGAGAGTAGCGTGCGCGCGGCTGTCGAGGCGGCGTTGACCGATATCGAACCGCTGTCCGATCTGCATGCGTCCGCCGCATATCGCCGCCGCGTGGCGGCAACGCTCGCGGTGCGCGCGATTATTACAGCCGATCAGGCGGCCCGAGGCTCCCATGCGCGTTGAGCTTACCGTCAATGCGCAGCAATGCGCGGTCGATGTCGAGCCGCGCTTGAGCCTGCTCGATTGCCTGCGCGATCTGCTGAGACTGACCGGCGCCCATGCCGGATGCGAGCACGGCGTTTGCGGCGCCTGCACCGTACTGCTCGATGACGTGCCGGTGCGCTCGTGCTTGATGTTCGCGGTGCAGGCCGATGGCTATGCGATCACGACCATCGAAGGGCTCTCGCCGGGACCAGGCGAACTTTCCCCGCTGCAGGACGCATTTTGCGAAACCCACGGTATGCAGTGCGGTTATTGCACACCGGCGATGATCCTTGCCGCCCACGCGCTGCTGCTCAAGAATCCCGCGCCGACCCGCGACGACATTGTCGAAGCCATTTCCGGTAACATCTGCCGCTGCACTGGTTACGCCCAGATTGTCGAAGCCATCGCGCTCGCCTCCGAGCGCTTGCGCGGCCAGAACAATCCGGCGGAGTGATGATGATGAAGCGGTGCGTACATTCATTGCTCCGTCACCCTGAGGTGCGAGCGAAGCGAGCCACCGCAAGTCGGCCTTGGCCGACTTGCGCATTGAAATTCCGATCTTGGGTAAACCCGAGATCGGTGGGCGACGGCATCGCAAGTCGGGTTTACCCGACTTGCGTACTTAATATGCCGATCTTGGGTAAACCCAAGATCGGTGGCCGTTCATCCTTCGAGGCCCGCCTACGGCGGGCACCTCAGGATGACGGATGTAAGTGCGTGCCATCATGAGCGCGATCGAAAAACAATTCCGTTATGTCTCCTCCGACCGGCGGGTGCGCGAGGATCGCCGTTTTGTTGTCGGCAAGGGCCGCTTTGCTGCCGATATCGTGTTGCCCGGCATGCGCCATGTCGCGCTCGTGACATGCCCCCATCCCGCCGCGCGCATCCTCGCAATCGACAAATCCGAAGTGCTCGCCATGCCCGGCGTGCATTGCGTGCTCGACGGCCGCGAGCTGGCCGCCGCGACCGAGCCGCTGCCGGCCGGCCTCGACACGCCGCGCGTTCCGCGCCGCCCGCTGGCGGTCGATGTTGCGCGCTACTCTGGCGAATGGGTCGCTGCCGTCGTCGCCGACACCCGCGCGCTTGCCGAGGATGCCGCCGAACTGGTGCGCGTGGACTATGAACGCTTGCCGTTCGTGCTCGATGGCGAAGCCGCCTTCGCGCCGGGCAGTCCGGCGGTGCACGCCGATCACGGCAGCAACGTGCTGCTCGACCGCACCTTTGTCTGGGGCGAGGTGGAGCAGGATTTCGCCGCGAGCCCGCATCGCCTTGCCCATCGCGTCAAGTGGGGGCGCAGCTCGACCGTACCGGTGGAGACCTTCGGCGTGGTCGCGAGCTGGGATCCTTGGCGTGAAATTCTCGACGTTTGGGCTTCGGTGCAGATGCCGAAATATCCCGACCAGCTTTCCGCCGTGCTCAAGCTGCCGATGACGTCGGTGCGCGTGCATTTCGATGTGGATGTCGGCGGCAGCTACGGCGTCAAGCGCGGCATCAAGCATGCCGCGCTCGTGGGCTATCTCGCGCGCCGCCTCGGCTTCCCGGTGCGGCTGGTCGAGGACCGGCTGGAGAACATGCGCGGCGGCGACGCCCATGGGCCCGAGCGGCTGTTCGACGTGGAGGTCGCTTTCGACGATGCCGGCGTGATCCGCTCCATGAAGATGCGCGCGCTCGACAACGTCGGCGCCTATGCCGGGCGCGCGCCGTTCCAGCTCGGCAAGCCGATCGGCGCCATTGTCGGGCCCTATCGCATTGCCAGCGTGCAATATCGCGCCATCGCGGTCACTACCAACAAGACCGTGCAGGAAGCGGTGCGCGGCTTTGGCCAATCACCCACGAATTACGCAATCGAGCGCACCATCGACGAGGTCGCAAATCGCCTTGGACTCGATCGCCTCGAAGTGCGACGGCGCAATCTGATCCGGCACGAGGAGTTTCCCTACACCATTCCAAGCGGCACCACCTACGACAGCGGCGACTACCACGCCGTGATCGACAAGGTGCTCGCGCGTGCCGGCAACCGGAATCTCTTTGACGAACGCGACCGGCTGCGCGGGCAGGGGTTCCTGGCCGGTATCGGCATCGCGGCCTGCCTTGAGCCCAACGGCGGCAATTCCTCCTTCGAGCCGCTGCTCAATCCAAAAATCAGCACGACGACCTGGATGGAATCTTGCCGCGTGAGCATCGATGGCACCGGTACCATCACCGCGACCGTGCACACGACGTCATCGGGGCAGGGGCACGAGACGCTAGTCGGCACCGCGGTCGGCGAGGTGCTGGAGATCGACCCCGACCGCATTCGCGTGGTGCGGCCGGACTCGCTCAACGCCATGCCGAGCAACAGCCCGGTCGGCAGCCGCATGGCGGTCATGCTCGGCGGCGCGGCGTTCCATGCGGCGCAGAAGTTGAAGGATAAGCTCATCGCCATCGCGGCGCATGATCTCAAATTGCCCGCCGAGCGCCTTGCCTACAGCGAAGGCAATGTGTTCGAGCGCACAGCGCCGCAGAACCGCCGCAGCTGGCAGCAGCTTGTGACCATCGCGCACCGCAATTTCCACCTGCTGCCCGAAGGCTTCGGGCCGGGTCTGTCAGTCAGTCACGTGATGCAGGTGCCGACCGGCGGCCAATTGCCGACGCCCGACGGCCGCGTGCAGATGTATCCCTGCTTCTCATTCGAGTTTCACCTCGTGCTGATCGCCATCGACCCCGATCTCGGCAAACCCGAGATCAGAAAATATTATGTCGGCCATGATTGCGGTACCGTCATCAATCCAAAAATCGTGCGCGGCATGACCATGGGCGGCATCGCGCACGGCATCGGCGCCGCGCTCTACGAGGAGTTTGCCTATAGCGATGACGGCCAGCTGCTCGCGCAGAGTTTTATGGATTATCTCCTGCCCTCGGCGCACGAAGTTCCGCCGGTGGAGATCGTGCACCACTCGACGCCGTCCCCGCACACGGTCTTTGGCCAGAAGGGATCGGGCGAATCCGGTTATCTCGGCGCGCCGGCCGCGATCGCGAGCGCGGTGAACGACGCGGTGAAGCCGCTCGGCATCGTCGTCAACAGCCTTCCCATCAAGGTCGCAGCGCTTGGCGATATGATCGCGGCCGCCCGCAACGCAAGGACGTCGAAATGATCATCGATTCTCATGCCCATCTGATGCCGCAAACATTGCTCGATGTCATGCGTAAGGAACGCGCGTGTTTTCCCTCCATCCGCCTCATCGAAGACGGCGGCAACCTGTCGTTCTCCTTCATGGGCGGCAAGCCGACGCGGCCGGTGGCCAAGGGATTGAGTGACATTTCCACGCGGCTTGCATGGATGGACAAGCAGGGCATCGACCGCCAAGTGGCCGGCTGCTGGGTCGATATCTTTGGCTATGAAATACCGCCTGCCGAAGGCGAGGCCTGGAGCCGTCTGATCAACGAGGCGCAATTGGCAGCGGCCAAATCCGTGCGGCGGATCGTGCCGCTCGCGACCGTGCCGCTGCAAGACGGCGCCCGCGCCGCGAGCGTGCTCAAGGACGCAATTGCGGCCGGTTTTCCCGGCGCGATGATCGCCACTCTGCCGCGCGGTATCGGCAGCGTGCTTGACGATCCAAACCTCGATCCGTTCTGGAAGGCAGCCGACGATACCGGTGCGGCCATCCACATCCATCCGAGCTTCGACGCCGGCGATACGCGCGTGAACGATTATGGACTTGCCAACGGCGTCGGCCGCATCAGCGATGCCATTGTCGCCACCGCGCGGCTTTTACATAGCGGGCATGTTACGCGCTACAAGAACGCCAAGATTGTTGTTCCAATGGGCGCATCCGCGCTCCCCTTTGTGATCGGCAGGCTCAAGAAGAACCACAAAATCACCCCCGGCATCTCCGATCCCGTCGAGGCCCTCGCGCTGCTTTACACCGACACCATCCTGCACGATCCGCGCGTGCTGCGTTTCGTCGTCGAAATGCTGGGTACCGAACGGCTGATGATGGGATCGGACATGCCGTTTCCCATTGGCGACGACGAGCCCATGAAAATTATTTCGGCCGCCGGCCTAAATGCCGGTCAGATCGCATCGATCAACGGCGGCACCGCCGCCAAGGTTTTTCGAATTATACCTACGGCGAGAACGGATGACTCACTATCCCCGTCACCCTGAGGTGCGAGCGAAGCGAGCCTCGAAGGGCGACGGCAACGCAAGTCGGCTATAGCCGACTTGCGCACTTGAAATGCCAATCTCGGGTAAACCCGAGATTGGTGGCCGTACATCCTTCGAGGCTCGGCGCTGCGCGCCGAGCACCTCAGGATGACGGTCATTACTTAACGCCGTTGGTATTACATGACGCGACGCGCTCTTGGACATCATCCCATATGCAGCGAGTGCGCTTTGCGGCCGCCGCGTTCGATCTTATCCGGTGCCTCGTCGCGCGCCACTAGATGCGCTGCAAGATTGAGGCAGCGCTTGGCGAGCATGGCTGCGCCCTCCGCAAGCTCCGCGGAATTGCGCACGATATCGACGTTATGCTCCATATCCTCGCGCGACCATCCGCGCGAATGCGCAATGTAGGGGAACTGCGGGAAGATAAAGCCAAGCTCGGAAAAAAAGCCAAGCATCTGTCCCGCAACCGCCTGGATGTTGTCCTGCCCGCCGACGATGATGAATCCGGCAACCTTGTTGCGGATGAGCACGTTATTGCGGATCGTGATCTGGTTCTGCACGCAGTTGAGCCGCTCCGCCATCTTGAAATAGAGCGAAGAGGCGGTGCCCCAGCGAATTGGCGAAGCGACGATGACAGCGTCAGCCCAGTGTACAAAAGTCTCGTAAACGCGCTCCATTTCATCGCCTGCATCCATTTGCGTAATCGAGCATGGCCAGGTACAGGCCTGCGCCGACTTTGAGTAATAACCCTCGCAGGCTCGAAACTTCAATTCGTTGAGGCGAATGAGCTTGGTTTCCGCGCCGTGCTCGGCCGCGGCTTTCATGGCGTGATCGAGCAGATAATCCGATCCGGAAAAGCGCGGATTTGCGGCGTCCATCGCCGAGGTGGCGATGCCGGCAAGCCGCAGCGGCCCGGACGCGCGCATCACCTTGCGTGCGAGTGGATGTGGTGCATGCGGTTTCTTCGCGCGCTTGGTGGCACTAGCAAGATCAACGAGCAAACGGCCCTGCTCGACCTTCACTGCATAGGCTGGAACACGATCTTCCTCGAAGCCGGGCTCGCCAACGCCCGTGCAGCGATGAAATTTCCAGTTGTGCCAGGGACAGATTATGAAATTGCCGTCGAGCCGGCCATCGCCGAGCGGCCCGCCGACATGATTGCAGGCATTCGCGACAACGCCAAATTGCCCGTCTTTGAACGAAATCGCGAGTTCGCGGTTTTGCGCCGTGACGCGCCGGAGCGATGACTTGGATAGTTCCTCGACCGACCCGATGTCGATCCAGTTGGCCGGGTCAGTCATGCAAATCCTCGCTCGTTGAACTGCGGCGTTGGCTTGTAAACGAAAAAAGCATATCGCGTCGCACAACTAACATGAAATACCTATCCGGCGTTCAACGCACATTTGATCGCAGCCGGTGTTCCGGGCGGCAATGGGCGTGGATTGACCTCCACCAGTCCGTCTTGGCTTATCCTGACTCGGTAGGTGACAAGCTTTTCTGTGAAAGGGTGCGGCGCGCATCCGTCAGAGAGGCGGTATTGATAGCCATGCCAAGGGCAGGTCACACAGCCATCGATGATCCTGCCTTCGCCGATCGGGCCGTTTTGATGGGCGCACAGATTAGTGAGTGCGCCGATCAAATCGCCATCGCGGAAGACCGCGATGCGCTCGCCGCCGTGCGTGGCGACGATACGCGCGCCTTTGTCCGGGATCGAGTGCGGCGGCCCGACCGCGAGCCAGCCGTCGTCGCTTGCGGCCTGTCCCTGGTCGGCCGATCGTTCGCGCCAGCCGGCGATCAAATGCAAGATGGTCACGGTGCCGAAGCTGCCAACCAGCATCATCGGAATGAGTATCGTTCGCTCATATTGCATAATGCCGAGCGCGACATGCAGCACCACCAGCCCATAGGCGACGTAAAGCGCCATGTGCAGCGCCTTCCACACTGGCGGGCTCAAGAATGCGAGCCAGAAGTCGTGGCTCGTGGCCGCCATCAGAAACAGAATCAGTAGTGCACCAATGCCGAGTGCCTTAAATGGAAAGCCAATGAACTTGCCATAGTCCGACCAAGTCGTGAGTTCGGCCGCGAGGTTTGGCAGGTTATTTTGCACGAGATACCAGTCGAACATGAACCAGACATGCATCGCCGCGATGAAGAACGTCGCCACGCCAAAATGGCGCCGGTTGTAGAGCAGCGGCAGAAATCGGCGGTTGATCCGTGCCAGCGGCCCAATGCAGAGAATTACGGTGAGCATGAAGAACGCGCAGCTTCCAAATGCACGAAGGCGAAGATCGATCGCTTCTGCAAGATCCTTGGGCGGGTGGAGCTTCGTTCCCACGATTATAAAGACCGCAAGGAAAAGCGTCACCGCGATCAGCAGGATGCCGTCATAAATGATTTTGTCGCGGTTCCATTGGATGGCGTGAAAGCCGGCGCTCATCGTCGCGGCTCCTCGGCGGCGGGTGGTGCAGGCGCCTCTGGCGGTGGCCGCAAATAGACCGCCATTGCAAATCCCAGCCCGATCGCGAGTGCGAGTATCGGCCAAATCAAGCGATGGACCAATCGATGCGAGCGCGTCATCGTCGGTGCCCGGATGCTAGCCACCGATACAAGACATAGGGCCAAAGCGCCGCTGCGCCGGGCAAGAGCAGGATTCGCGCGCCTACGCTGATGTGCGTTGGCTCCGCGAAGACTTTTGTCGCGCCGAAAATAACAAAGGCCGCAGCCGTGCAAATTCCCACGATTCCATACAGCAAGAGGCCATAGAGCATGACTGCGCCGAGGCTCATTCGCATGATCCCATCTTTGGCCCGTTACTTTTTTCCCAACGCAGTTCGCACCCCGAACGTCCATTGATTGGCCGCGGCAGAAAGGAATCCGACGTCCGTCTGCGTTGTCACAAACTGCGCCCCGCGCCGGATCGCGCTCACTTGACGCTCAACGTCGCGGTTCCCGCCGCAGCCCGCGAATTTTCCGTGTGCGCGCGCCGCCTTTATGACGCGTTCCTGCGCCGCAATGATATCGGGATCGTCGAATTTTCCCGGCTTGCCCATGTTGGCGAGCATATCGTTGCTGCCAAGATGAATCACATCGACACCGTCGACCGCCGCGATTTTCTCCACGTTGTTGAGTCCTTCGACCGTCTCGATCATGCAGACAAGCAGACAATGCGCGTTGAGCTGCGGCACACTTTCCGCAAGGGGGATGGATCGGAAATCGAAGTGCGGATAACCGCCGACGACCGATCGTTTGCCCATAGGCGGAAATTTGCATGTATCGACGGCTTTTTGCGCCACGGCCGCCGTGCTGATGTCTGGATAAATTATTCCCGCCGCTCCGTTGTCGAGCAGCAGCGATGCGTCCGGATCGTCAACGCCGCGCACGCGCACCAGGACGGCGACACCGATCGCCAGCGCGGTATGAGCGATGGCGATGGTCGTCTCCAGGTTGAAAATCGAGTGCTGCCCATCGATGAATATAAAGTCGTGACCGGTCGACTTGGCGATGCGTGCGATGTCCGGCGTGCGGCTGATCCGAACCGTGATGCCTAGCGCCACGTCGCCGGCCTGCAATTTCGCTTTCACCGGGTTTACGAGACGATTGCTATCGGGCTCGGCCACATTCGTTCCTTCATGGCTAAAGTATACAGACGCCAAGCGGCAGGTCCATTGAGGAAAAATTGGAAACGCGCTTTGACTGTTGCCTCGCGGCCGGGAAAAACTATACGATGAATTGTTAGCCATGCAACTGCATGGCGTTTGGAGCTTTGCACCCAAGGTGTCGAATTGACGGCTTGGGAAACTCGAATCACAGGGCAATGAACGATGCGTAGCATTCGCTGGATACTGTTGCTGCTCACCTGCGCCTTCCCAACGAGCGCAGTAGCGGAATACCCCGACCGCCCGATCAAGTTCATCGTTCCGCAAGCTCCCGGAAGCGCCACGGATACCGTCGCGCGAATCGTTGCCGCCGAGCTGGGCAAGGAAATCGGCCAACAGATTGTGGTCGAAAACAGGCCAGGCGGCGCGCTGACCATCGGCATCGATCTGATCGCCAAATCGGAACCCGACGGCTATACGATCGGCATGGGACCGATCGGCGCGCTGGCCATCACGCGCCACATGGTGACGAGGCTGCCCTATAACATCGAGCGCGATTTGCAGCCCATCGCACTGGTCACGCGCGGACACCTACTGCTTGCTGTCACGCCGTCACTGCCGGTCAAATCTGTTCGTGAGCTGATCGACTACGCGAAAAAGAATCCGGGAAAGCTCTCGAACGCTTCTTCCAGCAACGGCTCGCCCGGCCACGTCGGCGGCGAGCTATTCAAATACATGACCGGAACAGAAATCGTTCACATCCCGTATCGCGGCGGCGCGGCGGCGCTCAACGACCTGATCTCGGGCCAAGTGCATTTGATGTTCGAAAGCCTCAATTCGATAGCGCCTCACGCGCGCTCAAACAATATCCGCGCGCTGGCCGTGAGCGGTGCGCGCCGCTCTCCCGGATTTCCCGATTTGCCGACCGTCGCGGAAGCCGGCATTCCAGGCTACGAAGCGGCGACCTGGACTGGCGTTATCGCGCCGGCCGGCATGCCACGGCCGATCGTCGATAAGCTCAACGCGGCGATTAACAAAGCCATCGCCTCAAAAGCATTTCAGGAGCGCTTTGCCATGATCGGCGATGAGCCGGCGGGCGGCACGCCTGAGGAGTTCGCCGCATTGATCAAGAAGGATTCGGACAAATGGGCTGACGTGGTGAAGCGATCGGGCGCCAAGCTCGATTAGAGCATGATCCCGAAAAAGCCTGCCCCCGGACTTGATCCGGGGGTGGGTACCAGTTTCCCGCCTTCGCCAACCGCCTTCGTCCGAAGGCGGACTTCGGCGGTCAAGAGCCCGCTCTCGCCTCGGCGAAGCCGCCTTCGGCGGAGCCAGGGTCGGCGGGCGAAGGAAGGTCGGAAAAGATCATGCTCAAATAAAAAGTCACAATGATCGACGTTTTCACCCATTTCATGCCCAAGCCGTATCTTGACCGGCTTGCCGACCACATTCCCGGACAAGTCGTGCTGTCCGCCTTTCCGCGGCTCAAGACGTTATGGGACATTGATGCCCGGCTCAAACTGCTCGATGAATTCACCGGCCTGCAACAAATCCTCTCGCTCGCAAATCCGCCGATTGAATTGATCGGCCCGCCTGAGCGCACGCATGAGGTTGCGCGCTTTGCCAACGATGGCCTGGCGGAAATCTGCCGGAAATATCCCGATCGCTTTCCGGCTTTCATCGCTTCGCTGCCGATGAACGATGTCGCGGCCTCGCTCGTCGAGATCGACCGCGCCATCGGCATGGGCGCGCGCGGTATTCAAGTGTTCACCAATGTCGCCGGCGAGCCGCTCTCCTCGTCTAAATTTCGGCCGCTCTTCCGGCGCATGGCCGAACACGATCTGCCGGTTTGGGTGCATCCCATGCGCGGGCCCCAATTCTCCGACTATGCCACTGAAAAGACATCGGAAAACGAAATCTGGTTCAGCTTCGGCTGGCCCTACGAGACCACCGCCTGCATGACGCGGCTGATCTATTCCGGAATTTTCGACGAGTTGCCCAAGCTCAAGATCATCTCTCACCACATGGGCGGCATGATCCCATATTTCTCCGGCAAGATCGATCTTGGTTTTCGGCAGATATTCTTCGGTACGCCCGAACGCAATCCCGCGGCCGAGGAATGCAAGCTCAAACTTCATCCGCGAAAATACTACGAGATGCTCTATGCCGACACCGCGCTCAACGGCGAAGTCGCGCCCACGCGTTGCGGTCACGCTTTCTTCAAGACCGATCATTGCCTGTTTGCGACCGACGCGCCGTTCTGCTCCGAGCAGGGCCGCGGGCTGATCGCAAAGACCATCGCCGCGGTGAACGCCTTGGAGATATCCGCCGCAGAGAAGCAGCAAATCTTCGAAGGCAACGCGAGGCGGTTGTTGAAACTGTAACAAGCTGCACACTCGGTCCGCCTCATGCTGAGGAGGCGGCGAAGCCGCCGTCTCGAAGCATGAGGCGCCCTCATCCTTCGAGACGAGCTCCGTCGGAGCGCTCCTCAGGATGTGGGCAGAGCAAGCAACGTGTCTGGAGCACTTATGAAAACGCAAAACATCAAGGTGAAGCTGCGCGACGGCGAGATGGGCGCCTATCTCGCGATCCCCGACAAGACGCCCGTGGGCGCCATCATCGCGATTATGGAAATCTGGGGCGTCAACGACACCATGCGCCACCACGCGCATGAATTCGCGCAAGCAGGCTTTGTGTGCCTGGTGCCGGATCTATTCTGGCGGCAGGAGCCAGGCGTCGAACTCAGCGACGGTAACCCAGAGCACGTCAAGCAGGCGTTCGATCTCTATTACGACTTCGACTATGATCTCGCCGTGCGCGACATGGAGGACACTTGGCATTTCCTGGAAAAGCTGCCGGCCTGCAACGGCAAGGTCGGTGCGGTCGGCTACTGTCTCGGCGGCAAGCTCTGCTATCTGATGTGCTGCCGCACCGATATCGATTGCGCGGTTGCCTATTACGGCACCTACATCGAGCATCGCATCCGCGAGGCAAAAAACCTGCACCGGCCGTTCGTGCTGCACATGGCCATGAAGGACCGCTGGGTGCAGGCGGAGGTCAACGAACTGCTTGAGCGGCGGCTCTCGCCCAATCCGCTGGTGACCATCCATAAATATCCCGGCGCCGATCATGCCTTCGCGCGCAAAGGTGGCAAGACCTATTCCAAGCCGGAGGCCGACCGCGCGCTCCAACTCACTGTCGATTTTTTCCGCCAACATCTCGGGTAAATTGAGCAAGCCCAAGTGTTTTGCAGGCACATCGCGATAGGATAAATACTCAGTGTCTCATACCAGCGGCAGCAATCACTGGCTCATCGCCGTCACCCTGAGGTGCGAGCGAAGCGAGCCTCGAAGGGCGACGGCATCGCAAGTCGGCTATAGCCGACTTGCGCACTTTAAAATGCCGATCTCGGGTAAACCCGAGATCGGTGGCCGCTCATCCTTCGAGGGCCGCTTCGCGGCCACCTCAGGATGACGGTCATTACTTAACGCCGTTGGTATCACTTTTTCCCCCTCCCGCTCGGCTTTTTCCAGATCCCCTTCTTCTGCATCATCGCCACCTGCGTATCGATCGCCTCGCGTTTGTATTTGGCGTGCTTGGGCGGGATTTTTTTCAGGTAGCGGTTTTTCGGATAGATCGGCTGCTCGTAGATGATCTGCGCCAGCTCCGTGCGGACGTCTTTCAACCAATTCGTGACCTGCGACGACTGCCGGTGATGGCGCAGCGCCTCGATGTTGATTACGCCGGCAACGAAGGTGGAGCCGTTGGTGTCGCGCTGCTTGCCGACGATTTGCCCGCGGTAGTCGACGATCATCGATTGCCCTCCGCCGGCGTCGATCCCCACATGGCTGTCGGGATAAAGATGATAGCTGCCGATGTTGGGCGCCACGATATACATGTTGTTCTCGAGCGCGCGCGCCCGGTTGGAAATCTCGAAAATGTCGTTCTCGGTGAACGGCGCCGGCATCGAGGCGCGGTACACCACCTCGGCGCCGTTCATCGCCAGGCCGCGGCCGTTCTCCGGATAATTGCCCTCCATCGCCATCATGATGCCGAGCCGGCCGATTTTGGTGTCGGCCACCGGCCAGAACGCGTCGAGCGTGCGGCCGTATTTTTCGATCCACCAGTCGTAAATGTCGTGCGGCGATACCGATCGCTCCACCGGCAGCAGCGCGGAAAGCTTGTAATGCTTGAGGATGATCTTGCCGTCGGGATCGACAATGAAGCCGATATTGAAGAAGCGATCCTTCCAGTCTTTGTGCCGCGCCTTGGCCTGCGCCATGATGTAGACGTTCCACTGCCGCGCAAGCTTGCCGATTTCGTCGGTCTCCGGTCCGGGGATGTCGATGCAGCAGGTGCGCGCATAATCGGCGTGGTCGACGTCGAGCACCTCATCGTTGAACCCCATCAGCGCCCCTTCCGGGATCGCCAGCAGCTTCACCGGAATGTCGAGATTGGACAGCCAGAACGCCGCCTTGGTCAGGTGCTTTAGGTGCTCGATGTTGTGCTTGATGTCGGCGCGCCGGCGGATGCCCCAGAATGTGGGGATCAAGCCGACGGCATTATAGGGTTCGATCATGACTCTTCACTCCGAACGAATTTCGGGACGAGTTGGAGATTCTAGAGCAGCATTACGCCCAGCGTACACGGCCACCACTTCATTTACCTCCCCCTGAAAGGGGGAGGTCGGTTTGCGTCAGCAAACCGGGTGGGGGTCAAACAAAGCGCAACAAATCGATTAAGTGATGACCCCCACCCTGACCCTCCCCCTTTCAGGGGGAGGGAATGGAATCGACGGCCAGCTTGATACCGCTCTAAGCGCTGACAGGACATCGCTCGCATTCGGAGTGCCAAACTTCGCAAGCTCAGGCGGCCACGCTCGGCAGGCCCGCAAGCGCCATGGCCAGCTCTTTTTGATCGTAGTCCTGATCGACCAGCTTGCCCTCGAAATAACTGATGTAGGCCCCCATGTCGAAATGACCGTGACCGGAGAGGTTGAACACGATTGTCTCCTTCTTGCCCTCTTGCTTGCAGCGCAGCGCTTCGTCGATCGCGCAGCGCACGGCATGGGTCGCCTCCGGCGCCGGCACGATGCCCTCGCAGCGCGCGAATTGAACGCCGGCCTCGAAGCACGTCTTCTGATGATAGGCACGCGCCTCGATCAGGCCGAGCTCATAGATATGCGAAACCATCGGCGACATGCCGTGATAGCGCAGGCCGCCCGCGTGGAAGCCCGGTGGAATGAAGCTCGATCCCAGCGTGTGCATCTTCACCAGCGGCGTCAGATGCGCCGTATCGCCGAAATCGTAGGCATATTTGCCCTTGGTCAGCGACGGACAGGCCGCCGGTTCCACCGCGAGGAAGCGCCGCTTGCGCCCGCCGCGCAGTTGCAGCCCGAGAAACGGGAATGCCAGCCCGGAGAAATTCGAGCCACCGCCGGCGCAAGCGATGACGATGTCGGGATCGTCGCCCGCCATCTCGAACTGCTTGATGGCTTCCTGGCCGATGATCGTCTGGTGCAGCATCACATGGTTGAGCACCGAGCCAAGCGAATATTTGATCTTTGCATCCTTGGCCGCCATTTCAACCGCTTCGGAAATGGCTATGCCGAGCGAGCCGGGGCTGTTCGGAAATTTTGCCAATATCGCGCGGCCGGATTCGGTCTCCTGCGAGGGCGATGCAATGCAGCGCGCGCCGTAGGTTTCCATCAGCGCACGGCGATAGGGCTTTTGATCATATGAGACCCGGACCTGGAACACGGTTACATCGATGCCGAAAAGCGCGCCTGCGAACGCCAGCGACGATCCCCATTGGCCCGCGCCGGTTTCGGTGGAGAGCTTCGAGATCCCCGCCTGTTTGTTGTACCAGGCCTGCGCAACGGCCGTGTTGGGCTTGTGCGAGCCGGCCGGTGAAACACCCTCATATTTGTAATAAATCTTGGCGGGCGTGCCAAGTTTTTCCTCTAATCTCCGTGCGCGCATCAGCGGCGAGGGCCGCCACATGCGAAAGACATCGCGGATCGGCTCCGGAATGTCGATGGTGCGTTCCGCCGAGACCTCTTGCAGGATCAACTCCATCGGAAACAGCGGCTCGAGATCGGCCGGGCCGACCGGCTGCTTGGTGCCGGGGTGCAGAACCGGCGGCAGCGGTTTTGGCAGGTCGGCATTGAGGTTGTACCAGCTCTTCGGCAGATGCTTTTCATCAAGAATAAACTTGGTCTGGTCGCTCACGAGACGCCCCTTTATTTTCTGTTTATCGGAGTAGCGCTAACATATACGAGGAGATTTGGGGTGTGAACCCATGCGTGATCTGGAGCCAGCCAACGGGGGCGGGCGCTTCGGTTATTCATTGTAATCGTAATCCACATCGGCTTCTTTGGGCTTTTGCAGTCGATCGCGGCCGATCATGATAATGTCGGGTTGCCCCGATCGTGCGCTGCGCCAGCGTGCGAGCTAAGAGTTTCCATGCGGCAATATTCCTGAAGGAATTTTATGCGCGTCGTTCACGTGGTGAGGCAGTTTCATCCTTCGGTCGGAGGCCTCGAATCCGTCGTAATGGAGCTCGCTTGCGCGCAGCTGGCTCACGGGCACGCGGTGCGGGTCGTCACCCTTGACCGGGTCTTTCGTTCCAATTCCGGCCAACGGCTTGCCTCGACCGAAATTGTGTCCGGCATCGACGTGATCAGGATTCCCTATCGGGGGTCAGCGCGTTACCCGATCGCGCCTTCCGTCCTGAAATTTATCAAGTCCGCCGACATCGTCCATGTCCACGCCATCGACTTCTTCTTCGATTTCCTGGCTTGGACCAAGCCATATCATCGCAAGCCGATCATCGCTTCCACTCACGGCGCTTTTTTCCATACATCTTTTGCCAGGCGCCTCAAGCGCATCTACTTCAATATCGTCACGCGTCTGTCCGCGGCTTGGTATGATGCCGTTGTCGCGGTCAGCTTCGCGGACAGCGATCTGTTCGCGACAATAAATCCGCACGTGATCTGCATCGAGAACGGCGTCAACATCCGAAAATATTTGGGCGCCTCGGCCTTGGCTCCCAAAAAAACAATCATCTCGATTGGGCGATTTTCGAGCAACAAGCGTTTGGAGCGATTGATTGCGTTCGTATCGGATCTTCGGCGTCGAGATCCGGGCTGGACTTTGATCATTGCCGGCCGTCGCGACGATCTGGGGCAGGAGGATATCGCTGCGCTGGCAAAACGCGCAGGTCTGGGCGACGCCGTCAAAATCATCGAATCCCCGTCCGACGAAAACTTGCGCAGCATCATGAAAAATTGCTCCGTACTGGCAAGCTCCTCAGAATACGAGGGATTCGGCCTCACCGCCGTCGAGGGCATGGCCGCCGGCTTGTTCCCCTTGCTAAGCGATATACCGGCCTTTCGGCATTTGGTTTCGAACTCCGGCGTCGGGATGCTGGTTGATTTCTCCAACCGCGAGGCGGCCATTAGGGAATTCTTGCTGCGTTGGGAGCAGGTCATAAAAAGCTTTGAGCGGTATCGGGAGGCGGCAATCGAAGGCGCGCAAAAACATGATTGGAGTCTGGTTGCCGCGAGTTACCAACGACTCTATGAAAAAATCCTCACTGCCAAGAAATGAAGCGTCAAGGAATCGCGACAAGCGTTTATCCGCGATGCCAATTGTAAGGATACTGACTATAAGAATGTTGCGCCCACACTTGATACGCGCGGTCTGCTAATTCGAAGCGCCGGGACTGTTATTTTTGAAGATTGGTTTTAGAACATTTCGGAATTTCAACTCCAACGAGATCTGCAACCGTTTGGTCGTATGACTCGCGATGATCGGCTGTACGACCTGCCGGTGAACTCTCTTTAGCGCAGCGCGCGTATAATAGATCAACCCCGGGATCGGATCGCTGAGCCGCCAGTGGCCGTCATAGACGCGCGTGCCTGGAGAAAGGATGGCGAGTTCTGCTCCGAGCAGCGCAGATTCCCGCCACGCTACGGTGCGATCAATCTGCGTCGAACGAATCGGCGGTCGGCCGACTTCATCGCGATAGGCGGCGAGCGGAAGGTTGACGCCGCTTAACGTCGCAATTTCTTCCTGCCAATCCGTCCGCCCCACCGTTTGGCCAATGATGAAATATCGCCGCTGCTGCACATCCCACTTGAACTTAAGACTTCCCAGTCCCCGAAATGCGGTAAGTTCGAGAAATTTCGCGATCTGCGGCTCGAGACTATCCATCACCTCCGGCGCGGCTAAACAAAGCGCGACATTTCCGATCTTCGCCGGGTGGGAGGAAAGCTTGCGGCCGGTAAAAACCTTTAAGCTCTCGGGTTTGTCACCGAGGTAAAATAGCGAAAAGCAGATATTGCTGTCAGGTCCGTCGATCCATTCCTGCACAACCAGCTCGCGCACGGATTCCAATAACCGTCTGCAGAGGTTTTCTGCTTCCCGCGGCGTGACAACATAATGGGAATGTATCGTTCCGCCGAAATCGGAGAACCGCCCCTCGGCTGGCTTGACGATCACTGGAAACCGCAGTGTTGCAAGCTTCGCAAGCGGCGTGTCCGGCTTCACAATAATCGTCCGCGGTACCGGCAGATCTTGTTGCTCGGCGAATTCATGGAAACGGGCTTTGTTCTGCAACATCGCCACGACGTCTCGTGGCGGCAGATGAAATTTGTAGGCGCTAAGCAGCTCATCCCGATTTTCGGAAACGGTATTGACGGCGATCTCGTCCGTCAAAATGAGGACCGGTCGACCATCGAGCTTTCTTTGCGCCGCCAGCAACCCGTCGATGAGGCTTCGCCCATAAAGCCGGTCCAATACAACCGACCGGCAAAACCGCGACCAATTGGCTGCGCGCCAACGCGTCGTGGCTATGACAATCGTGGGCACACCTCCGCGCGCGAGACTGCGGACGACACCAAGGCCGTTCAAATCGGCGCCAATAACGACAGCAGGAGCGATTTTGGTCATATAGGGTATGATGCTCGATCAGTTCTCAAATGCACGACTGGCTCGTGAATTCGACCCATTCGGAATTTGTTGCTCACGCTTGCCATCAGAGCACAGCGCCTCGTTCCCATTCAATTCATGGCGATTTTTAACGTTAATGGGTGAGCGCGGAGGGGCCACGTGCGAGCCAATGATGTCCGCCTGCCGCCACTATGCCGATGAAAAGCGCCAGATAGAGGAATCCCTAATCACGGTCGGTGGTTATGGATTCCGGTTCTGACCACCGATCTCAAGCTTACCCGAGAACGGATTTCAGAAGATTCCAAGTCAGCCAAGGCCGACCTGGATCGCAGCTTAGCCGGAATGATGGGGTTGAGAGATTTGGTATCATTCAGCTCGGCACACCGCCGGGTGCCTCCGGTAAATCGCCCGCGACTTACGACACAGCGCTCACCGCATTCGAGCGCCTCACATAAGATTACTGCTGCGCAGGGGCGAGATTACTGCTGCGCAGGGGCGCCGGCAAAATTAAGCATTTTTGCAGGAACTCTCGACAATTGTATTACGCAGGCACTATTGATAATGATAACACTGGCTGCCCAAGAAGAGTTAACGCTAACCATACGAATAAACTCAACCTTGGCACCGGCTATTGAAGTAGACACATTGGATGTTTGGGACAACGGTACCATTTGTGGCAGCAATGAATATCCAACGCGTCCATCTTGACAGGCTCGACAACTATAATTGGCGTTCGAAATCGGATCCACCCATGCTTCAGAACCTGGTGACGCGCGCTTCGGAGAGACTGGCGAGGCATTTTCACTCTAAGCCATTCCGAATACAAAATCGGGCCCCTCTCGTGAGCTTCACATTCGACGACTGTCCGGATTCTGCGTATAGCAACGGTGCTTCAATCCTCGAGCGTCATGACATACATGGCACGTTCTATATCGCGTCGGGAACATGCGATACAAACGCAACTTATTGGCACGTGATTACGCCGGAACAGATCCGCGCATTGCATGAGAACGGTCATGAAATCGGTTGTCACACTTCCTCACATGTCAATGTCAAAACGCTCAGTGCATCACGCTTGGATGAAGAATGCCGAACGAACCATAATACGCTGCGCCGAATCTGCGGCGATATTCAGCTGACGAACTTCTGTTATCCGTTTGGTTCTCTTTCGCTGCCGCGCAAACTCCAGCTTCGGAAAAGGTTCGATAGTTGCCGCGGAAATTACGAAGGCATCAACGTCGGAAACATTGATCTAGGGCTTCTCAAGGTCGTTGAGCTCTACGATCGAACCCTGACGCCTGAAAAGCTACAGCGCTTGCTGCGCGAGACATGTGATCGCAACGGCTGGCTGATCTTTTATACACATGATGTTGCGGATCCACCGACCTTTATGGGATGTTCACCGGCCGTTCTCCGCTCGACGATTGAAACGGTCCAATCGATGGGGATAGCCTGTGTCACAATCCGTGAAGGGCTCAGACATATCGGGTATTCCGCCTATTGACACGGCTCAGCCCCATCTTGGTAAGTCGGTCGATTAACGTGGCAGCGAGTTTGCAGCTTTGATTATGATGAATCATTGCGTGTTCGTTGCTCGCCATCTAATCAAATGAATCTCATCCGGATTCTTCCGAAATCCGATCTCGGGTAACCCAAGATCGCCGGCGAGAGCCGGAATCCATAACCACCGGCCGTGTTTTGGATTCCCGGCTCGCCGCGTCTTGGCCCTGCGGGCGGAGCATACCATCGGGCCGGCCACCGATCTCGGGTTTACCCGAGATCGACGTTATGAGAGCGCAAGTCGGCTTTAGCCGACTTGCGTGGCCGGACCCGTTGGGCGGGTTCCCCGGAATGATGGGTGATAATTTACGCGATTTGGCATTAATTCTGAGCGGGAATTCTGTCCCCCTGATAATTAACATTAAGAGAGCACGGGGGTTGCGGTGCGAATCTCCAAACGACGATGCAAAAATAGAAACCGCTCTAATTCCGAATCGAGGTGACATTTGAATCGCGTCAAGCGGTTTACCTTACCATCATGTAGGCGACGCCTCTGCATGGCAGCGCAAGTATATTTGGCGCTCAAAACGACGAACAAGTCGCATGAGCGCCATGTCAAACGAACGGGAACTAACGGAGAAAAAAGGTTGTCCCGCGCGCGACTATGCGGCTCTTCCTACGCGCGACATTTTGGGCATTTCGGTGACAGTTGCGACGTCAGCAGAGGCTACAGAATTACTTGATGGGCGGTTGCAGAAAGGCACGCCAACCTGTGTGAGCTATCTTAACGCGAACAGCTCCAACCTTGCGGCCAGCCAGCCGGAGCTAGCCGCCGCGTTACGCGGACATGTAGTGTTTAATGATGGTATTGGTGTCGATATCGCCTCTCGAATCCTGCATGGCAGCGTATTTCCTGACAACTTGAATGGAACTGATTTTGTTCCGTTTTTCCTTCGCAACACGCAACACGTCCTGCGAATATTTATTCTCGGTGGCAGGTCTGACATTGCGGAATACGCGCGGGAAAAATTTCGGCAGTTGGCGCCTCAGCACCACTACGTGGGCTCACATCACGGTTATTTCGAAAAAAATGATACTCCAGCGATCGTTGACTCTATTATAGCGGCTCGCGCAGATTTCATCCTCGTTGCGCTGGGAACGCCGCTGCAGGAAATATGGTTAGCAGAAAATTTTTCTGCAACACGATGTCGGCTTGCATTTTGTGTTGGTGGATTGCTTGATTTTATCACCGGTACAAAGCCGCGTGCACCGCTATGGATTCGTCGGATTCGTTTTGAGTGGATCTATCGCTTGATATTGGAACCGCGCCGGATGTGGCGGCGCTATTTCTTAGGAAACATTCGTTTTCTAATGCGCGTAGCCCGGGCCGCCGTGACGAAATGATACCGGCAGCCACCTGCGTCTGCCGCAATATGGATTGGCAACGCATCGCCACGCGCTGCGATAAACTTGCCCGCAGCTTGCTTGCCGCCGCCGACTTCATCGGAACACTCTATGGGATCAAATTGTGAGTCCGGACCTTAGTCTCCACGTGCTACTGTAAATATGACGGTCGTGAGGGCCGATGCCAGACCATGAAAGACACATATCCAACCACTGATGACGCTTGGCTCGATCGTGCATCCATTCGCGCAACTCATTTGTGAATATTTGGAGGGGCTAAATGATTCGGACGATTAAAATTATCATCGGTGTTGCTGCTTTCGCATTAGCGGCCCTCCCGCTAGCGCATACTCAATCTCCGTCATTGACCAGCCGATCGATACAGCTGACCGGCGTCAATCTCGCCGGCGCAGAATTTGGCGGAAAACATATTCCGGGCAAACTCGGTAAACATTATTTCTATCCGAAACGTTCTTCGATCGACTATTTCGCCGCAAAGGGCATGAATATCATTCGGCTTCCTGTCCGTTGGGGACGGCTTCAACATGAATTGGGAGCTAATCTTGATGAAGCGGAGATGCAGCGAATCGATGCAGTTGTGAACTACGCTGGAGCAAAACGAATCAAGGTAATTATCGACGTGCATAATTATGCGGGATATTCTGGCTCGGTGATCGGGAGTGAAAAATTGCCGCCAAACGCGCTCGGCGATCTCTGGCGCCGGATTGCGGCGCGATACAAAGGTAATGATCTGGTTATTTTTGGCCTCATGAACGAACCGAAGGGATTGCCCACGGAAACTTGGCTGAATGCAGCCAACATTGCCATCGCGGAAATCAGACAAACCGGCGCGCAAAATCTCATTCTGGTCCCTGGGAATGGCTATTCAACCGCGCGCACATGGACAAGGGGGAGATATGGAACGCCAAATGCGATTGTCATGTTAGATGTAGTCGATTCCGGCAACAATTATGTGTTCGAGGTGCATCAATACTTTGATCAGGACTGGACGGGATCGCATGCTGAATGTCAAAGTGCCGAAAATTCGGTTGCGAGCCTGATGCCATTCACCCAGTGGGCGCGGGAACATCGCCAACGTGGGTTCTTAGGTGAATTTGGCGCCGGTCCGAGTCAGGAGTGTCTAGAGGTCTTGGATAGAGTCCTGAAGTTCATGTCCGCAAATAACGACGTGTGGCTTGGCTGGACCTATTGGGCTGGTGGATCATGGTGGCCGAAGAATTACTTTACGAGCATTGAACCGCTTGATGGACGGGATCGGCCACAGATGTCGGTTCTGGAAAAATACTCAAGGCATGAAAAATAGCTTCGAAGAGTGACCTGCCACTGCGAAATAACTTCATTGTCTCGGCACGTAACTGCGGCGTGCGGCTCGGCCCGGCACAGTATGCGACCTTCAGCGGCTCGCTGATGCTGTGCTGGTCGTCGTGGAGGTCGAATTGTAGGTCGGCTTGATGTCGGTGGTGATAGAAGCGGTCGTAATCGGGGAAGAAGGCCGCACCGGGTCGGAAGTTGATCACTAGCACCTTGACACAGTGATTATGACTCTTTGGATGTGTCGGGATAGGCGCGGATCGAAGAGCTCTCACCCTGGAACTGGATGCGCGCACATCAACGAAAGGCCGCCGCCTAATCGCTCCGATCACGCTTGCGCCGCGCTGTCAACGATCATCTCCGCGGTCTTTACTGGATGAACACTCGGACGGCGAGATTCGGGGGCACGAAGTCGGTCCCATCCATGGGACCACGTGAAGCCTGTTTTTGATTACAAGCTCGGCTGCTTCGATCTTCTGATTTCACGCTGCATAGAGCGCCGCTAAAAGCCGGGCGGATTATTTCTCATCGGAAATGCCAACCAATTCGACTTTTTCACCAAACAACCAGGTTGATTCTTCCAGCACCAGGAAGCCTGCAGCCGGGCAGTAGTATTTGTACCCGCTTCCGCGTTCAATCTGGCTCCAGCTTTTTAATTTAAGGCAGTTATCAAATATGCCGGCCGGTGTCGTTACTTTCTTGTCAAGGGCCATAATCGTGCCCATGTCTTCCGCCCGTCCGGCATAATACTCCTCCCGGTAAGTCTCGCCCACTTTGGGGCGCGCGAGCATTATGATTCCCGGTTTTGCTCCATCAACGCCGGCCTCCCAAGATCCTGCATGATCTTTGAGCTTTCCATTCTCGAAATTGTCAACCGCTTCACCAAAATACCAGACATTCCCATTTTTATCCTGAGCATACCAATCTCGCGTGTCTTCTTTCAAAACTCCATTTTTCCATTCGGTCGCGCGAACGACAATCGTTGTCACCCCCATTATCTTCTTTGTCTCTCGAGTGACAACGATCTCGGTCCGTTCGGTGCCTGCACTATTTTTGTAAGTAAATTTCTTTCCGGGTTTCAGAGCAAAATATTTGTTGTCGATTTCACCGACAAAATCCGCAGGATTGATCCCTGGATTATATTCGGTCGCTATTGATTTTTGCGGCCAATATGAATGTATCCAGAATAACGCTGCAGCACCGATTGCGGCAAAGATAAAAAAAGTAAAAGTGAAGTGTCTCATCCGCATAGTTGTCTTCCTTCTGTGTCGTCCATCATCTTCTTCAAAGACAGGCTCGCTAAGCTAACGCTGTCAGGCCGGTTGCCAATTCAACCCTCGCGCGGCCCGCCGTCGACAAAGGCTGCGGCATGACCGGCGGTTTCGAAACGTTGGGCAGCGCGTGCGCCAATTTGAGGCGCTCCTGCACCAGTTGGCGCGCACGCATGAGGTCGGTGCCGGGCTCGAAGACCATAAGAATCGATGAAAGCCCGGTCATCGACTTTGATCGAATGGTTTTTTGCCAGGAGACGCTGGTGAGTTTTTCCTCAAGATTGAGCGTAACCAAGCCTTCCACTTCGCCTGCGGGAAGACCGGGCGCTTCAGTCTGGATCTTGATGATGGGCGCTGAGAACTGGGGGAGGACATCCACCGCGGTGTCGCGCAGACGGTAGGCGCCGAAGAAAATCAACGCCGCAGCGCAAGCGAGCACCAGGAAGCGATACTGTAGACTAAATCCGATTCCCCAACGCAACATGCCAACTGCTCACGCTCAAAAAATGACAGGCGCCTCCCCACCTGTTTAACTTTTATTAAAGTTACACGCATGCACACAAACAGCAATCATAATAATAATCCGATACATTTTGCCGCGGATGTCTGATGGTCCCATCGTGCAGTTGTGCGGCGCAACATGCCGCTGAAGAGTTTGAGTACTTCAGCGTACATTTCAGTGTAGTGCAGACGAGGCTACGGATGCGTCCAGCTTGAGCAAAAATGAGAAAGTTTTTTGCACCATAATGGAACAACTGAACTCTCCAGTATTAACCACTCGCCGCAACTCTCTTGATCGCAATATAGCTCGTTAACTAATTTGTCTTCGTTGCCGCAACTCTCTTGATCGCAATGTAGCTCGTTAACTAATTTGTCTTCGTCGCGATGTTGCTCGTTAACTATAATTTGACTTCGTTGCAATGTCGCTCGTTAACTAATCGTTAACTAATTGCATCCCCTCCGGCGTTGTTGCAAATAAACCATGTCACGAATACCTCGCTCTTCGAAGCCGCGTTAAAACTTGCAGGTACGACATCTGCTCGATAGCGTTGAGGCCGTGAGTTGTAGCTGTGAGTTAGGGGCGGGGCATGCGCGTTTTAGTGTCGATCATTTCTACCAGTCTGCGCTTGCGCAACATCGTTGTTGTTGTCGCGGCGGGCCTGCTGATATTCGGGGCAGCGGGCGTCAGAAATAAGCCGCTGGACATTTACCCCGAATTCTCGCCGCTGACGGTTATTGTGAAGACGGAATCGCTCGGCCTCTCCAGCGCCGAGGTCGAATCGCTGATTACCGTGCCGCTGGAAGCTGACCTGCTTAATGGCGTGCCGTGGCTTCAGGTCATCCGATCCGAGTCGATGGCGGGACTTTCAACCATCGAAATGATTTTCGCGCCTGGCACCGACCTTATGCAAGCGCGCCAGATGGTTCAGGAGCGGCTGACTCAGGCGGCCGCCCTGCCGAACGTCTCCAAACCTCCGGTTATGCTGCAGCCCATTGCCTCAGCCAGCCGGGTCATGAATATCGGCCTGAGTTCGAAATCGGTTTCGCTGACCGACATGTCCGTTCAGGCGCGCTGGTACATCGCGCCTCGCCTCGCCGGCGTACCGGGCGTCGCGAACGTTTCGATATGGGGTGAGCGCGAACGGCAGGTGCAGGTGCATGTCGATACCCAGCACCTGCGAAACAAGGGCGTCACGCTCGAGCAGGTGATCAAGACGGCCGGTGAGGCGGTATGGTCCTCGCCGCTCACTTACCTCAACTCGTCCACGCCAGGCACCGGCGGCTTCATCGATACGCCGAACCAGCGGCTCAATATCCGGCACCAGCTGCCAATCACCAACGCGCAGACCTTCTCAAAGGTGGCGGTGACTGGCACCACCACGCGTATTGGCGACGTCGCGCATGTGCTGGAAGGCCATCAGCCATTGATCGGGGACGCCATTATCGGCGACGGGCCCGGCCTGATGGTGGTGATTGAGAAGTTTCCCGGTTTCAACACATTGGACGTGACGCGCGGCGTCGAGCGCGCACTCGAGGAGATGAAACCCGGGCTGCCCGGGATCGAGATCGATACGACTATCTACCGTCCCGCAAGCTTCATCGAACGGGCAACCGGCAATCTGGGGAAAGCAGCGATCATCTCGATCGTCCTGATCGCCGCCGCGCTCGGCCTTCTGATGGGCAGCTGGCGGACCGCCGTCATCGCCCTGGCCGCGACCCTATTGTCGTTCGTCACGGCTGGGCTCCTGCTGCACGTCGCCGGGGTCTCGCTCAGCATGATGATTATCGCCGGCTTGCTGATGGCCACCGGTGTAGTCGTGCATGAAAGCATTCACGACATCGACAACGCGCTTCGCCGTTTGCAAGCACCGCGCGACGGACGGTCCGGCTTCCTGGTCATCGCCCGTGCGATGCTCGAAACGCGCAGGCCGATGGTGTACGCGTCGCTGATCATCGTGCTCGCAGCGCTGCCCGTCCTTTTCGTGCACGGCCGGTCCGCCGCGTTCTTCGCGCCGATGGCCTGGGCTTATATCGCCACCGTATCTGCCTCGATGGCGGTGGCATTGATCGCGACCCCCGCGCTCGCGGCACTGCTTCTCGCCAATGCGCCGCTGAACTCTGGGGTCGGTTCGCCCATGAACAAATTGGCCGAGCTTTTCGATCGCATTGTCGGCCGCGTCGCCCGCGCGCCGATTCCCTGTATCGGAGCTGGCGTCGTGGCGGCGATCGCCTGCGTCGCGGTCTGGGGTACGCTCGAACGCGACATGATACCCAGCTTCAAGGAGACCGATCTGGTCATCGAATGGCAGGGCCCGCCCGGCACCTCGCTGCAGGCGATGACCCGAACCACCGAGGGCCTGATCGGCCATCTACGGCAGATCCCCGGTGTGCGAAATGCCTCCGCCAGTCTCGGACGAGCCCTGCTTTGCAACTGCGAACGCGCGACGGACGTGAACGCCGGGCAGGTATGGGTCAACATCGATCCGAAGGCCGACTACGAAGCAACGGTCGATGCCGTCGAAGTTTCCGTCAACACCTATCTCGGCATGCGTGGCCGGGTCGGGACATACTTGTCGGCTAAGCTGCGTGAAGCGCTCACCGGTGAACGGGATGCCGTCACCGTGCGCGTCTATGGCAACAACTTCGACATCATTCGCGCCAAGGCGGAGGAAATCCGCGCGTCGATTGCGAAGATTCCCGGCATTGAAAATCCTCAGGTTGAGTTGCAGACGCAAGAGCCGGCGATCGTGGTCAAGGTGGATGTCGATCGTGCGGCCCAATTCGGCCTGAAACCGGGCGACGTCCGTAGGGCTACCTCGGCAGTGGTCGGAGGCATCACCGTAGGTGCGCTGTTCGAGGAACAGAAAGTTTTCAATGTTGTGGTCTGGGGCCGCCCGGAGATGCGCGACAACATCGAGGACATACGCAACCTGATGATCAACAGCGATAGCGAGTCGCCCGTTCGTCTGGCTCAGGTTGCAGACGTCCGCATCGCGCCGGCCATTAGCATCATCCGGCGCCAGGGCTCTTCGCGCCGCATCGACGTTACGGCGAATGTGGACGAGCAGCCGCTTGCGGATGTGGCGAATGACGTCGCAAAAAGCATCAAGCAGGTCACGTTTCCGTTTGAACACCATGCCGAGGTGCTGGGCGAATACAATGAACAGCGTACTGCCCTGCGGTCGATTTACGGCTATATGGCCGCGGCGGGGGTTTTGATGTTCCTGCTGACGCAGGCGGTGCTCCGCAGTTGGGCGCTCACCGCCCTGTCGCTGCTTGGAGTGCCGATCGCGGTGCTGGGCGGTCTGGCGGCGATCGCGATCGGCAATGGCGACTTTTCGCTCGGTTCTCTCTTGGGCCTGGGGGCGGTGCTCGCACTGACGGTGCGGCAGGGCATCGGTCTCGTCGCCCATTTTCAACATCTGCAATTGCACGAAGGCGAGCCGTTTGGGGAAGCGCTGGTGCGCCGCGGCTTGCGGGAGAAATTCCCGAGCATCATGGCCGCATCGGTCACGACGTTCGTTCTCGTGCTTCCGTTCGCGATTATAGGCGATGTCGCCGGGCTTGAAATCGCCTACCCGCTCGCGGTGGCGGTTCTGGGCGGTATTGTTACCTCGACGCTCGCAGTACTGCTCGTGCTTCCGGGCCTTTACGCGCGGTTTGGCGCCGGTTGGACGGCAGATCGGCTCGATCTCGAAATGGAATCCGCGTCATGATCGCTGCTTGTTGCAGAAAATATAGGGGAGTAGACCACATGATCCGTTTCAATTTTCTGGCGGCTGCAGCGTCTGCGGCATGTCTCGTATTGTCTTGTGCCACGGCCCTGTCCGATGCGGCGCCGCTCCGTAGCAAGCCCGCACTGGTCGAGGCCACGGGTAACGTGTCGCTCAAGAAGGTGACGCTCACATTGCGAGCAGCCGAACGGCTCGGAATCCAGATCGAGGAGGTGCGCGAGGATCCGTCGGGCCGCCGGATCGTGCCATACTCTTCAATTCTCTACGACCTGACCGGCGGAACGTGGGTTTATGTCCACACCGATCCGATGACCTTCGTGCGCGGTGCGGTGAAGATCGACACCATCAAAGGCGAGAACGTGTATCTGAAGGACGGACCGCCCACTGGCACCAAGGTGCTCACGACCGGCGTGCCGCAGGTCTTCGGAACGGAAGTCGGAGTCGGCCACTAGCCGCCTTCGGTAAGTTGCTTTTCTACGACGGCTAGCGCCGGGGTGCAGAGTACTTGCGTATGATGAAGCTGATTATAAGTTCCAGTCTGCGTTTTCGTTATCTCGTGTTCGCCCTGAGCGCGGTGCTGACGTGGTTTGGCTTGGTGCGCCTGCAGGGCGTGGCGGTGGACGTATTTCCCGAATTCGCGCCGCCTCAGGTCGAGATCCAGACGATCTGTCTCGGACTCTCGCCCGCCGAGGTTGAAGAACTCGTCACCGTGCCGCTGGAAAACGCGCTCAACGGCGTCCCTGGCGTCGACGTGATGCGCTCGAAGTCGGCGCCGCAACTGTCGTCGATCCTGCTGATCTTCAAGCTGGGTACCGACCAAATCCGCGCGCGGCAACTGGTAAGCGAGCGGATCGCGATCGTTACCAAATCCCTGCCGACCTGGGCCGCGCCGCCCTACATGATGCCGCCGCTGTCCTCGACCAGCCGGATCATGAAGATCGGCATTTCCTCAAAGGACAAGTCCATGATGGACTTGTCGATGCTCGCCTATTGGACCATCCGGCAGCGGCTACTCGGCGTTCCCGGCGTCGCCAACATCGCCATCTGGGGCGAGCAGCTCAAAATGCTTCAGGTCCTGGTAGACCCGAAGCGGATGGCAGCCGCAAACGTTACGCTCGACGAGGTGCAGGAAGCGGTTTCCGATGCCCTCGACGTTGGCCTGCTGCGCTATGCCCGCGGCGCGCATATCGGCACCGGCGGCTTCGTCGAAACACCCAATCAGCGCTTTCAGCTCCAATTCGCGGCCGCCGGCGTCACGCCGGAGACGCTCGCCCGGGTGCCGGTAAACACACGGGGCGGGAAACCGCTGTTGCTGCGCGAGGTGGCCGATCTTGTCTATGCGCCGCCGGGCATGATCGGCGATGCCATAATTAACGACGGCCCGGGCCTCATGCTCATCGTCGAAAAGTTCCCCTGGGGCAATACGCTTGCCGTCACCCGCGGGGTGGAGCAGGCGCTGGAGGGGATGAAGAGCGGCCTTCCAGGGGTCGAGATCGACACGACGATCTTCCGGCCAGCGACGTTCGTCGAGGACTCGATCGACAATCTCTCACGGGCGCTGCTGCTGGGCTGCCTGCTGGTCGTGGGGATCATAATCATTTTCCTTTACGAATGGCGCACCGCGATCGTCTGCATCATCGCCATTCCGCTATCGCTGCTTGCGGCCGGTATCGTTCTGTTCCAGGCCGGCGCCAACATCAACACAATGGTCCTGGCGGGCTTCGTGATCGCGTTGGGGATTGTTGTCGATGATGCGATCATCGACGTTGAGAATATCATGCGGCGCCTGCGCCTCGCGCGGCGAGGGGGCGATACGCGAAGCGTGGCGCGCATCATTCTGGACGCTTCGCTCGAGGTGCGGGCGCCGATCGTCTACGCCACCCTCATCGTGGTCGTCGCGGTCGTGCCCGTCCTGTTCATGCAAGGCTTGGCGGGATCTTTCTTCAAACCGCTGATTACGACCTATGTGCTCGCGATCGTGGCCTCGCTCGTCGTGGCGATGACGGTGACGCCGGCGCTCTGTCTCATCCTGCTGCGTAACGCGCGGCTCGAAGGGCGTGAATCGCCGGCGATCGTCTGGCTGCAGCGCCGCTACGCACCCTTGCTGCAGCGCGCCACCCAAACGCCGCGCGCGGCATTTGTCGCCGTCGGTATCGTGACACT
>CAZNSG010000209.1:0-9710 GCA_964575715.1 uncultured Hyphomicrobiales bacterium | reverse complement strand
CACGTCCGAGGACGTCATCCACGCCTGGACCGTGCCGGCATTCGGCATCAAGAAGGACGCGGTGCCCGGCCGCACCACCGAGATGTGGATGAAGGTCGAGCGCGAGGGCGTCTATTACGGCCAGTGCTCGGAACTGTGCGGCACCAACCACGGCTTCATGCCGATCCAGGTCGAGGTCGTCTCCAAGGCGGCTTTCGCCGAATGGATTGCCAAGGCGCAGGCGGCCTTCGACGCCATCGGGGCGCCCGGCGCCCTGGCCGCGGCCCTGCCCGCCGGCGGCGCGAGCCAGCCGTAACGACCATGTCCACGAACCGCTTGATCACAGGACTGCCACGATGAGCTATCCAGGCGCCCCGTCCCACGATCATCAACACGACCACACGCCGCGCGGCATCGGCCGTTTCCTCTATTCGACGAACCACAAGGACATCGGGACGATGTACCTGGTGTACGCGTTCGTCTTCGGCCTGGTCGGCCTCGCTTTCTCGGTGATCATGCGCATGGAGCTCATGGCGCCCGGCGACCAGATCCTGGGCGGCGACTATCACCTGTTCAACGTCCTGGTCACCAGCCACGGCCTGATCATGATCTTCTTCATGGTCATGCCGGCGTTCATCGGCGGCTTCGGCAACTGGATCGTGCCGCTGATGATCGGCGCGCCCGACATGGCGTTTCCCAGGCTCAACAACATCAGCTTCTGGCTGCTGATCCCGTCGGGCATCCTGGTGATCACCTCGGTGTTCATCGACGGCGGCACGGGCGGCGGCTGGACGATCTACGCGCCGCTCAATACCTACAACTCGCCCGGCGCCGCGGTCGATTGCCTGATCCTGGCGATCCACCTGGCCGGTGCGTCCTCGATCCTCGGCGCGATCAACTTCATCACGACGATCTTCAACATGCGCGCGCCGGGCATGACGCTGCACAAGATGCCGCTGTTCGTCTGGGCGATCCTGGTGACCGCGTTCCTGCTGCTCCTGTCGCTCCCCGTGCTTGCCGGCGCGATCACCATGCTGCTGACCGACCGCAACTTCGGCACGACGTTTTTCTCGGCGAGCGGCGGCGGTGATCCGATTCTGTTCCAGCACCTGTTCTGGTTCTTCGGTCACCCCGAAGTCTATATCTTGATCCTGCCGGGCTTCGGCATCGTCAGCCAAGTGGTGGCGACATTTTCCAAGAAACCGGTGTTCGGCTATCTCGGCATGGCCTATGCGATGGTGGCGATTGGCGGCATCGGCTTCGTGGTGTGGGCGCACCATATGTACACGGTCGGAATGTCGACCGGCGCGCAGGCTTATTTCATCGCCGCCACCATGGTGATCGCGGTGCCGACCGGCGTGAAGATTTTTTCCTGGATCGCGACCATGTGGGGCGGTTCGATCGAGTTCAAGACGCCGATGCTGTGGGCGGTCGGCCTGATCTTCCTGTTCACCGTCGGCGGCGTCACCGGCGTGGTGCTCGCCAATGCCGGCGTCGACCGCGTGTTGCAGGACACCTATTACGTAGTGGCGCATTTCCACTATGTGCTGTCGCTCGGCGCGGTGTTTGCCGTGTTTGCCGGCTGGTACTACTGGTTCCCGAAAATCAGCGGCTATATGTGGTCGGAGTTTCTCGGGAAACTGCACTTCTGGCTGACTTTTGTCGGCGTCAACGTCGCGTTCTTCCCGCAGCACTTCCTCGGACTTGCTGGCATGCCGCGCCGCATCGCCGATTATCCGGACGCGTATGCCGGATGGAACTATGTGTCGTCCATGGGGGCTTATGTCTCGATCGCTGGCCTGCTCGTGTTCTTTATCGGGTTTGCGCATGCCTTCATCCGCAAGGAGAAGGCCGCTAATAATCCCTGGGGCGCCGGCGCCACGACCCTTGAGTGGACGCTGTCTTCGCCGCCGCCATTCCACCAGTACGCAGTGCTGCCACGGATCAAGTGATGCCGCTCGCCACCCATATCCGTCATCCTGAGGTGCCCGCGCACAGCGCGGGCCTCGAAGAATGGATGGGCCCGTCGCCCACCAATGTCGGGTTTACCCGACATTGGATTTCTAAATGCGCAAATCGGGCAAGCCCGACTTGCGGTAGCTCGCGCCTTCGGCGCTCGCACCTCAGGGTGACGGTGCAAATGCGGAGCACGCGTCGATGTCATTGATTGATAGGCCTGCCGAATTGCGATCGTTTGCGTCTGCGCAGCCGAGCATGGCGGGCGTCGGGGATTATTTGGCGCTGCTTAAGCCGCGCGTGATGTCGCTCGTCGTATTCACCGGACTGGTCGGCCTGTTGATCGCGCCCGGCCATCTTCACCCGGTGCTCGGCTTTACCGCGCTCTTGTGCATTGCCGTCGGTGCGGGCGCGGCCGGCGCGCTCAATATGTGGTACGACGCCGACATCGATGCGCTGATGACGCGTACCGCCCATCGCCCGATTCCCGCCGGCCGCATCGCGCCGCGGGAGGCGCTCGGCTTCGGCATGACGCTGGCGGTGAGCGCTGTCGTTGTGCTCGGGTTGCTGGTCAATTGGCTGGCGGCGTCGCTGCTCGCCTTCACCATCGTGTTCTACGTCGTCGTCTACACCATGTGGCTCAAGCGCAGCACGCCGCAGAACATCGTGATCGGCGGGGCGGCCGGCGCGTTTCCGCCGATGATCGGCTGGGCCGCGGCCACCGGCGGTATTGGATTAGAGTCGGTTTTGCTTTTTCTCATCATCTTCTTCTGGACGCCGCCGCATTTCTGGGCGCTGTCGCTGTGCCGCGTCCAGGAATATGCGCGTGCCGGCGTGCCGATGCTCCCCGTCGTCTCCGGGCTCGTGGAAACGCGCCGGCAGATCGTCATCTATGCGCTTGCACTGGTACCGGTCGCGCTCACGCCCTGGTTGTTCGGCTATGCGGGGATCGTCTACGGCGCGGCCGCTTTGGTGCTCGGCGGTCTGATGCTCGCGCTCGCGCTGGCGCTCAAGGCATCCGCCACCGAGGCCGCGGCAAAATCGCTGTTCGCGTATTCGATATTCTACCTCTTTCTGATCTTCGCCATGCTGCTGATCGATCAAAAGTTGGTGTGGGTGTGAGGCAGTCATGAGCGAGCAGGAAAACGGCATTGTGCTGACGGACGAGCAGAAGCGGCGCAGAAATGCGCGCTCGATCGCGATTGCGCTCGCGCTCGGCGCACTTGTGCTGCTGTTCTATGTCGTGACCATGGTCAAGCTTGGGCCGGGTGTGCTGAACCGCCCGCTATGAAGATATGGCAAACAAGATGACCAGCCCGTCCGCTTCTTCCGCACGCAAACGCGACCGCCTGGTTGCCATGGCGTGCGGCGTGCTGGTCGCGGCGATGGCCGGCATGTCCTATGCCGCGGTGCCGCTCTACGACTGGTTCTGCCGTGCGACCGGCTTTAACGGCACCACGCAGGTCGCGCGATCGGCGCCGGATTCCGTGCTCGACCGCAAGATCATTGTGCGCTTTGACGCCAATGTCGGCGGCTTGCCATGGAAATTCGCGCCCGAGCGCACCTCGATCGAGGTCAGGCTGGGCGAGGTCGTGACCGTGAACTACACCATCGCCAGTGAATCAACGCGCGAGACCACCGGCGTTGCGGCCTATAACGTGACTCCGCTCAACCTCGGTGCGCATTTCCGGAAGATCAACTGCTTCTGCTTCACCGATCAGAGCTTGCAGGCGGGCGAGACACGGGAGATGGCCGTGGTGTTCTACGTCGATCCGGAATTGGCGACGGATCCCGACGGCGCGGACGTCAACACGATCACGCTTTCCTACAGCTTCTATGCGCAACGCGAACCACAGCAGCCGGTAGCGCAGAGTGCGCCGTCGCGCCAGCCGGGAAAAATCTAAGATTAGGAAATGGGCGCCGGCGCGCGCTTCGAAGTGAGCAACGGAGAATCGAGCGATGGCTGAGGCCAAGCAGGTACAACACGACTATCACCTGGTCGATCCGAGCCCGTGGCCGGCGGTCGGCGCGGTTTCGGCGTTTCTGCTGGCGATCGGCGCGATCACCTGGATGCGCCACATGTTCTCCGCCGCGCCGCTTATCTTCGGGCTCGGCGTGATTGGAATGGCCTATACCATGATCGGCTGGTGGCGCGACGTGGTGCGCGAGGCGCAGTACGAGGGGCATCACACCCGCGTGGTGCAGATCTCGCATCGCTACGGCATGATCCTGTTCATCGCGTCCGAGGTGATGTTCTTCGTGGCCTGGTTCTGGGGCTACTTCAACACCGCGCTGTTCCCGGAAGACATGATCCAGTTCACGCGTCATGAGCTGATCGGCGGCGTGTGGCCGCCGGTGCCCTCGCCCAACGGTGCGTTTCGGAGCACGTTCGATCCCTGGCATCTGCCGCTGCTCAATACGCTCATTCTGCTCACCTCGGGCACCACGGTGACCTGGGCGCACCACGCGTTGCTGGAAAACAATCGCAAGGGCCTGATCTACGGCCTGTGGCTGACGATCCTGCTGGGCGGCACCTTCACCGCGGTGCAGGCCTACGAATATGGCCACGCCGCCTTCACCTATTCGGGGCATATCTACGGCGCGGCATTTTTCATGGCGACCGGATTTCACGGCGCACATGTGATCATCGGCACGATATTTCTGATTGTATGCCTGATCCGCGCCTATGCCGGTCATTTCAAGCCGGAGCAGCATATCGGCTTCGAGTTCGCAGCCTGGTACTGGCATTTCGTCGACGTGGTGTGGCTGTTCCTGTTCGCCTGCATCTATGTCTGGGGCGCGGGCAATTACGCGGCGGCCGGCGCGCACTGAAATAGCGAGTTATTGATGCGACAGGGGCAGCGCAACGCTGCCCCTTTTGCGTTAGAAGAGGCCATGAGTGAGACAATCCATCCTCCGGTTTCACCGTTTTTGAGCGGGCTTGCATGCCGCTGCCCGCGTTGCGGCAAGGGAAGGCTGTTCGCGGGCTTTCTCACATTGCGGCCGTCTTGCGAGAGTTGCGGACTTGACTATGGCTTTGCCGATTCCGGCGATGGGCCGGCGGTGTTCGTCATATTATTTGCAGGCTTTGTAGTGGTGTTCGCGGCATTGCTGGTCGAAGTGATGTATCAGCCGCCATACTGGCTGCATGCGCTGTTATGGGGGCCGCTCATTCTGCTCACGACGCTCGCGCCTTTGCGGCCGGTCAAGGGTCTGATGATCGCGCTGCAATATTACCACAAGGCCGCCGAAGGCCGGCCCGATCGAGACCCGGTGTGAGTGCGCGCGCGATGCGCCGGGGTCTGGTCTTGCCGGCGCTTGCCGCGCTCGCGGGGTTTGCAGCTCTGATTGTACTCGGCACCTGGCAGATGGAGCGCAAGGCCTGGAAGGAATCCTTGATTGAGACGTTGACGCGACGAGCGGCGGCTGGGCCGGTGGCGTTGCCCGTGCGCGAGCTCTGGAGGGAGCTTAATCCCGAGAACGATGAATTCCGACGCGTCAGCTTTCGCGCGGAGTTCCTCCATTCGCTGGAGGCGTTCGTCTACACCGTGGGTTCGGCATTGCGCCCAGACATTTCGGGGCAAGGCTATTGGGTTTTCACGCCCGCAAGATTGCCCGACGGTGGACTGATCATCGTCAACCGTGGGTACATTCCGCAAGATAGACTGGCTAGCCATACGCGCGCCGAGGGGCAGTTTTTAAATGAGTTCGAAATCGTCGGGGCGATGCGCTGGTCCGAGCCGCGCGGATGGTTCACGCCTCATGACGATCCGCAACGAAATCTGTGGTTCGTGCGCGACCATCGTGCCATGGCTGCCGCCAAAGGCTTAGGCGGAAAAGGATTGGGCGAGATGGCCCCGTATTACATCGATCAGGAGGCGCCAGTGCCTCCTGGCGGTCTGCCACAGCCGGGTACGCTCAATGTTCGATTGCGCAACGATCACTTGCAATACGCGCTCACCTGGTACGGGCTTGCGGCGGTGCTCGCGGTCATATTCTCGATTTGGGTGCGCAACTGGTGGCGTGCGGCGGCGATCAAACGTTAACGTCGCGCCCGCCGCCCGCCGTCCGTCTCACCATTCCTTGTCTGGGTAGATCACGCCGTCTAAGGTGGGAGGAATCAACGCGCTTCGAGATGATGAAGAAGTTCTTTAGATTCAATAAGTTGTTGTGTTATCGCGGTTGGAAATTCCACCCCGGCCAATGGGTAAGCCTGTGCGCTACGTTTCAACCCACGGCGAAGCTCCGCCGCTCGATTTTGTCGAAGTTACGCTCGCAGGGCTCGCCCGCGACGGCGGTCTCTATGTGCCGGAGAACTGGCCGCGGCTTACGCCGGCGGAGATCGGCGAATTTGCCGGCAGGCCCTATGCCGAAGTCGCGGTCGAGATCATTCGCCTGTTTGTCGGAGAAGCGATCTCGTTGAGCGACCTCTCGCGCATGGTGCGCGAGGCCTATGACAGCTTCCGCCATCCCGCCATCGTGCCGATCGTCCAGCTGGGGCCGAGCAATTTCATGCTGGAATTGTTTCACGGACCGACGCTGGCTTTCAAGGATGTGGCGATGCAACTACTCGCCCGGCTGATGGATCACGCGCTCTCCGCGCGCGGCGAGCGCAGCACGGTGGTGGTGGCGACTTCCGGCGACACCGGCGGCGCGGCGGTCGAGGCATTCCGTGGCCGCGCGCGTACCGATCTGTTTGCTCTGTTCCCCGCCGGGCGCATATCCGAGGTGCAGCGGCGCATGATGACGACCGCGCAGGATGAAAACATCCATGCGCTCGCGATCGAAGGCACGTTCGACGATTGCCAGGCGATTGTGAAGGGCATGTTCAATCATCATGTCTTCCGCGACCGCGTGCGGCTCTCGGGCGTCAATTCCATCAACTGGGGGCGCATTGTGGCGCAGGTAGTTTACTATTTCACCGCCGCGACTACGCTCGGTGCGCCGCATCGCAAGATTGCCTTCACTGTGCCGACCGGCAATTTCGGCGATGTGTTCGCGGGCTATGTCGCCGCGCGCATGGGGCTGCCGATCGACCGGCTGGTGGTGGCGACAAATATCAACGATATTCTGGTGCGCACGCTGGCGACCGGCTTGTACGAGCCGCGCGAAGTCGTGCCGACGTCCTCGCCGTCCATGGATATTCAAGTGTCGTCGAATTTCGAGCGGCTTTTGTTCGACGCCTATGGCCGCGATGCCAAGGCGGTGCGCGCGCTGATGAATTCGCTCGCCCAGTCGCGGCGCTTCTCGGTGTCGAGCGGGGCGCTTAGCGAAATCCGCGCGCTGTTTTCGGCGGCGCGCGCCGATGAGGGCGAAACCGCGGCGACTATGCGAACCGTGCTGCGTGAGACCGGCCGCCTCATCGATCCGCATACCGCGGTCGGCGTCGCGGTGGCCGAGAAGGAAGTTCGCGATCCGGCCATGCCGATGATCGTGCTTGGCACCGCGCACCCGGCGAAATTTCCCGATGCGGTTGAGGCGGCATGCGGGGTGCGGCCAGCCTTGCCCGAATGGCTTGCCGATCTGCCCGCCAGGCGGGAACGGGTAAAAGCGATGCCGGCCGATCAGGCAGCGGTCGAGCGTTTCATTTTGACGGCAAGCCGGGCCGCGCAGGGAGCCGCCGCATGAGCGTAAATGTCACTCGTTTGCCTTCCGGGTTGTCGGTGGTCACCGACCGGATGCCGCATCTGCAAACCGCCTCGCTCGGCGTTTGGATAGGTTCAGGCAGCCGTGACGAGGAAGCGAACGAACACGGCATCGCGCACTTGCTCGAACACATGGCGTTTAAGGGAACCGCGCGCCGCAATGCGCGGCAGATTGCCGAAGAGATCGAAGCGGTGGGCGGCGATCTCAACGCGGCGACCAGCGTCGAGACCACCGTTTATTTCGCTCGCGTGCTCAAGGCCGATGTGCCGCTGGCGCTCGATGTTCTGGCCGACATCCTGTCCGATCCGGCCTTCGCACCCGAGGAGCTGGCGCGCGAGCAGAATGTCATACTGCAAGAGATTGGCGCTTGCGAGGACACGCCCGATGATGTGGTGTTCGAACTCCTGCAGGGGACCGCATTTCCCAATCAATCGGTCGGCCGTTCGATCCTGGGCACGCCGGAGACCGTGCGGTCGTTCAACGGCAACCACTTGCGGGCCTATCTCACGCGCAATTATTGCGGCCCCGACATGGTGGTGGCGGCGACCGGGGCCGTGGAGCACGACACCGTCGTAGCCGAGGTCGATAGATTGTTTGGCCGCTTCAACGGGCCGGCGGCGCCGGTGCCGCGGCCTGCGCGATTTCATGGCGGCGCGCGCATCGAGCGGCGCGACCTCGAGCAGGTGCATATCGCGCTCGCACTCGAAGGCGTGCCGCAACGCGATCCCAGTCTTTACAGCCTACAAGTATTTTCCAGCGTGCTGGGCGGCGGCATGTCCTCGCGGCTGTTCCAGGAAGCGCGCGAGAAGCGCGGTTTGTGCTACGCGATCTCCGCCTTCCACGCGCCCTATACCGACACCGGCATGTTCGGCCTCTATGCCGGCACCGACACTGCCGACCTGGATGAGTTGATGCGAGTCGTGGTCAATGCCATTGGCGCCACCGCCGCCGATCTCACCGAGGCCGAGGTTGCGCGCGCCAAGACGCAGATGAAGGTCGGACTGCTGATGGCGCTGGAGAGTTCCGGGGCGCGTGCCGAGCAGCTTGCCCGCCAGATGATCGCCTATGGCCGGCCGATTCCGATCGAGGAAGTTGTCGCCAAGGTCGAGGCGGTGACGGTCGCGAGCGCACGCGCCGCGGGCAGCGCCCTGATTGCCCGCAATCGGCCTGCGATTGTCGCGCTTGGACCGGGTAGCGGCCTTGAAAGCGCCGTCGCAATCGTCGAAAATCTTGCCGGTCAGGCGGCTTGAAACCCGTCGTAATGGCCTAAAATCATTGTATAATCGTTGGTCATGGCACTCTTCCGCGCCACCAGCTCCCCGGAACCGCTGCCGCCGATCGACGGCGATGGCGTCGTCCTGCGCACCCCGCAAGTGACCGACTTCGCCGCCTGGTCGGGCTTACGCGAAGCAAGCCGTGATTTCCTCACACCATGGGAGCCGACCTGGCCCAGCGACGATCTGACCCGTGCCGCCTTTCGCCAGCGCATGCGGCGCTATGCCGAAGATCAGCTTACCGATCAGGCCTATCCGTTCTTCGTGTTTTGCAAGGAGAAAAATGTATTGGTCGGCGGACTTGTGCTGGCGAGTATTCGCCGCGGTGTCGCACAGGCTGGCAGTCTCGGCTACTGGATCGGCGCGCGCTACGCGCGCTGCGGCTACATGACGGCGGCGCTGCGCGCCCTCATGCCCGCGGCTTTCGACGTATTACGGCTGCATCGGCTGGAGGCGGCCTGCATTCCGAGCAATGTGGCTTCGACCCGGTTGCTTGAGAAGGTGGGATTTGAGCGCGAAGGCTATGCCCGCGAGTATCTGTGCATCAACGGGACTTGGCAGGATCATCTGCTCTACGCGCGGCTGCGCGTCGATAAGGGATCTTATACCAACGGCCCTGAGCAATGACCGTCATCCTGAGGTGCTCGCCACCGATCTCGGGTTTACCCGAGATTGGCATTTCAAGTGCGCAAGTCGGCTATAGCCGACTTGGGTGGCGAGCCTCGAAGGATGCACGGCCACCAATCTCGGGTTTACCCGAGATTGGCATTTCAAGTGCGCAAGTCGGCTATAGCCGACTTGCGATGCCGTCGCCCACCGATCTCGGGTTTACCCGAGATTGGAATTTTAATGCGC
>CAZNSG010000208.1:0-9163 GCA_964575715.1 uncultured Hyphomicrobiales bacterium | reverse complement strand
ACGCTCCGACCTGGCCATCCTTCGAGACGCGCACACGCAAGTCGGCTATAGCCGACTTGCGCATTTAAGTATGCCGATGTCGGGTAAACCCGACATCGGTGTGCGCTCCTCAGGATGAGGTATGAGTACGGATCTATCGCCATTGGTATAACATGCTCTTTGAACTCAGAGACGATATATAGTTATTCTTGAATATAATCATTTTTGAATCGAAGATCGGAAGTGTCAATGGCCCTGCAAATGCCCGCCCTCGATCAATCCGTGCTCGCCCGGCGCGCACAAATCGTCGCGGCGTTGCGCGCCATCGTGCCGGGCGAGGGCGTGATCGCGTCCGAACCTGCGATGAAACCTTATGAATCCGACGGCCTTACCGCCTACCGGGCGCTTCCCATGGTGGTGGTGCTGCCCGCGACCACCGAGCAGGTCGCCGATGTGTTGCGCTATTGCCACGCCGAAGGAATCAAAGTAGTGCCGCGCGGCGCCGGCACTTCGCTCTCCGGCGGCGCCTTGCCGCTGTGCGACGGCGTATTGCTCGGCATGGCCAAGTTCAACCGCATCCGCGATATCGATTTCGAAAATCGCGTGGTGGTGGTCGAGCCGGGCGTCACCAATCTCGCCATCAGCAATGCGGTCGCCCATGCCGGCTTCTATTACGCCCCCGATCCGTCCTCGCAGATCGCCTGCACCATTGGCGGCAATGTCGCGGAAAATTCCGGCGGCGTGCATTGCCTCAAATATGGCATGACCACCAACAACATTCTCGGCCTCGAAATCGTGCTCATGACCGGCGAAATTGTGCGCCTCGGCGGCAAGCATCTCGATTCCGGCGGCTACGATCTCATCGGCATCATTACCGGCTCCGAAGGGCTGCTCGGCGTGGTCACCGAGGTGACCGTCCGCATCTTGAAGAAACCGGAGACCGCGCGCGCCGTGCTGGTCGGCTTCCGGCGCACCGAGGAGGCCGGCACCTGCGTCTCGCGCATCATCGGCGCGGGCATCATTCCGGGCGGCATGGAAATGATGGACCGGCCCGCGATCCACGCCACCGAAGAGTTTACCCACTCCGGCTATCCGCTTGATGTCGAGGCGCTCCTGATCGTCGAACTCGATGGCCCGCAAACGGAAGTGGACCACCTGCTTGCGCGCGTCGAGAAGCTTGCAAAAGAATGCGGCGCGGTGACGTTCAAGGCCTCCGCTTCGGAGGAGGAGCGGCTGTTGTTCTGGGCCGGCCGCAAGGCGGCGTTCCCGGCGGTCGGCCGCATCTCGCCCGACTATTACTGCATGGACGGCACCATCCCGCGCGCGCGGCTGCCGCAGGTGCTCGCCCGCATCCGCATCATGTCGGAAAAATATGGGCTGCGCGTTGCCAATGTCTTCCATGCCGGCGACGGCAACCTGCATCCGCTCATCCTCTATGACTCCAACAAGCCGGGCGAACTCGAAAAGACGGAAGAGTTTGGCGCCGAAATCCTAAAACTCTGCGTCGAGGTCGGCGGCGTGCTCACCGGCGAGCACGGGGTCGGCGTGGAGAAACGCGATTTGATGCCGGTGATGTTTTCCGAGATCGACCTCGACCAGCAGCAGCGGCTCAAGTGTGCCTTCGACTCAAAGGGCCTGCTCAATCCCGGCAAAGTCTTTCCCCAGCTGCACCGCTGCGCCGAACTCGGCCGCCTGCATGTGCATGCCGGCAAAGTGCCGTTTCCCGATATTCCGCGCTTTTGAGTAGCGAATGGCGCTCCTCGACGCGGTTGTGATCGGTGCCGGCCATAATGGTCTTACCTGCGCCGCCTATCTTGGCATGGCGGGGCTTTCGGTGCGCGTGCTGGAGCGGCGCGACGTCGTCGGCGGGGCGGCGATTACGCAGGAATTCCATCCTGGTTTCCGCAATTCGGTCGCCGCTTATGCCGTGAGCTTGCTGCAGCCCAAGGTCATTCGCGATCTCGGCTTGCACCATCACGGATTGAAAATCGTCGAGCGCCGCGCGCAGAATTTTCTCCCCACCGAAGACGGCCGCTATTTGCTCACCGGTGAGGGGCGCACGCCACAAGAGATCGCCAAGTTCAGTACCGCCGATGCGGCGCGCTACTCCGACTATGTTGCCGAAACCCAGCGCATCGCCGCGCTATTGCGCGATCTGGTACTTGAGTCGCCGCCCAACATGGTCGATGGCGCCGCGCGGCGGACGCTGGCCGAGCTGTTCAAGCTCGTGATGCTGGGTAACCGGCTGCGGCGGCTCGACGCGCAGACCCGCCGCGCTCTGCTCGACCTGTTCACCAAATCGGCCGGCGACTATCTCGATTCCTGGTTCGTCTCCGATCCGGTCAAGGCGCTGTTTGCGTTTGATTCGATCGTCGGCACTTTCGCTTCTCCCTATACGCCTGGCACCGCCTATGTCCTGCTGCACCATGTCTTCGGCGAGGTTAACGGCAAACCCGGCGTTTGGGGCCACGCCATCGGCGGCATGGGTGCGATCAGCGCGGCGATGGCGCAGGCGGCGGCTTCGCATGGCGTGCGCATCGACACCCGCGCCGCGGTGCGCGAGATCGTCGTCGAGCGCGGCCGCGCCTGCGGCGTCGTGCTTGGCGACGGCTCAGTTGTGCGTGCGCGCGCCGTGATCGCAAACGTCAATCCCAAGTTTCTGTTCGAAAGTCTCGTGCCCCGCGACGCCTTGCCCGCCTGGGTCGCCGACCGCATGCGCCGTTGGAAGAGCGGCTCCGGCACCTTCCGCATGAATGTCGCGCTATCGGCGCTGCCGAATTTTTCCGCGCTGCCAAATTCTTCCCTGCTGCCAAATCGCGAGATCGGCGATCATCACACCTCCGGAATCATTCTCGGGTCAAGTCTGCGCTACATGGACCGCGCCTTTCACGATGCCTGCATCGACGGCTGGAGCAAGGCTCCGGTCATCGAGATACTGATTCCCTCGACGCTCGACGACAGCCTGGCGCCAAAGGGCGCCCATGTTGCCAGCCTGTTTTGCCAGCATGCTGCGCCCAAGCTGCCCGACGGTTCGTCCTGGGATGCCCATCGCGAGCAGGTCGCCGATTTGATGATCGATACCGTGGAAAAATTTGCGCCGGGATTTCGCGCCAGCGTCGTCGGGCGCCAGGTGTTTTCGCCGCTCGATCTCGAGCGCGTGTTTGGCCTGCCCAACGGCGACATCTTTCACGGTACGCTGACGCTCGATCAGCTGTTCTCGGCGCGCCCGATCCTCGGCCATGCGGACTACCGCATGCCGCTGCCCGGCCTTTATCTCTGCGGCTCGGGCGCGCATCCCGGCGGCGGCGTCACCGGTGCGCCAGGGCACAACGCGGCGCGCGCCGTAATCCGTGATCTGCGCGGGTGGTTCGCGGGAATATTCAGTCGGGCGTAATCACCTGCCAAACTTCAGGCGAATGATGGCAGCAAGAACATTGGAGTAATCGTCGGTCCATGCCGTGACGCTCGAATTTACCAGCCGTTGCCAGCCCTCGCGTAACGGCAAGTCATCGAGATCGGCATTCTCTCTCGCCAGCGCCACGACTGTCGAATTGGCGCGGAAATCGTTGAGGAGATTGTTGCGTGACCGGTCCGGCCTGACAAAAGCAACAAGTCCCTCCGCCGCGCCGACCGCTGCGACCACGCTGGCAAGCTCCATGTGGCGGTTCGTGACATGCGCGGCGATCACACCGTGCGGTGCGAGGCGGGACAAATAGCCGGCGAAAGCCTCACGCGTGAGCAGATGGACCGGAATGGCATCGGAAGAGAAGGCATCTAGCACAATGAGATCGTAGCGCTCCGGCCTCGCCGCCAGCGTCAACCGCGCGTCGCCGAGCACGATCGGCGCTGACGGTGCGCAGACCGAGAGAAAACGGAACAGCTTGGGATCCCGTGCGATCCGCGCCACTTCCGGATCAATTTCGAAGAACGTCCATTGTTCGCCGTCACGGCGGTGGCAGGCAAGACTGCCGGTGCCAAGACCGACGATGGCGACATGACCGAGCGTACCGCGCGCTCCGCGCGTCGCCTCGACCGCATCCGATAGTGGCCCGCCGAAATAATAGTAGGTCAGCGGCTCGGGTCGTCCGACCACAGCCTGACCGTCCTCGTCGCGCACGCGCTCGGCACCATGAATCGTCGTTCCGTGGAACAGGAGATAATGGTTGCGGTCGGCGGTTTCGACCACCTGATGCACGCCGAAGAAGCTGCGCGTCGTGTGAATTGGCGTCACACCCGGCGTCCACAACCGGGTCAACATTAAGGCGAGAACGATCAAGCCGAAAAAGCGCGCCAACCTGCGGGCGTTGAACAGCATCAATGCCGCGAGGGCGACAAGAAATCCGGAGAACACCGGTGCCGAAATTGCCGTGACAAGCAGCTGCTGGAGGTCGAATGCCACATCAGCCACCATGAGGATTGCGACAGCAATGAGTCCCGGTCCGGCATCGCGCAGAAATCGCTGCCAACCGCCCTCAAACATTCCCGGTAGCACCAGCATCGCCGCCGCGAGCAGGATCGAATACTCGTAGGTATTGTTGAACACGTTCGGCGCGATCACGCCGGCGAACATGCCACCCAGCACGCCACCGAATGAGATCCACAGATAAAACTCGGTCAGGCGTCCACGGTGCGGGCGAGTACGGTAGGCCTCGCCGTGGCAACCAAGCGCAATCATTACGAACACCAAGAGATTGAGCACGATGACGACGAACCAGAAAACCTTGTCGACGTTTATTGCGCTGATTGCGAGCGGCGCCGCGCAATAGGGAAGGAGACGCTGCATGATCGTATGCTCGACCCACGGCCGCTCGCGGAACACCGCGACGAAAGTGAGCAGATAGAGCGCGAGCGGCAGTACCCACAGGAAGGGTGCGGCCGCCAGATCGGTGCTGATGTAGGCCGTAACCGCGATGACGAGCGCCGACGGTACCGCGGCGAGCACGGTCCACGACAGGCGTTGCATGGCTGATGGTCGCGCCTCCGTCTCATCTTCGTGCTGTGGTTCGTCGCGAGTCCGGCCGGCCGTCTGGAAGGCGGCAACCGCGATCAGCACCGCAAGCGAGAAAAAGCCGGCCGACCACATCGAGATCTGAGTCTGCAGCGGGAATAACGGCTCGATCACGAACGGATAGGCGAGCAGCGCCGCAAAGGAGCCGAGATTGGAAGCGGCATAGAGCACGTAAGGATTAACCGCCTGCTTATGTCCGGTGGCGGCAAACCAGCTTTGCAGCAGCGGCGCGCTGGCGGCGAGCGCGAAGAACGGCAACCCGATCGACGCAAAAAACAAGCCGACCAGCCACAGCGTCACGCCATGCTCCGGCGGCGCGCCGAATCCGTTGGCGATGCCGAATGGCAACGTCCACGCCACGATCGCGAGAAACGCGAAATGCACGAACGCCGCACGCACCGGCTTGAGCGCACGCACGAGAAGATGCGCGTAGCCGTAGCCGATGAACAGTGCCGCCTGGAACACCACCATGGCGACCGACCACACCGACGGCGCGCCGCCGAGCTTGGGCAGCACCATTTTGGTGAACATCGGCTGGATGGCGAAGATCAGCAGCGCCGAGAGAAACAGCGTCGTCGCGAATAGCGCGAGCGTGAACGGCCGCGCCGCGGTGCCGCTCGGTACGGTCAGGATCGGGGTCGCGTTTTCCATTGAGGGCACGGGGATCGCTCCTGCCGGTGCGATCTTGTTATTTCCTTGCCCTTAATCCGAGCTTACCGGTCGAGCCTACGGGCGGCCTTTCAACTCGGCGACCAATAATCGCAATGAACAAAGTCCTTACGCCGGTGCGCCGCGAGGCGGCGCCCGCCTCTTGCCAATCCCCCCTCCGGCCTGAAACGATAGTAGCAAGGCCCCGAATATGACCGGGCGCTTACGATGCGGGAGGCAGCAAGTCATGGCACAGAACGGCACACGGCCAGCGGGCCCCCGGTGCATTGCACTGGTAGGCCCGTTCCAGAGCGGCAAGACCACGCTGCTTGAAGCGATCCTGGCGCGCACCGGCGCGATTCAGCGTCAAGGCACGGTCGACGCCGGCACCACCGTGGGCGATTCCAGCAAGGAGGCGCGCCATCACAAGATGAGCGTCGAGCTTTCCGTCGCCACCACCAGTTTCATGGGCGACAGCTATACCTTTGTCGATTGCCCCGGTTCGGTCGAATTCATCCACGACATGCGCGCAGCGCTCCCGGCGGTCGATGCCGCGGTCGTGATTTGCGAAATGGACGACAAGAAAATTCCGCAATTGCAAATCATCCTGCGCGAGCTTGAAGATCAGAAGATTCCGCGCTTCCTGTTTCTCAACAAGATCGACAAGGGCTCCAGCGGCGTGCACGACGCGCTCGCGCTCCTCCAGCCGGCCTCGCGCGTCAAACTGCTGCTGCGCCAGATTCCGACCTTCAAGGGCGAGATCATCACCGGTTTCGTCGATCTCGCGCTCGAGCGCGCTTTTGTCTACAAGGAGCATGCGCCGTCCGAGATCGTTCCGCTCGAAGGCGACAGCCTCGACCTTGAGAAGACCGCGCGTTTCTCCATGCTGGAGACACTCGCCGATCACGACGACGAGCTGATGGAGCAATTGCTTGAAGACATCCCGCCGCCGCGCGACAAGGTGTTTGACGATCTCGCCCGCGAATTGCGCGAGGGGCTGGTGTGCCCGGTGTTGCTCGGTTCAGCCACGCGCACCAATGGCGTGCTGCGGCTGATGAAGGCGCTGCGCCACGAAGCGCCGAACGTGGAAGCGACCATCAAGCGCCTCGGTGTCAACGGCGGTAGCGAGTCGGTCGCCTATGTGCTCAAAACCTTTAACACGGCGCATGGCGGCAAGATGTCGGTGGCCCGCGTATTGGCCGGTCAGATCGGCGACAGCACGACCTTGTCGTCGCTGGAACGCGAGGTCGGGCGCGTCGCCGGCACCTTCAAGCTTGCGGGCCAGCACACCGAAAAGCGCGCCGCGGCGCCCGTCGGCGAGACCGTGGCGCTCGCCAAGCTCGACTACGCCAAGACCGGCGACACGCTCTCGACCGGCAAGCAGGCGCACCAGCCGCTCATTACGCTCAAACCTCACCCGCCGGTGCTTGCGCTTGCAATCTCCGCCAAGGACCGCAAGGACGACGTCAAGCTTGGCCAGGCGTTGCATAAGCTCATCGACGAAGATCCTTCGATCACGCTGGTGCACAATCCCGAGACCCATGAGATCGTGCTGTGGGGGCAGGGCGAGATGCACCTGCGCGTCGCGTCCGAACGCCTCGCCGATCGTTTTGGCGTCGCGGTCGCCACGCGGCGGCCGTCAATCGGCTACAACGAAAGCATCAAGAAAGGCATCGTGCAGCGCGGCCGGCACAAGAAGCAGTCGGGCGGTCATGGCCAGTTTGGCGATGTGGTGCTTGACATCAAGCCGCTGCCGCGCGGCTCGGGCTTCAAGTTCGAGGATAAAATCAGCGGCGGCGTGGTGCCGCGCAATTACATCCCGTCGGTTGAGGAAGGCGTGATCGAGACGCTCAAGCACGGACCGCTCGGCTTCAAGGTGGTGGACGTTTCAGTGGCGCTCATCGACGGCTCCTACCACACCGTCGATTCCTCCGACATGGCGTTTCGTCTGGCCGCCCGCATCGGTCTGGTCGAAGGCATGCCGCAATGCAACCCCGTGCTGCTCGAGCCGATCCATCTGGTCGAGATTGTCTGCCCGACGGAAGCCACCGCAAAAATCAACGCGATCCTCTCCGGCCGGCGCGGCCAGATCCTCGGCTTCGACACCCGCGAGGGCTGGAACGGCTGGGACATGGTGCGCGCCAAGATGCCGGAATCGGAGATCGGCGACCTCATCATCGAAATTCGCTCGGCCACCGCCGGTGTCGGCAGCTTCTCCTACAAGTTCGATCACATGGCGGAGCTTAGCGGCAAAGCCGCCGAGCAAATTGTCGCAGCGCGCAAGGCGGCAGCGGCGGCGTAACCTTTTAGGGGTATGGCGCGAACCCATGATTGACGATTGGGTTGCCGCATCTGTGACTTGAGTGTGATGCGGCCGCGCCATACATGTTATTGTGATTCTTGCGGTTTTACGCTGGAGCGAAGCGATGCCTGTGATCCGCCGCCGGGGCTGGGAGCTGCCCGAACATCTCGCAACGCCGGAGCATTTGTTCTTCGGTCGCCGCGCCTTCATGGCGGGCGCCGCCGCAGGTCTTGGCGTGGCTTCGATCATGCCCTCTTTCGCCATGGCCCAGCGCGTCACCGATCTGCCCGATCCCACCGCCGATCTCTATCCGGCCAAGCGCAACGCGAAATATGTGCTCGACCGTCCCATCACCGACGAGAAGGTCAACGGCAGCTACAACAATTTCTATGAATACGGCACCAGCAAGAACATTGCGCAGGCGGCGCAGTCGCTCAAGGTCCGGCCCTGGACGATAAAAATCGACGGCATGGTGCAAAAGGAGATGGTCCTCGGCATCGACGATCTCATCCGCAAGATGCCCATTGAAGAGCGGCTCTACCGTCACCGCTGCGTCGAGCGCTGGAGCATGGCGATTCCATGGTCGGGTTTCGCATTCGCAAAACTGGTGGAATTGGCCCAGCCGCTCGCGTCGGCGAAATACGTGCGCATGGAGACGTTCCTCGACAAGGCGATGGCCCCCGGACAGCGCTCGTTGCCGTATTATCCGTGGCCCTACGTCGAAGGCCTCACCCTTGCGGAAGCCACCAACGAACTCACCTTCCTCGCCACCGGCGCCTACGGCAAACCGATCGCCAAGCAGCACGGCGCGCCGATCCGGCTCGCAGTACCATGGAAATACGGTTTCAAGTCGATCAAATCGATCGTGCGCTTCAACTTCACCGACAAGCGTCCCGTCGGCCTATGGGAAGATCTGCAGAAGAGCGAGTACGGCTTTTGGGCCAACGTCAACCCGCAGGCGCCGCATCCGCGCTGGAGCCAGGAAATCGAAGAACTGATCGGCACCAGCGAGCGCCGGCCCACGCTGTTGTTCAACGGCTATGGCGAATACGTCGCCGAGCTCTACAAGGGTCTCGAAAAAGAACGGCTGTGGGCGTGAAGTCACGCTCACGATAGCGCGCACCGCATCCTAGTGCCGCCGATTTGAAGTTCCTGCAGCAGTTGCAGCAAATTCGGCTAGGAACTTCAAATCGAAAAGCGGCACTAGAATCATAGAGTTGCTAGTG
>CAZNSG010000207.1:0-4163 GCA_964575715.1 uncultured Hyphomicrobiales bacterium | reverse complement strand
CCGCACCATGGAATGCCCGGTATCAGGTCGATGACGACCACCTTGGGAGGATCGGCGGCGAAGTCCTCCGCGACGGTTTGGAACACGGCACGCTCGGCCCAATCCATTTCTCCAATGTCGCGGTATCGCCGTCCGTCAGGTAGACATTCTCGGTAGATTCCCTGCAGCACCCATATGTTTATCGCGCGCAACGTTTGATGGGAGCGAGCATAATTCAGTGCAGGATAAATTGGCCAAACCCGCGGGGATAGTACCAGCACTCGCGCGTCGGGGGCCGACTGGATCAACAGCGCTGTCAAGGCTGTCTCTTCATGGGCATTCGCGTAGCCGAGCTGCCTCCAGGGGGCTTCTCGGCTGGACATTGCGAACAGCACAAACAGCATCGACAGACCGAACGCCATGGATTGCGAGTATTTGCGGAGCACAGAACCATGCATATCCAGCCAACGCGATGCGAGAGTGCCGGCGAGAACGCAGCCGAAAAGCTCGAACGGGACGACGTGGTAGGACCATCCCTTACGCTGTATGAGGGCTGATACGGCCGCTCCCACTGCGGCAAGGCTCAATATTTTCACGAGGGCGTTCTGGCCTCGAAAGGCGATCCAGAGAAGCGGAATGAGAAGCACCAACACGATCCCCATGCGGGGCACCAGCACCGTTTGCCAAACCGATTGTCCTCCAAGGTAGTACTTGTAAACTAATGGTAGAATGACATTCAGATAATCCGGGAATAACACCGGCAGTGAGGCAAGGTAGGTAACCCAGACAGCCGCCATCGCCCATGGAACCGGGTCACGCATGGATAAACGCCAGCCAAGTGAGAACAACAAGTATAATTCGACAAGAGCTGGAATGCCGAGAAAATACGGCTTCAGCGCGAAGGCGACGGCTGCCAGAACCGCGACGGTGTAACGATGTGACCCCTGCTCCGCTCGGGCACGCCGCGCCGCCAGGAAAAAGTACGGCAGCGCGCCGAGCACCATGAGATGTTCGCGCTGACCGAAATCATAGCCGGCACCCACTAATACGAGAACCGGAGCAACGTTTAGGAAGTGCCGCTCGATTGGGCCCTCCTCGCTGTGCCGACGCAGGCGCACGGTGAGCCACCAAACAACCGCTCCATAGAGGAGAACGCAAAGCTGAAGAGCCGAGATGGCACCCAAGCCCGTGTATGTGCCGAGATACGCAGGCAAGAGATTCAGCACGAAGATCAATGGCGGATTGGGGTCGAGAAGCCTTGAATAGAGCGCTTCGCCGCTGATCCAGCGTTGACTGAAATCCAAATTCGCGGCGACGTCATGATTTAACGGAGGCGCCAAAACGACCGGAAGGAGTAAGAGGGCAGGCAGATAGGTAATCAGCTTTTTTCCGAACCCCAGCTCCGCTGCCGCATTACCCAATTGCCCGATTGATTCTCTGTCCATCTGAGTATTCGGATAGAGGCTTTTCCGATGCTATGATTGCGATGGCTGCCGATGACATCGGCCCCGCTGCTAAAGCTCGGCTTCTGCACGTCTTAATCGATTCAAATTAATCGCAATCGCTAGCTCGATTTTGATTAGATCACATTCTGTTGCGGTTCACTCGCATTGAGAGGAGAGCGTTAGCTCCGTTTACAGGGTGGGATTTAATTGTTCTGTAAACAGATCATACCTGCAAAGACGGCTCAGTAGCTACGGCATACTTGTCCATATTCCATAGAAGTCGGCTGCTGAGTATTACCCCGCTCTCAGCACGCAATGCAGCATCGGAAGGCGCAAAGCGTCGGCCCTCACGGTCGCGATTGGCACTTAACGACAGACCTCATTTCGATGACGGGCCGTCGCTTTCGGGGGATTGCGGACATCAGCCCCAATCCTGACACGACCCGGCGCGTTGAAATTGACCGATACTGTTGAAAAACGATTTTGAGGAGGTCGAGTGAGCAATATTGATTCAAGAAAGATGCGCTGCGCGCAACATTGATTCAAGAAACTGTCTGTGCGGATTCAATAGTTGCGCGCTCATCGCTAGTCGCGGACTTTTTCAACAGTATCGACCCGACTCGGACATCCATTGAACCGCGTCCTGCGATTGATTTCGCGAGAATTCCTTAGCGGACCGAACCGACGTGTTCCGCGTTGACAAACCGGCGGCGCTATTACTGTTTCCCTTCTTCACCTGGCTTAGGCACGGGTTTTGCCCCCGCCGGTGGCGGAGGCGGAGTAGTACGAGCAGCCGGAGGTGGTGGAGCAGTGCGCTCAGTCGGAGCTGGTGGCGCCATACGCGTGGCCGGAGGTGGTGGAGCAGTGCGCTCAGTCGGAGCTGGTGGCGCCATACGCGTGGCCGGAGGTGGCGGAGCAGTACGCTCAGTCGGAGCTGGTGGCGTCATACGCGTGGCCGGAGGTGGCGGAGCAGTGCGCTCAGTCGGAGCTGGTGGCACGACTTGTGGCGGTAGCGGTGTCTGCGCCGCCCGCGGCGGATTATTCCCGAGCCGACCGTGCTCACCCGGCTTCAACGCCTCAGGTGGGGGAACGCTAGTGGCGGGGGCGATGACCGTCGTTGTCGGAGTGACCGTCAGCCGCGGACGTTGACGATCGCCAGGCCGTACCTCGATTGCGCCCGGCACAGCGGAAGTTCCGGCGACGACCCGCGGCCTGACATCGACCGGGCGGATCGGCCGCCCGGCAGCGGCAGCGATGATCGCTGGCGATATGCCAGGGTTGACCGCGAAACGCCGTCCACGATCACCGAGGACGACAGTTCGATTGACCACGACGGTTTGGCGAATGATCACGTCGCGCTGGCGCGGCTGCAGGATCAACGAAGCAAGGCTAAGCGCCAATAGATTATGCGGCCGTAAAAATGTCCAATAGATCGGATCATCGCGATACTCGACAATGAAGTCGTCCGGCGGTAGAGGCGCCCAGCCGATATATTCCGAGCCCTGGCGCCAGTCGACCCACGCGGGGCCCCATTCATCGCCCCGGATCCAGATCCAGCCGAAATTGCGATCGAAGACCCAGCGACCATAATGATAAGCTATCCATCCCCAGTCATCCTCGTCATCATCGGCGACCCAGTACCAGCCCCAATCGTCGGTATAAACCCAATGTCCATTGGTGTATGGGCGCCAATCGCGGGCCACCCGGTCTGGAATCCAGACCTCGCCCCAGCGTGGGTGCTGTAGCCAGCGGCCATAGGGCTCTAAGACTGAGCGAAATTCGAGTGATCTGGGCACCTGAGCATATGCCGGCTCGCCAAAGACCTTGATTACCGCCTGGCCACGAAAGTCGGGACGCGAGCGGTAGATCATCTCGATACGCCTCAGGTAACTCCGTTCGCCTCCGAGATCGAGGGGCAGTTCCTCACCTTCCCGGATCAGTCGATCGATGCGGAAGTCCTCGTCATAGCCATTGAGGTAGACGAGGCGGATCGACATCATATGGACATCGTTTCTCTCGGCCATGAAGTGCAGGGCACGGAACGAGCGGTTCCTGAACCAATCCTCCGACTGGCCAATTTCGACAACATCACGATCAACCCCAAAGCCGACCGTCTGCTCGCCGAGCAATACCCACTCGGGGTCCGTCTGGGCGTGGACAGTCGAGACCAGAAGCATCAGCAAGACTGAAACGATACTCGCTATTCGCAACATCGGCGCAGTTTCCCGTGGGTTGTAGTAGATGCGCTTCTCGGTCGCGCTCACGTCACCGGCGATAACAATCAGATTTGTCCTATCGTAAAGGGAGTTGGTGTCCCTGTCTTGCGATGTTTGTGAATAACAAGGGGGCACAAGCGCCCCCTTGTTTGGTGTGAATATTCGCAGATCAGAAGCTGACTAGGTCTTTGATCGCGGCCTCGGCGTTCGATGGCACGACCTTTCGCGCAACGAATTCATCCCAGTTTTTGAACTTCCCCTTGGCACGAGCATCCACGATTGCTTTGGCGCGAGCGGGGCCCATCTGCGGCAACGCATCCAACTCAGCTGACGTTGCTGTGTTCAGCCTCGTGACAAAGGTCAAACTTGAATTGCGGGCACTTCCGGTTTTGTGCAGGTTTTCGGATGCCGGCATGACGGCGCCATCCACGCGCTCCGACGACCGGCGTCCGAAAAGCGCCAAGGCACGAAATCGCGGTCGGTTACGGGCAGAGGTTGCCGCGGGCGCTATGGGGATTTCGCC
>CAZNSG010000206.1:0-9887 GCA_964575715.1 uncultured Hyphomicrobiales bacterium | reverse complement strand
CTCGATGTGGAAGCAGCCAAGGTTCGGGGTTGGATGCAGACGCTGAAAAGACTCACCTTTTTGCGTTCCTCCGCTGTGGTCGCACGAGATGTGTGAATATGACAGCCGCAAGCGGGGAGAGGTGAAGCGAGTATGCGGCACCGTCTGATTCAATGGCGCTAAATCAATCTCTACCGCCGCACCCAGCGGCAGCGCATGTGCGGGACCACCACGGTTCCGCTTGGCCGGCGCTCCTCGGCATACCAGTCGACGCAATGGCGCACCATGTTGCGCGCCGGCGAGACTCTGATTCGGGTGCGTGCCTTGGGTTCACGGGCCTGGGCAAATATCTCGGCCTGCACTGGTGGCGCGGTTGTCGAATCCTGCGCAGAAGCAGCCAGGGACATTGCGGGCGCGCCATTGAGTGCGAGCGCGGCGAATATGGTCAGGACAAACTGCGTGACAAGCCGTTGCATGGCCATTCTCCTGCCCCGCGAATCCTTATACCGAATACGGTTGATCAGTTCCATGTCATTCCGGGACGGCCCGAAGGGCCGGGCCCGGAATCCATAATCCCGGTCGGTGGTTATGGATTCCGGGCTCGCCGCTTCGCGGCGCCCCGGAATGACGACGCTGAATCAATCAGCCGGAGTCGATATTAGACTCCCCCATTGCCAAGATGCCGTCAACCGTGGCGCGTGCGATCTGGTGCTTGGATCGCAACCCGATGTCCGCTTAAGTTCCGCCCATGAAAAGTCCCTTCCCCGACCCGCTGGCCTTCCGGCCGCTTAAAGCGCCTTCGCTCGCCGAATTCGAGGCGCTGGCGATCGAGGCCTATTCCCGCCTGCCCGCGCGCTTCCGCGCGCGCTGCGAAGGGATGGTGGTGCGCGTCGAGGATTACCCCGCCGAAGAGGTGCTCAATGAAATGGGCATCGCGAGCGAGCTCGATTTGTTGGGGCTGTTCCAGGGCGTCGGTCTGCCGTTCCGGTCGGACAGCGAGCCGGTGCAGATGCCCAACATGGTGTTTCTCTACCGGGTGCCGATGCTGCTGTACTGGGCCGAGCACGAGGAGACGCTGGGCGCGGTCATCACGCATGTGCTGGTGCACGAGATCGGCCACCATTTCGGGCTTTCCGATGACGATATGGAAGAAATAGAACGGGCCTCTGGATAGGGAGATGACAGCATGAAAATCCATGGAAGCTGTAGCTGCGGTTCCATCACATTCGAAGCGGAGGCGGACCCTGAAAAAGTCGCCATCTGCCACTGCACGGATTGCCAAACGAGCACCGGCACGGCGTTTCGGACCAACGTCCCGGCGCCGGGTAACGCTTTCAAGCTGCTGTCCGGAACGCCTGCGGTCTACATCAAGACGACCGCCGAGAGCGGCAATCCGCGGGCGCAAGCGTTCTGCGGCAAATGCGGCACGCCGGTCTACTCGACTACGCCGGGCGATGGCCCGAAGCTCTCCTATATGGTCCGGGTCGGGATTTTACGCGAGCGCGACCAGCTCGTTCCGAAAGTGCAGAACTGGTCGCGCTCGGCGCGACCCTGGGTCACCGACATCGGCGCGCTGCGCAGGAATGAAAAGGGTCCGACCTAAGCGCCTGGCGGGGCGCCGCCCGAGTGGCTCTTGACCGGCGCCGAGCAAGAGGCCATGACCAGCGTCGCGAAAAAAATCCGGCGAGTGGAGTACCGTTGATGGACAAATTCACCAAACTCGAAGGCGTTGCGGCGCCGCTCAAGATGATCAATGTCGATACCGACATGATCATCCCCGCGCAGTTCCTCAAGACGATCAAGCGCACCGGCCTGGGCAAACATTTGTTTTCCACCATGCGCTATAAACCCGACGGCTCGGAGAATCCGGACTTCGTGCTCAATAAGCCGGCCTATCGCAAGGCCAAGATCCTCGTCGTCGACGACAATTTCGGCTGCGGATCATCGCGCGAGCACGCGCCCTGGGCACTGATGGACTTCGGCATCCGCTGCGTGATCTCGACCCAGTTCGGCGACATATTCTATAACAATTGCTTCAAGAACGGCATTCTCCCGATCAAAGTCTTGCCGCAGGATTTAGGGAAACTGTTCGACGATGCCGAGCGTGGCGCCAACGCTACGCTCTCGATCGACCTCGCGGCCCAAGAAATCCGCGGCCCCGACGGCGGCGTGGTGAAATTCGCTATCGATCCGCATCGCAAGCACTGTCTGCTCAACGGGCTCGACGACATCGCAATGACGCTGGTCAAGGGCAGCAAGATCGACAGTTTCGAATCCAGGACAAAGGCGGCACGGCCGTGGGCGTAAAGACGGCGATCGTTATGGCGGGGCTCGCGGCGTTCGTCCTTTCGTCGATTCCGGCGCAGGCGCAGCGAACGCGTTTTTTAGGCATCACGCAATGCTCGCGCCACGCATCGATACATTTTGGCCGGCAAGATTCTTCATTCCGGCGCTTTGTGATCGAACGCATTTCGGTGCAGGACGAAAAATATGCCGGCCTGGTCGGGAACCAGTTCGTATCGACGGTCTATTACGGCCGAGCCCTCTACGAAAACGCGGCCGGTCCCAAGCGCGTACGCTTCATCTGCCTGCATGCCGGCATGAGCAAGGGCGCGGTGTTCGTCTACGCGATGCCGGAATAGCTACACCATTTCTCTTAACTCGTCATTCCGGCCGAGCCGCATTAGCGGCGAGAGCCGGAATCCATAAACACCTACGGTGATTATGGATTCCGGGTTCGCCACGCCTTCGCCCTTCGGGCTGCGGCGGGCGCCCCGGAATGACGAGTCGAAATTTATGCGGATTGGAATCATTCTTGGCCTTCAATCGCCTCGGCGATCGCCATCGTGCGCCGCGCGATCTCCGCGTGCATGCGCTCGACCATGCGGCCGTCGAGCTCGACCACGCCCCTGTCCTTGTTCGCGGGCTGCTCGAACGCCGCGATAATCCTGCGCGCATCCGCAACCTCTTCCACACTCGGCGAAAACGCCGTATTGCACGGCGCGATCTGGCTCGGATGGACCAGGGTCTTGCCGTCAAAGCCCATGTCGCGGCCTTCCGCGCATTCGCGCGCGAAGCCCTCGGTGTCTGCGATATCATTGTAGACGCCGTCGAGAATATCGATGCCATAGGCGCGCGCCGCCGCAATGCAGGTGGCAAACCACGGCCGCATGGGCGCTCGGCCCGGCACGATGCGCGCATGCGTTTCCTTGGCGAGATCGTTGCTGCCGATCACAAAACCCGCAAGCCGCGTCTCGGAATCGTGCGCCTCTGCCGCGAGCGCCTGAATGTTGAACAGCGCCAGCGGCGTCTCGATCATCGCCCAGACGCGGACCTTTTGATCGGCCTTCATATCAAAGAGCCGCTGACCGATCAGATCGAGTTGCTCGGTGGTCGTGATTTTTGGCACCAGAATGGCGTCCGGCCCGGCATTCGCCGCCGCGGTGAGATCGTCAATCGACCATGGCGTATCGAGCGCGTTGATGCGCACGAACACCTCGCGCCGGCCGAATCCACCGGCTTTCACCGCTTGCACGACCTGGGCCCGCGCGGCCTCCTTGGCGGCCGGCGCCACTGCGTCTTCCAGGTCGAGGATAATGCCGTCCACCGGCAGCGTGCGCGCCTTCTCGATCGCGCGGGCATTCGAGCCCGGCATATAGAGCACGCTGCGGCGCGGACGAATGATCATGCCATTACCTCGTCTTGCGGTCTGTCACGCCGCCGCTAGAGCATGATCCCGAAAAAGCCTGCCCCCGGACATAGCCGTCCGAAGGACGGCGTCGCTTCGCTCGCCTATGATCCGGGGGTGGAAACCGGTTTCCCGCCTTCGCGAGCCTACTCCGCCGAAGCAGCCGCTTCGGCTGCGAAGGCTGGAAGCCCGCTTCGGCGGGCGAAGGAAGGTCGGAAAAGATCATGCTCAAACAAGAAGCTAGAGCCCTGCTCTGATTCCATCAAGACCGATAAGGCTCTAGCGCGCGGCAGCGGTGCTGTTGGCACCATCGGTGAGCCGTTTGATCGCCTCGCGCACGCGCTCGACCGGCTGGGTGAAGTCATCGGTCCGCGTCTGGCGAAACAGCCGCAATGTCGGATACCACGGCGAATCCTCGCGGTAGTCATGCCAGCGCCAATCCGAGACGTAACGCAAAAGCAGACAAGTCGGCCGGCCGAGCGCACCGGCCAGATGCGCGGACGCGGTGTCGATGGTGACGATGAGATCGAGCGCGTTCATGGCGGCGGCGGTATCGGAAAAATCCTTGATCTGTGGGGCAAGATCGACCGCCAGCCGATCGAAACCGTTCGCCTTCAGCTCACTCGCGCGCGGGCCGGTCTGTAGACTGAAGAATGCCACCTGCGGATTGTCCAGCAATGTGGCGAGTAGCGGCAACGGCCAGGAGCGGTCGCGCGGGGTGGGTTTGCCGGCCCACACCAGGCCGACGCGCAAGCTTGTCCCCGGCCTGCGCGGCAGCGACGTGGCATGCGGCGCCAGCAGATAGGGAATTTGCGCTGGAACGGTCGCGAGCATTGTACCGAACACGCGCGGCAGGCTCAGAAGCGGGATGGACAGATCGACCGCGGGCGACGGGCTGCCTTTGATCACGATTTCATCGACACCAGGAAGGGTTGCAAACAGCGTCTTCAGTTCGGGCAGGCATTCGAGCACGATGCGTGCGCCGCGCTGCGCGAGCAGCGGCACATAACGGGCAAACTGCAAAGCATCGCCAAATCCCTGCTCGCTTTGCAGCAGGACACGTTTGCCGGAGATGGCTTCACCATTCCATTGCGGGCCGTCGTGCAGTTTGGTCTCGTTGCGCGCAAGCCGCCAGCGCGCTTCGTAACCTTTAAAACCTTTGCCGTATTCGCCCAACTGCAACTGCGTGATGGCGAGATCCCAGGCGACCTCGGGATCATCCGGTTGTTCCTCGTGCAAAGTGGCGAGAATCCGCAAGGCCTCGTGGATCTTGCGCATGTCGCGCAAGGTGAGCGCGTAATTGTAGCGCAGCGAGCGGTCATTCGGGACCATCTGCACCGTGCGGGCTTGCAATTTCTCGGCCTCGGCGATCCGGCCGAGCGCGCGCAGCGCGTTACCGAGGCTCGACATGATGTTCGGATTGTCGGGCGCCAGCGTCAACGCTCGCTGATAGCTCGCCACGGCAGCTTCGAGCTTGCCGAGCCGGCGCAAGATCATGCCGAGATTGGCGTGCGGCAGCGGGTGACCGGGAAATTCGTGGGCCAGCTCGGCAAAGAGCTGCGCCGCCTCGGCTGCACGCCCGGCATTGAACACGGTGCGCGCCGCATCGACGCGCTGCTTGAAATCGCGTTCGGCGTCCTGTTTTGCCTGCGGTTGTTGCAATGTCATGGTTATCCCGCCGTGCCGCTATTTTCGACCGCGGCTGAAATCGGTGCAAGCGACATTCGGAGCATTCGTAAAGAACCAGGGCCGATCGTTCCCTAATCCGCCAGAACGTGACGATTTTGGAATTCCGATGGCGATCGGGGCCTGACGTTGCGACTTCGACTCGAAGGCCCGATCAAGCCGCCTTCTTTTTCGCGCTGATCAGCTTGCGGTTGATCAGGCACTCGGCGATCTGCACGGCGTTGAGCGCCGCACCCTTGCGCAGATTGTCGGACACCACCCAGAGCACCAGCCCGTTGTCCACCGTCGGGTCGGTGCGGATGCGGCTGATGTAGGTGGCGTCCTCGCCCGCGCATTCGAACGGCGTCACATAGCCGCCCGGCTCGTGCTTGTCGATCACCAGGCAGCCCGGCGCGTTGCGCAGGATGTCGCGTGCTTCGTCGGCGGAAATCGGATTTTCGAACTCGATGGTGACCGCTTCCGAATGGCCGATGAACACCGGCACGCGCACGCAGGTCGCTGTGAGCTTGATCTTGGGATCGAGAATCTTCTTGGTCTCGGCCACCATCTTCCACTCTTCCTTGGTGTAGCCGTCCTCCATGAACACGTCGATGTGCGGGATGACGTTGAAGGCGATGCGCTTGGAAAATTTCTTCGGCTCGACTTCATTGATCTGAAAAACCGCCTTGGTCTGCGCGAACAGCTCGTCCATCGCGTCCTTGCCGGCGCCCGACACCGACTGATAGGTGGCGACCACGACGCGCTTGATCTTGGCTTTGTCGTGCAGCGGCTTGAGCGCGACGACAAGCTGAGCGGTCGAGCAGTTCGGATTGGCGATGATGTTCTTCTTGCGGAAACCCGCGACCGCTTCGGCATTCACCTCCGGCACGATCAGCGGCACGTCCGGATCCATGCGCCAGCACGACGAATTGTCGATCACCACCGCGCCGGCGGCGGCGATCTTCGGCGACCATTCCTTCGACACCGCGGAGCCGGCCGACATCAGACAGATGTCGACGTCGGAGAAATCGTAATGCTCAAGCGTCTTGCACTTGATGGTCTTGTCGCCATAGGAGACCTCGACCCCCATGCTCTTGCGCGAGGCGAGCGCGATCACCTCGTCGGCTGGGAATTCCCGCTCGGCGAGGATATTGAGCATTTCGCGGCCCACATTGCCGGTGGCGCCAACAATTGCGACCTTGAAACCCATTTTGGCTCTCCAGCAAACCTTCCCCGGCGCGTCTCAAACGTCCGCCGGTGCGTCAGTTTCTAGGCGAGAAAGATTGATAATTCAACGCTCGCGTGACGCTTTCATTTATGACATTTGCCGCACTAAACCATTCCTGCGGCAGATGATTAATTCCAACTCTCTCAATTCGTCATTCCGGCCGAGCCGCGATCCAAGTCGGCCTTGGCCGACTTGGAATTTCTAACATCCGATCTCGGGTAAACCCGAGATCGGCGTTATGAGAGCGCAAGGCGGCTAAAGCCGACTTGCGTGGCCGGACCCGTTGGGCGGGCGCCCCGGAATGACCTGGCGGAATTCATGCGAGTCGGTATTACGGTTTGGCAAACGGATTTTGCCAGCCACCGCGGCCAGCCGGTGCGCGCGGGGGATAAGTAGCTTCGAGATAATTGAGCACGATGTCGCGCTCCTTCGGCGGCAGCGTCGGCATCTTGTGTTTTTGCGTCATCAAGACAAGCGACTCCTCCCACTGCTGGCGCGTCAGGCCCTGCTGGGCGATGAGCCTGAAACCATGGCAGGCGGTGCAGGCGTAGAACGTATCGTCGCGTCCCGGTCCAGGCGGAAACTCCTCGGGATTTTCGGTGCGCGGCACAAATTGCGGAGTTTGCGCCGACACGGCGCCTGCAAACAACGAGACAAACAGAAATGACACCGTTGCCACGCAACGCACGCGCCCCCTCCCCCGCTTGCGGGGGAGGGTTGGGGAGGGGGAAATCTCCGCCCCAACAGCGCCCCCTCCCGGCGAGCTTCGCTCGCCGACCTCCCCCGCAAGCGGGGGAGGTAAATCGAGTTCGTGGCAAGTCTTCATCACCCGATCAGCACAGCAACCCGGTGCAGCGGATTGCCGCCGTAGCCTTGCGGGTTCCAGTTTCCGGCCACATGCGGCTGCATGATGCCGCGCGCGTCGCTCGCGCGCGACCAGATCTCGTAATAGCCTTCGCTCGGCACCTTCACGGCCGCGCTCCAGCGCTGCCAGTCGTATCGGTTCTTCGGCGGCGCGAGCATGGCGTTCTGCCAGCTGGCGCCGAAGTCGGTGGACACCGCGACCGCCCTGACCGCGAAATCGCCCGCCCAGGCGGTGCCGCGCAGCTTGATCTCGCGCGTGTCCTTGCCGAACTTGGCGCCATTGGCGGGGCTGGTGATGATCGAGCGCACCGGCATGGATTCGAGATCGCGGAAATTGGCCTCATCCGGCTTCTCGCCCGGCACCATCGGCTTGATGGTGACGCGATAGGAGGTGCCGCCCATGCCCTGGCCGTCATGCACCTTGTCGCGCACCCAGATGCGGGTGAGCCACTTCGCCGACACCGAACCCGGCCAGCCGGCGATGACCAGCCGCACCGGTCCGCCATGAATATTGCTCAGCGGCTGCCCATTCATTGCCCAGACGATCAGGTTGTTTTCGTCCATCAGCTTCTTGAGCGGCACGCCGCGCGAGAGCGCATCCTTGGTCTTATCGCCCGAGAGATGCGGATCGGAACCATAGTGACCGCTGAAGATCGCGGAAGGTTTTACGCCGGCGGAGCGCAGCACGTCGGCCACGCGCGCGCCGGTCCACTCCGCGCAGCCGGCGCCGCCGTTGGTCCATTGGTTGCCGCGCGCCTGCGGCGTGAAGAACGAGCGGCCGTTGCCGCCGCATTCCAGCACCATGCGGCGCGTCACCGCCTGAAACTTGGTTTTCAGTTCGCCCAAAGTAAGTTCGAGTTTTTTGTTGACCTCGCCGTCGACGGTGAACTTCCACTTGTCGGGCTCTTTGTTTTCCTCAGGGATCAGCCCGTTGTTGCGGATGAAAAATTTATCAACCGGCGTGGTGTCGTCATCGAGCAGGTTTTCCGGCGTCTCGGCCACCAGCGGGCGTTCGCCCAGCACCACCAGCTTTTCATTCTTGCCGGGAAATTTCAGATATTGCGGACCCTTCGCCGCCGGCGGGGCGGTTTGCGCCAGCGCCGCCGGAATCATGCCGCCGGGCATATTCGACGCAAACGGAATGGCGCCGCCGACGGCCGCGCCCATGGCGGTCAGGCCCGCGCCGCCGAGAAAACCCCGGCGATCGACAACAGTCTTTTCGACATTAGTTTTACGGCCGAACACCTCGGCGTCGGCGCGCTCGGGATCGTCACGATAGAGTTCCTCGATCGACCGCTCTATCCTGCTAGCCATGTGAATCTCCCCTGAGTTAGCTGTTTCTTAGAAGAAACATGCTGTATTGTTTGATGTTGTTGGAAAAAGGCTACCGCGATAATGCCTTTGGCGCAATCGCGGTGCCTTGGGCCGTGCCATCAAATGGGCGGTATCGCGGGCGAATGGCATTGTTGCGAGGTATGTAGGATGGGTTGAGCGCAGCGAAACCCATCGCGATGTCCGGCGTCGCTGCTATGTGATGGGTTTCGCCATAGCGCGTCGAAGACGCGCGTGAACGCGCTTATGGCTCAACCCATCCTACGCAGGCTGTTGCGAAGCGGCGGGTCAGGCTACAGTTAGGCAGAAAGAGGGGGATTCGATGGGTTCAAAATCAGCTTTGACTTTGATGGCCGGCATGCTCGTTGCGGCGGCTCTCGTCTCGTCGGCGGAAGCCGCGACGCGCCGGCCCGCGGGCCAGCAGATCGGACCGGTGCAGCGCACGGTTTACACCAGCCGCGATGAATTCGGCCGCAAGCGCACAAAAATCATTGTGCAGCGGCGCTCCTACCTCGATCCCGGCACCACCGTTCTGCCCGGCCAGCGCAAGTACAGCGACTACGCCACGCAGCCGTTCTATTCGCCGTTCGATGTGCTCGGCCCCGGCCGCGGCGGCTATGAGCGCGGCCCGCTCGGCGCGCGCTGGGAATTCGGCGGGCCGCAGTGGTAAGTTAGCGCGAGGCTCGCGCGCGGACAATTCAATAGCAATCCAATTTGCTTCATCATGCGCGGGCAAAAGGCGCGGAACGCGCCGTCTTCGCGCCTAATGACCCGCGCATCCATGATGAGGTGCAGAATTAAAGAGAACCTTACGAACGGCCTTCCCTTTCCGAACATCATCATGGATTGCCGGGTCACGCCGCTGCGCGGCGGCCCGGCAATGACGACGTAGAGGATAGTGCGCAAGGCGCTTCGCGCCTTTCGCCTGGCAATCACGACGAATGGAATCGCGCATCGCGCGCGGCGAATTTTCTTCACCTCTCCCCGCTGTGCGGCTGTCATATTCACACATCTCGTGCGACCACAGCGGAGGAACGCAAAAAGGTGAGTCTTTTCAGCGTCTGCATCCAACCCCGAACCTTGGCTGCTTCCACATCGAGGGTAAGCTAAGTCCTTGATCCAGAGTCAATT
>CAZNSG010000205.1:0-12457 GCA_964575715.1 uncultured Hyphomicrobiales bacterium | reverse complement strand
AGCTTGATCACCGACGTCTCAAGGCTTCGCCCCCACCTTTGTACGATCATCGCATCAGCAAACTCCGGCGGAAATCGTCGGTGGCGGCACACCATGGCTAAAATGCTTGACGAAGGACATCAGAGCGTAGCCCGGATGAGCACAGCGAAATCCGGGGCCAAAGGTGCCTTCATTCTCGGCTGTTCCCGGATGTCGCTGCGCTCATCCGGGCTACTGTCGCTCTTGGCACCCCACGTCGCCGCGCACTCCGTCGCTTTCGGCGCAGAGCGGCGGTCGTTGATCGCTTCATGCGTTGGCGCAGCGAGGCAACCCGGCTTAGCCGGGCAAGGCGAGATCAGGGGCGAAGAACAGGGTCAATATCAGGCCCGGGCTGGAAGCGGCGAAAAAGTCGAAGGGATTGCCCAAATTTCAGCCCCGTTTACGGGCGCCGGAGGCGTTAACGACTGCCATAGCGATTTGGTGTACAGCTTGCCCGGAAACGGATAAGCAAGAACCGGACCAACTCGCGTGGACCCATGGCGCTGATGCCGAAACTGCAAATGCGGCAGAGCCAGGCGCTCGTGATGACGCCGCAGCTGATGCAGGCCATCAAGCTGCTGCAGCTCTCAAACCTGGATCTCGCCGCCTATGTGGAAGGCGAGCTCGAATGCAACCCCCTGCTGGAGCGTGCGGGCGACGGCGAACCCCTGGCGCCCGAGCAACCGCCGGAGATCGCGGTCTCGGACGAAGCCAGTTCCGGCGATTTGATCGGGCCGGAGCTTGAGGTCAGCCGCAGCGCCATCGAGGGCGGGCTCGGCACCGATTTGGAGAATGTTTATCCGGAAGATGCCAGCCAGCCGCCGCCGGGCGCGGACGCACAGCCCTTCTCTTCGCAATGGAGCGGCGTCGGCGCCGGCGGGCAGCAGGACAGCGAGTATAATCTGGAGGCCTTTGTCTCCGCCCAAACCACCCTTGCCGACCATCTCGCCGCGCAGCTGATTTTGGCGATCTCCGATCCGGTTCGGCGCATGATCGGGCAATATTTGATCGATCTTGTCGACGAGGCTGGTTACATCGTCGGCGATCTTGCCGCCGCCGGCGAAAAACTAGGCGCCCCCCCCGCCGAGATCGAATCCGTGCTTGCCATCCTGCAAGGCTTCGATCCCTCGGGCGTTTGCGCGCGCAACCTCGCCGAATGCCTTGCCATCCAGCTCAAAGAGCGCGACCGCTTCGACCCGGCGATGGCCGCGCTGGTCGCCCATCTCGATCTGCTCGCCAAGCGCGACCTCGCGGCGCTGCGCAAGATCTGCGGCGTCGGCGAGGAGGACCTGGCCGAGATGATCGCGGAGATCCGCCATCTCAATCCCAAGCCCGGGCTCGCGTTCGGCTCGACCCTGGTGCAACCCATCGTGCCCGACGTGTTCGTGCGTTCCGGCTCCAATGGCGGCTTCGCGATCGAACTCAATTCCGACACGCTGCCCAAGGTGCTGGTCAACCAGGCCTACTATGCCGAGGTTTCCAAGGGCGCCGCCAACGCCAAGGACAAGGCCTATCTCGTCGAATCGCTGCAATCCGCCACCTGGCTCATCCGCGCGCTCGATCAGCGCGCCAAGACGATCCTCAAGGTCGCGAGCGAGATTGTGCGCCAGCAGGATGGCTTTTTTGCCTATGGTGTTCGCCATCTGCGCCCGCTCAATCTCAAGACCGTCGCGGATGCCATCAGCATGCACGAGTCCACGGTCTCGCGCGTCACCGCCAACAAGTACATGGCGACCAGCCGCGGCATTTTTGAACTGAAATATTTTTTCACCTCCTCGATCGCGGCCTCCGACGGCGGCGCGGCGCATTCGGCGGCGGCCGTGCGCGATCACATCAAGCAATTGATCGAAACCGAAAACCCGCGTGACGTTTTGTCCGACGATACCATCGTGGAAAAACTGCGCGCGGCCGGCATTGAAATCGCCCGCCGCACGGTCGCGAAATACCGCGAAGCCATGCGTATCCCGTCCTCGGTCCAGCGCCGCCGCGACAAGCAGAGCCAGCGCGCCGCCGCGTCTTTACCGGAAGCGGCATCGATGCGCCTTGACGCAAGCGAAAGCGGTTCATAACTGAATTTAACCTGGTCACGTTTGCGGCCGACAGGAAATCCGGAGGAAACCATGCCATTTCGCGTGTCGGGGAAGAATATCGACGTGGGCGAGGCCTTGCGCGAGCGCATCAACACGCGGATTGCCGAGGCGATGGGCAAATTTTTTGACGGCGGTTATTCCGGGCACGTCACCATCGGTCGCGATGGATTTGGCTTCCGCACCGAGTGCGCCTTGCATCTTGATTCCGGCATCACCCTGCATGCCGATGCGCAGGCGGCGGACCCCTATGACAGCGCCGACCAGGCCGCGCTCCGCATCGAGAAGCGCCTGCGCCGCTACAAGAGCCGGCTGAAAGAACATCACGTGCGCGCCAATAACCATGAGGTTGCCGCGCCGGTCGTCTCCGCACCGAGCTATGTCATCACCACGCCCGGCCATGACAGCGACGAGGAGGTCACCGCGTTCAATCCGGTGATCGTCGCCGAGGCGGCCACCGCGCTCAAACGGCTCTCGGTGAGCGAGGCGGTGATGGAACTCGATCTCACCGGCACCCCGGTCGTGGTGTTCCGCCATGCCGGGCACGGCCGCATCAATATCGTCTACCGCCGCGCCGACGGACACATCGGATGGATCGATCCGCCGGCGCTCGACGGCGGGCGGACGTAGCGCGCGAAGCACGCTTATACTTAATCCTTATGTATTTTGACTCATCATTCGGGCTGTCGCCGCCAGAGCAACACCGAGTCAATCTGAAACGATCTTGCTCTAGGCTCCGCCGCTATTGCGCCGCAACATCGCGGTTCGTTTCCCGGGTGGGGTGGGTGCCGGCGGCCATTGACGGTCGCCCACGCGGTCCTTATGTTCCGCGAATCCCAGCCAGTATGAGTCGATTCCCGACCTCCGGACGGTTCCATGCCGCTTAGCGATCTCGTCGTGCCGAACGCAGTCATTCCGGCGCTGAAGGTCAACAGCAAGAAGCAGGCGATTACGGAACTCGCGGCCAAGGCGGCTGCGCTTACCGGCCAGAGCGAGCGCGAGATTCTCGAAATTCTGCTGCAGCGCGAGAAGCTCGGCTCGACCGGGGTCGGCAACGGCGTTGCCATTCCGCACGGCAAATTGCCCAAGCTCGGCAAACTGTTCGGCCTGTTCGCCCGCCTCGACCGGGCCATCGATTTCGAATCCCTCGACAACCAGCCGGTCGATCTGATTTTCCTGCTGCTGGCGCCCGAAGGCGCCGGCGCCGACCATCTCAAGGCGCTCGCGCGCGTCGCGCGCCTTCTTCGCGATCCCGAGATTGTTCACCGGCTGCGCGAATCGCGCGACGCGGATTCGCTCTACACGGTGCTCGCGCTGCAATCGGCTTCCGCCGCTTGATACCAACCCGCAAAAATTTCGACTCGTCATTCCGGGGCCACCGATCTCGGGTTTACCCGAGATCGGCAAGTGATACGACCCAAGTCGGCTACAGCCGACTTGGGTGCGAAGCCCGCGAGCCCGGAATCCATAATCACGGTCGGTGGTTATGGATTCCGGCCCTCGCCGCTAAAGCGGCTCGGCCGGAATGACGAATTGTGAGTGTTGGTATTAATGCACGCTCACCGTTTCGAGCTCGTGTGAGCGCGCGTTTGCCACCGCCGCCTCGCGGCTGTCGGTGACGAGGATCGGCGTGCCGTCCGCGGCATGCAGCGCGAACAGGCGCAAGCCCGGCTGCATTTCCGGCGCCTCGGGGTAGAGGTTGTGCACGTCCTCCGAGCGGATTGGTTTCACATAGGCGATCTTGCCTCCGCCGAGCACGGCGAAAGCCTGCGGCGACATCAGGGGATGTCCAATCTCAAGTTCGTTCTTCGCTGTGTTTTTCATTTCGTTTTTCATGGCTCTCGACTCCTTTCATACTATGCTCGGTCGAGACCGATTACACGTTCACTCGTATTCCGTGATCTGGACCGTCCGCACCATCCGCGCCGCTTCCGGGCGCGCAAGGTCAACGGACAGCAGTCCATTCCTTAGATCGGCTCCCAGCACCGCCATGCCGTCGGCCAGCACGAAGGTGCGCTGGAACTGACGCGCGGCGATGCCGCGATGGAGATATTGCCGGCTCTTGTCCTCCGCCTGACGTCCGCGGATGACCAGCTCTTTTTCGTCAACCGAGACTTCGAGCTGATCGAGCGTGAAGCCGGCGACCGCAAGCGTGATGCGCATGCGCTCGGGGCTCTTCTCGTCTCGCGCAAGCCGCTCGATGTTGTAGGGAGGATAGCCGTCGGCCGCCTTGGAGACGCGATCGAGCGCACGCTCGATCTCATCGAAGCCGATAAGGAACGGACTGGATAGCGACGGAACACGCGACATCTCAAAGCCCTCAGCTGAAGCGACTTTGACGGGACCCGTTTGGCGTCCCAACCGCCGGGCGATTCATTACGCGACGGTCAATTTGAATATGGGCAGGGAGGGTTAAGCTTTCAAGAATTGCTGTAAATTTGAGCCAAAATGGATACCAAGGGCATCTGGTTACGATTTGGTAATCCGCCCGGCTGGAGCATTACTGGAGCATTACATGATTGCGCAATCGACGAAATCCGCCCCCATCCTCACGGTCCGCGGGCTTAGCAGCACCGCCGTCGAACTGCCAATGTCCATTCCGCTCGGTACCAGCCGGGGCGCCATCACCAAGGCCGCCTTCCTGCTCCTCGACCTGGAAACCGAGGAGGGCATCACCGGCCGCGCCTACTTGTTCTGTTATGTGCGCGAGGCGGCATCCGCCGTTGCCACGTTCCTGGACGAGGTCTTGCGCGTGACCAAGGGCGAGCGCTTAGCGCCGGTCGATCTGTGGAGCAAGCTTTCCAAGCGGTTCGCCTTGATCGGCGTGCAGGGCATCGTGCGCATGGCGATGTCGGGCTTCGATGTGGCGTGCTGGGACGCGCTCGCGCAAGCGGCCGGCATGCCGCTCGCAAGCCTTCTCGGCGCAAAGCCAAAACGCATACCGGCGTACAATTCCTGCGGCCTTGGCCTGATGGCGGCGTCCGCGCTCGCCGACGAGGCGGAGAAGCTGACGGCGGGATTCCGCGCGGTAAAACTCCGCCTCGGCTATCCGACGCTCAAGGAAGATCTGGCGGCGTTGCACGCAGTCCGCCGCCGCATCGGCAGCGACATCGCCATCATGGTCGATTACAATCAGGCGCTCTCGGTGACGGATGCGCTGGCGCGCGGGCATGCGCTCGATCAAGAAGGCATCTACTGGCTCGAGGAGCCGATCCGGCACGACGATTACGCCGGCAACGCCAAGCTCGCGCGCGAACTGAAAACTCCAATTCAGATCGGAGAAAATTTTTCCGAGAGCGCTGCCATGGCCGCAGCCATCGCAGCAAGTGCCGCGGATTATGTCATGCCCGATCTCGAGCGCATCGGCGGCGTCACCGGCTGGCAGCGTGCCGCAGCGCTTGCCGCCTCGCACGGCATCGCAATGTCATCGCATCTGTTTCCCGAGGTGAGCGCGCATCTGCTGGCGGCAACGCCCACTTGCCACTGGCTGGAATGGGTCGATTGGGCCGAGAAAATTCTCGCCGAGCCGCTGCGCATCGTGGACGGCTACGCCGTGCTGCCCGATCGGCCGGGCAATGGTCTTGAATGGAACAAGAAGGCGGTTGAGAAATATCGGATGTGATGCGCCTCACCGCCTCATCCTGAGGAGCCGACCGAAGGTCGGCGTCTCGAAGGATGGGCGGCCACCGATCTCGGGTTTACCCGAGATCGGCATATTTGAGTGCGCAAGTCGGCTATAGCCGACTTGCGATGCTTCGAGACGCGCCCATCGCAGCCAAGAATACGCAGGCTGCGCCTGCTATGGGGCGCTCCGCAGCATGAGGCCGAGAGGGACTGACGCAAGTTTCACGCCCCCTTCAGCTTGAACAATTTGAGCGCATTGGTGCGCCCGATTTTCAGCCGGTCGTTCTCGCTGATGGTGGCAGCATCGAACCACACCGCCGCATGGTCGATATTCTCGAACGGCCAGTCGGTCGAAAACATGATGCGGTCCGCCCCGATCGCCAGCATGGCGTTGAGCAGCGCCGGCGTATGAAAATTGCCCGACGTGGTGATGTAGAAATTATTCTGGAAGTACTCGGAGATTTTTTTCTTTGCCGGATAATTGTGCCGGTTCGGAATCCAGCCGTTGGTATTGACCACGCGCCACATGGAAAACGGCAGGCCTTCGCCCATGTGGCCGAGAATGATGTTTAGCTTCGGATATTTGTCGAACAGCCCCGAGCCCATCAGCCGCAGCGCGTGCACGGCGGTCTCCTGCCCAAACGCCCAGGTCGGGCCCATCAGCCAGCCATGCCCCTCGTAGATCTTGGCGTGCTGCGGCAGCGGATCGCGCGGATGCAGGTAGAACGGCACGTCGAGCTTTTCGACCACCTCCCAGAACGGCCAATATTGCTTCTGGTCGTAGTAGGCAATCGTATTGGCGTCGCCGACTTGCGAGAAGCCATTGGCCAGCGCGCCGATCATGCCGAGATCCTTCACGCAGCGCTGCAATTCCTTGGCCGCCAAATCAGGGTCCTGCAGCGGTAGCGCGGCTAGCGCTTGAAAGCGGTCGGGCCGCTTGCGCACCGCTTCGGCGAGATAGTCGTTGGCCTTGCGCGCGATCTCGCTGGCTTTCTTGACATCGGGGATGGCCTGAATCGCGGGCGCATTCAGCGACAGGATCATCATCTCCATGCCGTGCTCGTCCATCAGGCGAAGGCGACGGCCATGCAGATCGAGAACCCGCTCGCGCACTTCAACCCAGATATTGTCGGGAAAAAATCCCTTCGAATCCATCACCGTGTCGTCGATCGCGAAATGCTCTTCCAGCCCGATCTTGCCCCGCATGATTTGTCCTCCCTTATCGTGCGCAGGAAGTTTTACCATAAACAAAAGCCGCCTCGCGGGCGGCGTGCTGTCTTAACGCAGCCGCTTCTTGGCAAATGCGCGACATGAGGCGGTCTTCATATAGCGCTCAAAGGCGATTGCTTTCGCTTCGTCGGAGAAAGCCACGTAGGTGACGAGACGCCAGGGTTTGTACTTTACCATGTGCAGCGAGCCACCTGAGTTGTGGACCTTCAGTCTAGCTCGCAAATCGTCAGTCAGACCGGCGTAGGTCTGATCGGGATGATCGATGCTTTGGAGCAGGTAAACGTACTTCATGGGATCGAAAGCTTATCCGATCCAGTCCGCCTTCGCTAAAGCTTCGGCGGACACTCGCCCCGCGAAGGTCTTGCTCGCCGAAGCCTTGGCGAAGGCGAGTGGTGGAGCCAGGCGGGATCGAACCGCCGACCTCGTGAATGCCATTCACGCGCTCTCCCAGCTGAGCTATGGCCCCTCCAGGTCTCAGGGATCAGGGGGTCAGTAATCAGGATCGATCACCTATCAATGTGATCCCTGACACCTGACACCTGACACCTGAATCCTGATTTCAGGTCTCCTCCTCTTTTTCGTGACCCTCGCCGACAATGTCGGTGACATCCTCGTCGCCTTCCTCCTCGGTCTCGATGAGAGCGGCATCATCGAGGGTCTCGTCCAGTTCGATCTCGTCCTCGCCTTCGGCTCCATCTACGGCTGCGACCTTGGCGCCGCCCTGGCTTTCGGCATCAGCCTCCTCAAGCGAAACGAATTCCGCTCCTTGTGCTTCCACCACCTCGACCTCGGGTTCTTTGACCGGCGCCCGGACCACGGGTGCAGCCGCAGCTTCCGGTACCGGACGCGAGCGCGAAGTCGCCGCCGCGGCCACCACAAAGACGGTTGCGCACTTAGGACAGATGATGGGACTTTTGCTGAGATCGTAGAATTTTGTGCCGCAATTGCCGCACAAACGCTTGGTGCCGAGCTCGGGTTTTGCCACGGTCGAGGTTTCCTGCAGAATGGGTCGAGAAATTCAAGGTTTCACTTGGCTAGTTGCGCTGGCGCTGTCAATAGCGTTGACGCGCCGTGACGCATTGCCCTGCGCGTGATAGGAGGGCACATCTCACATGGGATCGCCGCAATGGACCACGCCGCCGCCATTCCGCTTACGGCTCGCCGCGGCGGGCCGCTTGCCGGCCGGGTGCACGTGCCCGGCGACAAATCGATTTCGCATCGTTCTTTGATCTTTGGGGCGCTTGCTATTGGAGAAACCCGCATTGCGGGCCTGCTTGAAGGCGAAGATGTGATCCATACCGGCAATGCGATGCGCGCGCTCGGCGCGACCGTGGAACGTACCGCCGATGCGGCCTGGCGGGTGCTGGGCGTCGGCGTCGGCGGTTTTGCGGAGCCGCGCGCGGCCCTCGACTTTGGCAATTCCGGTACTGGCTGCCGTTTGGTCATGGGCGCGGTCGCCGGTTGCCCCATCACCGCCACATTCGACGGCGACGCCAGCCTGCGTAAACGGCCCATGCGGCGCATCCTCGATCCGCTCGAAAAGATGGGCGCGCGCATTCTCCGCATTGCCGATGACGGTCGCCTGCCGGCGACGCTTAAGGGCGCGGCCGATCCCATCCCGATATCCTATGAAGCGCCGGTCCCCTCCGCGCAGCTCAAATCGGCGGTGCTGCTCGCAGGGCTCGCCGCGCCCGGCGAAACTACGGTTATAGAGCAAGAGGCGACGCGCGATCACACCGAACGCATGCTCAAGCATTTCGGTGCCACGGTGCGGACCGCACCATTTGGCGATCACGGCCGTCGCATCACGCTGCAAGGCCAGCCTGAGCTAGAGCCCGCGCCGGTGGTGGTGCCGGCCGATCCTTCGTCCGCGGCTTTCCCGCTGGTTGCGGCGCTGATCGTGCCGGGCTCGGATCTGATTCTCGATGGCGTGATGACCAACCCGCTGCGCTCCGGCTTGCTCATGACCTTGCGCGAAATGGGCGCCGCGATTGAAGTTCTCGATGCGCGCAACGATGGCGGCGAGGATGTGGCCGATCTGCGCGTGCGAGCTGGCGGCCTCAAAGGCGTCGATGTGCCCGCTGCGCGCGCCCCCAGCATGATCGATGAATATCCGATCCTGGCGGTTGCGGCAGCCTTCGCCGACGGACCGACGCGCATGCGCGGCCTTAAAGAGTTGCGTGTCAAGGAATCCGACCGGCTCGCCGCCACCGCCGCGATGCTGCGCGCCAATGGCGTCGAAGTCGAAATCGTGGACGACGATCTGATCGTACAGGGCCGCGGCCGCGCCGCCGGCGGCGGGCTGGTCGCGACGCAGATGGATCACCGCATCGCCATGGCGGCGCTCGTGCTTGGGCTAGGGAGCGTGCAGCCGGTCAAGGTCGACGACACCGGCTTTATTGCCACGAGCTTTCCGGGCTTTGTCGAAATGCTGCGCTCGCTCGGCGCCGAGCTGTCATGATCATCGCCGCACACTCGCTTCACCTCCCCCTGGAGGGGGGAGGTCGATCGCGCGCAGCGCGATCGGGTGGGGGTGATCTACTTTCGCAAACATCACCCCACCCCGTTCACCGTCGCTCCGCTCCGATGAACGACCCTCCCCTTCCAGGGGAGGGTGAAGAAGGGTCGGCGGTTGCTCTCTCACCTTCCCCCTACAGGCATGGCTGAAGATGATCATCGCCATCGACGGACCCGCCGCCTCCGGCAAGGGCACGCTCGGCAAGCGGCTCGCGGCGCGCTACGGCTTGCGCCACCTCGACACCGGTCTGATCTATCGGGCTGTGGCGCAGGCTCTTTTAAATGCTGGCCACGATCCCAATGACAAGGTGCGCGCGATCGCCGCGGCCAAGGCACTCGATCCGACCAGGTTCGACGAAGTGGCACTCAAGCGCCATGCCATCGGGGAGGCGGCTTCCATCGTCTCGGCGATACCCGAGGTGCGCTCAGCCTTGCTGGCCTTCCAGCGCGAATTTGCCGCAACACCCCCCGGCGCCGTTCTCGACGGCCGCGACATCGGCACCGTCATCGCGCCCGACGCCGATGTGAAGATTTTTGTGGTCGCCTCACCCCAGGCGCGCGCTCGCCGCCGCTTTTTGGAACTCGAAGACCGTGGCGAGACGGTAAATGAATCGGAAATCCTCGCCGACATCCTAAAGCGCGACGCGCGCGACCGCTCGCGCGCGACCGCGCCCCTCGTACGCGCCCCCGATGCGCACTTGCTCGATACCACGCATTTGGATATAGACGCCGCAGTCCGGGCCGCCGTCGCAATTGTCGAGGCTGCACGAGCGGGTTGAGGGTGCGTATGCCCTTGATTTAGGCGTAAAAACCCTCGCTTTTGCCGCGGAAACTAAGAAAATCTCCCGGAATAACATCGTCTCGACCGTTCGGATGATCGGGCCGGCCCGCTGTAGCACCAGCGGCAGCCAGGGGTCGCGGGGCTCTTGGCCCGAATGGAATAGACGCCACACCAGCCGCCGGTCTGCCCGTTGGGAGATTTCATGGCCACAGCGACCAGTACCGCGCCGTCGCGCGAAGATTTTGCCAAGCTGCTCGAGGAAACCTTCGGCGGCGGCAATCTGCAGGAAGGTTCCGTCATCAAGGGGACCGTCGTCGGCATCGAAAAGGACTTAGCCGTCATCGATGTCGGCTTGAAGACCGAAGGGCGTGTCGCGCTGCGCGAGTTCGCGGCTCCTGGCCGCCAGAACGAAATCAAGATCGGGGATACCGTCGAGGTCTATCTGGAGCGCGTCGAGAACGCGCTCGGCGAAGCGGTGCTCTCGCGCGACAAGGCGCGGCGCGAGGAGAGCTGGGGCAAGTTGGAGACCGCCTTCAAGAACAACGAGAAAGTCCAGGGCGTCATATTCAATCAGGTCAAGGGCGGCTTTACCGTCGATCTCGACGGCGCGGTTGCATTTCTTCCGCGCTCGCAGGTCGACATCCGCCCGATCCGCGATGTCACGCCGCTGATGAATGTTCCGCAGCCGTTTCAGATTCTCAAAATGGATCGCCGCCGCGGCAATATCGTCGTCTCCCGCCGCACCGTACTGGAAGAGACCCGCGCCGAGCAGCGCCAGGAGCTGGTGCAGAACCTCGAAGAAGGTCAGGTCATCGACGGCGTCGTCAAGAACATCACCGACTACGGCGCCTTTGTCGATTTGGGCGGCATCGACGGCCTCCTGCACGTGACCGACATCGCCTGGCGGCGCGTCAACCATCCGAGCGAAGCGCTCAGCATCGGCCAGCAGGTCAAGGTGAAGATCGTGAAGATCAATCACGAGACCCACCGCATTTCGCTCGGCATGAAGCAATTGCTCGACGATCCCTGGCAGGGCATCGAGGCCAAGTATCCGGTTGGCACGCGCTACAAGGGTCGCGTCACCAACATCACCGACTACGGCGCGTTCGTGGAGCTTGAGGCCGGCATCGAGGGTCTCATCCACGTCTCCGAAATGTCGTGGACCAAGAAGAACGTCCATCCCGGCAAGATCGTTTCCACCTCGCAGGAAATCGAGGTGCAGGTTCTCGAGGTCGATCCGGTCAAGCGCCGCATCTCGCTTGGATTGAAGCAGACCATGCGCAATCCATGGGAGGTGTTCGTCGAGAAATATCCGCCCGGCTCGGTGATCGAGGGCGAGGTCAAGAACAAGACCGAATTCGGCCTCTTTCTCGGCCTCGACGGCGACGTGGACGGCATGGTCCACCTCTCCGATCTCGATTGGAAGCGGCCCGGCGAGCAGGTGATCGAGGAATACAAGAAGAGCGACAAGGTCAAGGCCATCGTGCTCGACGTCGATGTCGAGAAGGAGCGCATCTCGCTCGGCATCAAGCAGATCGAAGGCGATCCGTTTGCCTCCGAGACCGCCGGCGATCTCAAGAAGGGCGCGGTGGTGACCTGCGAAGTCATCGAGGTGAAGGAATCCGGCCTCGAGGTCAAAATCGTCGGCTCCGAATTTGCCAGTTTCATCAAGCGCTCCGAGCTCGCGCGCGATCGCAACGACCAGCGCACCGACCGCTTCCAGGTCGGCCAGAAGGTCGACGCCCGCATCACCCAATTCGACCGGCGTACGCAAAAGGTCACGGCGTCGATCAAGGCGCTGGAGGTGGCCGAGGAGAAAGAGGCCATCGCCCAATACGGCTCCTCCGATTCCGGGGCCACGCTCGGCGACATTCTCGGCACGGCGTTAAAGCGCAAGGGGGATCCGGCCGAAAAAAGCGATTGACGCATTACCGGCTTGATCCTTTTCTTGCTGGCGCGGGGGAGGAATTATGATTTGACGGATTTTCGCCGTCTGCCCAACGCGGTCGCGACCGTTTGTTTCCGGCGGCGGCGAACCGAGTACAATTGATCTTGCGCTTGATCCCGAAAAAGCCTGCCCCCGGACATAGCCGTCCGAAGGACGGCGTCGCTTCGCTCGCCTATGATACCGGAAGTCGGGTTTACCCGACTTCCGGCGTACTATGCTTCGGAACTCGGGCAAGCCCGAGTTCCGCGTGGT